>JAOAIO010000056.1 GCA_026414665.1 Azovibrio sp.
GCTATACCGGGGCGCAGGTACGCATCCTAACCGATGCGGCGTTCAACAAGGCGCGCATCCTCTCCATCGATGAAGCCAACATCCGGGGCGACCTGGATGCGGGCAAAGTGGTGGTGGTGGCCGGCTTCCAGGGGGTTGATGCGGCCGGTAATATCACTACGCTGGGACGCGGCGGCTCCGATACCACGGGGGTGGCGCTGGCGGCGGCTTTGGAGGCGGATGAGTGCGAAATCTATACCGATGTGGATGGGGTATACACCACCGATCCGCGCATCGTTCCCGAAGCCAGGAAGCTCGACCGCATCACCTTCGAGGAAATGCTGGAAATGGCCAGCCTCGGCTCCAAGGTGCTGCAGATTCGCTCCGTCGAGTTCGCGGGCAAGTACAAAGTCAAACTGCGGGTTCTGTCCAGCTTCCAGGATGAAGGGGAGGGGACGCTGATTACTGTTGAGGAAGGCAAAAACATGGAACAACCGATCATCTCCGGCATCGCTTTCAATCGTGACGAGGCCAAGCTCACCGTGCTGGGCGTGCCTGATCGTCCCGGAGTTGCCTATCAGCTGCTGGGCCCCATCGCCGATGCGAATATCGACGTGGATATGATCATTCAGAACGTCGGTCATGACGGCACCACGGATTTCTCCTTCACGGTAAACCGTGCTGAGTTCGAGAAGGCCAAGGCGGTTCTGGAAGGCGTGCGCCAGCACATCGGCGCGCGTGAGATTCTCGGGGACAACAAGATCTGCAAGGTTTCCGCCGTGGGCGTCGGCATGCGTTCCCATCCCGGCGTGGCGAGTCAGATGTTCCGTGCCTTGGCCGAAGAAGGCATCAATATCCAGATGATTTCCACCTCCGAAATCAAGATTTCCGTCGTTATCGACGAAAAGTATCTGGAATTGGCCGTGCGCGTCCTGCACCAGTCCTTTGGTCTGGATAAGTAAAGTTTGACCCGGGGCGGCGAAACCTTTATGATTCGCGCCTCTTGTGGAGACGTGGCCGAGAGGTCGAAGGCACTCCCCTGCTAAGGGAGCATACGCGCTAAAACGCGTATCGAGGGTTCGAATCCCTCCGTCTCCGCCAGTTAAAAACCCCCTGTTCGTCCCAGGGGGTTTTGTTTTGCGCGTTTGTCGCATTTCGGGCGGTCGTTGACGGCTGCGGGGCGGGACAGGCTATACTCGAAACTTTATCGACCTGGCGTGACTGGCGGCGCTCTCGAGGGGGCTGCGGTGGGCGGCAGGAGTCTTAGTAACACTCGAAACCGAGGGGATACGCATGGCTTCAGGGAAATCCAAGATCATCTACACGCTCACCGACGAGGCGCCGCTCCTGGCGACCTGTGCCTTTTTGCCGATCATCCGCACTTTTACTGCGCCGGCTGGCATCGAGATCGAGAAGGCCGATATTTCCGTATCGGCCCGCGTGCTGGCGGAATTCCCCGAATATTTGACCGAAGCGCAGCGTGTCCCCAATACCTTGGCGGAATTGGGCAAGAAGACCCTGGAGCCTGATGCCAATATCATTAAGCTGCCGAATATTTCAGCTTCCGTCGCTCAGCTGAAGGCTTGTATCAAGGAGCTGCAAGAAAAGGGCTACGCCATTCCCGATTATCCAGAAAATCCGACGACGGACGAGGAAAAGGCGATCAAGGCGCGTTACGGCAAGTGCCTGGGCTCGGCGGTGAATCCGGTCCTGCGCGAGGGTAACTCCGACCGCCGCGCGCCCAAAGCCGTCAAGGAATATGCGCGCAAGCACCCGCACGCCATGGGGGAGTGGAAGCAGTGGTCGCAGACGCATGTCTCGCATATGCACGGTGGCGATTTCTACCACGGCGAGAAGTCGATGACGCTCGACCGGCCGCGGCGCGTGCGCATGGAGCTAATCGCCAAGGGCGGCAAGATCACCGTGCTCAAGCCTGAAGTGCAGCTGCAAGAGGGCGAGATCATCGATTCCATGTTCATGAGCAAGAAGGCGCTGTGCGAGTTCTATGAGCGTGAGATGGAAGATTGCCGCGAGGCCGGCATTCTGTTTTCGCTGCACGTCAAGGCGACGATGATGAAAGTGTCGCACCCCATCGTGTTCGGCCATTGCGTCAAGATCTACTACAAGGAAGCCTTTGAGAAGCACGCCAAGACCTTTGCCGAGCTCGGGGTGAACGTCAATAACGGCATGGTCGATCTGTACGAGAAGATCAAGCAGCTGCCGGAGTCGAAACGTGACGAGATCATCCGCGACCTGCACGCTTGCCAGGAGCATCGGCCGCGGCTGGCCATGGTCGATTCCGCCAAGGGCATTACTAACTTCCACTCGCCGAACGACGTCATCGTCGACGCCTCGATGCCGGCGATGATCCGCGCCGGCGGCAAGATGTGGGGCGCCGACGGCAAGCAGTACGACTGCAAGGCGGTCATGCCGGAATCGACCTTTGCCCGCATCTATCAGGAGATGATCAACTTCTGCAAGTGGCACGGCAATTTCGACCCGCGCACCATGGGCACCGTGCCCAACGTCGGCCTGATGGCGCAGCAGGCCGAGGAATATGGCTCGCACGACAAGACCTTCGAAATTCCCGAGGATGGTATTGCCAATATCGTCGATATCGATACGGGTGAAGTGCTGCTCACCCAAAACGTCGAGGAGGGCGATATTTGGCGCATGTGCCAGGTGAAAGACGCCCCGATCCGCGACTGGGTCAAGCTCGCTGTCACTCGTGCCCGCAACTCGGGGATGCCAGCGGTGTTCTGGCTCGATCCTTACCGCCCGCATGAAGCCGAGCTGATCAAGAAGGTGAAGAAGTATCTCGCCGAACACGACACCACCGGTCTCGATATCCAGATCATGAGCCAGGTACGCGCCATGCGCTATACGCTGGAGCGGGTCATCCGCGGCCTCGACACCATTTCGGTGACCGGCAACATCCTGCGCGACTACCTCACCGACCTGTTCCCGATCATGGAGCTCGGCACGTCGGCCAAGATGCTCTCCATCGTGCCGCTGATGAACGGTGGCGGCATGTATGAAACCGGTGCCGGCGGCTCTGCTCCCAAGCATGTGCAGCAATTGGTCCAGGAAAATCACCTGCGCTGGGATTCCTTGGGCGAGTTCTTGGCGCTCGCGGTTTCGCTCGAAGAGCTGGGGATCAAGCAAAACAATCCGCGCGCCAAGCTTTTGGCCAAGACGCTGGATGCCGCGACCGGTCGACTGCTCGACAACAACAAGTCGCCTTCGCCCAAGACTGGCGAACTCGATAACCGGGGCTCGCAGTTCTATCTCGCCATGTACTGGGCCCAAGAGCTCGCAGCGCAGAAAGAAGACCCAGAGCTCGCCGCCCACTTTGCCAAGCTGGCCAAGACGCTGACCGACAACGAGGCGCAGATCGTCGCCGAGTTGAAGACGGTGCAGGGCAAGCCGGTTGATATTGGCGGTTACTACAAGGCCGATTCCGAGAAGTGCAAGGCGGTCATGCGGCCGAGCCCCACCTTCAATGCCGCCTTGCGCGCCGCTCGGGTAGCTTGACGTGCGACAAAGGCGCTAGCCCGACAGGTAAAAAGCCAGAGCCTATTGCTCTGGCTTTTTTGTGGGCGCGCCCAGCGTGGTGGGCACGCAGGCCGGAATCCCCGTGTGAGGGGCGGCGCCTTGGGGGCGGGTCAGCGCTTCAAGCCGCCTGCAAAGCCTGATCCAGATCGGCGATGATGTCGTCGATATGCTCGATGCCGACCGACAGGCGGATCATGTCTTCGGAGACGCCGGCCTTGGCCAGTTCTTCCGGCGACAGCTGGCGGTGGGTGGTCGAGGCCGGGTGGCAGGCCAGCGTCTTGCAGTCGCCGATGTTGACCAGGCGGGTAACGAGTTTCAGTGCGTCCTGGAACTTGCCGCCGGCTTCGCGACCGCCACAGTGGGTGCCTTTCACGCCGAAGTTGAGGATGCCGGAGGCGCGGCCGCCCATGTATTTCTGCACCAGCGCGTGGTCCTTGTGGTCGGGCAGGCCGGCGTAATTGACCCAGCTCACCTTCGGATGGTTTTGCAGGAATTGGGCGATCTTCAGCGCGTTGTCGCAGATGCGGTCCATGCGCAGGGCCAGGGTTTCGATGCCTTGCAGGATCAGGAAGGCGTTGAACGGGCTGATCGCCGCGCCCATGTTGCGCAGCGGCACGACGCGGGCACGACCGATGTAGGCGGCGGGGCCGAGCGCTTCGGTATACACGACGCCGTGATACGACACGTCCGGCTCGTTCAAGCGCTTGAACTTCTGCTTGTGCTCGGCCCACGGGAACTTGCCGCTATCGACGATGATGCCGCCGATGGAATTGCCGTGGCCGCCGAGGTATTTGGTCAGCGCGTGCACGACGATGTCGGCGCCGTGCTCGAAGGGGCGGCACAGGTAGGGCGAGGGCACGGTGTTGTCGACGATCACCGGCACGCCATGCTTGTGGGCGACTTCGGCGAGCTTCTCGAAGTCGGTGATGTTGCCGAGCGGGTTGCCGACGGATTCGCAGAACACCGCCTTGGTCTTGCCATCGATCAGCTTTTCGAAGGCTTCCGGATCGCGGTAGTCGGCAAAGCGGACCTCGATGCCGTATTGCGGCAGGGTGTGGGCGAACAGGTTGTAGGTGCCGCCGTACAGGGTGCTGGAGGTGACGATGTTGTCGCCGGCCTCGGCAATGGTCTGGATGGCGGCGGTGATGGCGGCCATGCCGGAAGCCATGGCGAGCGCGGCGACGCCGCCCTCCATGGCGGCAACGCGCTTCTCCAGCACGTCCTGCGTCGGGTTCATGATCCGGGTGTAGATGTTGCCCGGCACTTTGAGATCGAACAGGTCGGCCCCGTGCTGGGTGCTGTCGAAGGCGTACGAGGTAGTCTGGTAGATGGGCACCGCGACAGCCTTGGTGGTCGGGTCCGGGCTGTAGCCGCCATGGACGGCCAGAGTTTCGAGCTTCATGGAGTTCCTCTCGGTGTCGGTGGGAAAAGGCGGAAGTCTAACAGCAGGCGGCGCTCGCCTTCAGATGACTTGCCTATAAGCTTATCGCCGGGGTCAATGAGGTTGCCAGGTGATGCTGTCGAGCGGCGCCGGCGCAGGGCGGCCGATGTGATAGCCCTGGGCGTAGTGGATGTGCATTTCGTCGAGGGCATCGAGCACATCCTGGGATTCGACGAATTCCGCAATCACCTTGAGGCCGAGTTGGCCGGCCAGGTTACGCATACTTTGGACGAAGGCTTTGTCGCGTTCGTCATTGAGAATATTGGCGATGAAGTCGCCTTCTAGCTTCAAATAGTCGATGGGGAAGCGGCGTAGGTAGTGGAAGGAGGAAAAGCCGGAACCGAAATCGTCGAGCGCGAGCTTGAAGCCACTAGCCTTCAGATCGGCGAGGAAGGCATCGAGTAGCCCCAAATTGCGCACCGTGTCGCGTTCGGTGATTTCGAACACGATGCGCTCCGGCGGAATGCCACTTTCTTGCACCACGCGTTGCAGCGTGTGCGCGAATTCCTTGAGAACCAGGGCGCGCGGCGAGAGGTTGAAAAAGATCAGGCCATCGAAAGCGTGCTGCTTCATGGCGAACAGGGCCTTTTCGATGACGATCAGGTCCATGCGGTGAATGACCCCCATTTTTTCTGCCAGCTCGACGAATTGGTCGGCGCGTAGCACATCCTGCTCGAAGGGCAGACGGGAGAGGCATTCGTAGGCAATGATGCGGCCCGCCTTGATGTCCAGAATGGGTTGGTAGAAGGGCAGGATCTGCTTGTTTTCGATGGCGTTTAGCACCAACATGCTGCGCTGGCTGATGTCGCGGAAGGTTTGTGCCGCGTCTTCCGCGGTGGGGATGGCGACTCGGTTCTTGCCTTCGCCTTTGGCCTTGTACATCAGGGTATCGGCGAACAGGAACAGGTCTTTGCTGTCTTGGGCGTGATCCGGATAGATGGCGAGCCCGATCGATACCGTGGCTTTGATGGCGCTGCCATCCTCGTGCGGTAGGGCCATGGAGGTGACGGTGGCGAGCACTCGGTTGGCGACTTGCGCGGCGCTCTCAAGATCGGTTTCCGGCAGGATGACCACGAATTCGTCGCCGCCGTAGCGCGCCAGGATGTCCTCATGCCGTAGCGCCTGGCGCACGTGCAGCGCGAGCGTTTGCAAGAAGCGGTCGCCCACCCGGTGGCCGTAGTTGTCGTTGATGGTCTTGAAGTTGTCCAGATCGATCAGCATCAAACCAAACTTGTAGTCATGCCGCTGCGAGCGGCCGATCTCGTAACCCAGCATCTCCCAGAACACCCGCTGGTTGAACAGGTCGGTGAGCGGGTCGCGGGTGGCGTAGTACTCAAGGTCGCGGGTGTACTTGTAGATGGCCTTCACCGAGCCGATGACGTTCAGCAGCGTGGATAGGACGCTATCCATGACCAGATAGCGGGTGTCGTCGAGATCTTCGGCATGGACGCCGATGCCGACGATGCCGCCGATCTTCGGGGTCTCGACGAAGAAGGATTTGACGCGCACGGCCACGTCGCGCTCGCTCAATTGGCTGAGTGGGTGTCCAGGCTTGCAGATGTGGTGGTGGATATTCACCGTGGCGATGTCGCCGAAGCGGCTATGCTCGCTCAAGCTTTGGCGCACGTGTTTCTCCATCATCTCGCGGGTGGCGTGCGAGGGGGGGTAATGCCAGAAAATTTCGAGGTCGAAGAGCTCCTCATCGATCTTGAAAACCGAGAACAGCACGTGGGCGACGAGGATCTTGTTGATTTCTTCGAGCAGCTGGGCGAGGTACTGGCGCCAGTCCTTCACCACCTCGGAAGTGATGACGAATTTTTCCAGCAGGCTGATCTCGAATTTGAGGATGTCCTTGTCGACGGCGATTTCGCGCACCCGTTCGCCGAATTGGTTGATGCTGGCGAGGATGTGGTCGAGTTCGGCAAAGCCGGCCTTGCCCGGCGGGAAATGCAGATGCTTCAGGTCGCCGACCTGGTTGATGTTGCTGATGCGCGTCTCGACCGTATGCACGGCCTGTTCGATGCGCCGGTTCACCCAGAACACCACGGCCAAGGCGCCCAGCATGGCGAGCAGGGAGAGTAGGGTGAGGCCGGTCAAGACCTTGCGCTGGCTTTCCGCGAGCAGGGGCGTCAAATCGTGCCGTACCTCGATGGCGCCGAGCGTGTCGCCGATCTGGGCGTTATCGTGGCAGCCGAGGCAGCGCGACTCGGCGCGCAAGGGATAGATGTGACGCTGACGCTGGCCTTCGTCGAATTGGCGCGGATGGCCGCTGCGTAGCGTCTCGGCCAAATCCGCGTCGATCGGTGGCTGCTCGATCTGGCCATAGCGCTCGGCGACGAGCGGCGCCCGGTAGATTTGCACCCAGGCGATGCCCTTGGCGGCCTCCTGGGTGGACTGGATGAAGGACTCGACCTGGTCGCGGCTCCAGCCCTGGCTCATGAGCTCGTACATCGCGGCGAAGGTGACGCTCGAGAGGGCCGATGAGCTTTGTGCGGCCTGGACCTTGGCGGCGCGCTCGAATTCCGCCTTCATGAACACGTAGCAGAGCCCAAAAAACAGCAAGGCCACGGCGATCGATGCAGAGAGGATGAAAGTCCGTAACTTCATGGCGGCAATGTGAGTGGGCTTGGGCTGCTGGGATAGGGCGGTGTGCGAGATTGGGTGAGACAGGGAAGGATTATAGCCGCGGCCTTTCGCCGTGGCGCAGGCGCAAGCCGAAAGCGCGCATCAAGGGCGCCTGTCGGGGGCGAAGGGATTTTTATGCCGAAAGCTTGAGCGCGCTAGGCGTGCCGGACGCTTTACCTAGCGCTTGCTGCCGGACTCATTCCTCGCCGCCTTGTTCCGGACTTTCCTGGCCGGCGGCCGATGCGTGCCTAAGTAGGAAGCGGCCAGGGTCGAGCGCGGCGACCAGCTCGCTTTCCAGCGGCAAGGGCTCGCCTTCCATTTGGCTGGCGAGCAGCTCGGCCATCAGCGCGGACCAGACGATGCCGCGCGCGCCAAAGCCCTGGATGCACCACAGCCCGGGCTGGCGTGCGATATGCCGAGGCTGGCTTGGCGTGTGTGGATCGGGCGCCGCGCCGACGATGGGCAGACGATCCGGCGACATCGGGCGAAATCCGACTCGGCCGCGCAGGTCGGCGAGCTTGGTGCCGGCGGCAAAGCCAGGCAGTAGCTGGCCGATGCGTTCGAGATTGAAGGCATGGTCGGCGGCGCGTTCGCATGGGTCGTCATCTTCGGGTTGGTGCGTCGCGCCGGCGACCCAGCAGCCATCGATGACCGGCGTGATGTAGCCCTTGCCACAGACGAGCAGGTGTGGCGGCAGGGTGCTGCGGCTGGCCGGGATGAGGCTTACTTGGCCGCGTACCGCGCGTTGTGGTAGCCCGGCAAAGGGCGTAAAGCAGGGCGCCGCCACGCCGCACGCCATGACCAGGTGCGGCGCGGCGGCGAGCCGCCGACCTTGCGCATCGAGTGCGTGCCAGTGCCCGTCGATGTGCTTGATGTCGGCGATATGGCAATTGGGGTGTAAGCGGATGCGCTGCGCTTGGCTTAGCAAATTGGCTTGGCAGAGCGACGGAGGATTGACCCAGCCTCCGAGGGGGAAATACCAGCCGCCCCAGGGCACGCGCCAGCCGATGCGTTCGCTGGCCGCAGCGGCGTCGAGAAACTGCAAGAATTGCGGCGGCAAGCCGAGTGTCTGCACGGTACGCGCCTGGTGCGCGGCATGGGCGGCATCCCGGCCTAGGTGCAAGGCGCCGGTGCTGCCCCAGCGCACCGGTAGCCCGAGGGCTTCAAGCGCCAGCAGGTGGCGTCGGGCGGTCAGAAAGCCGGCGCGGGTGAGACGCGCCAGTAGGTTGTCATCGCGCGAGGGCAAGGGGCGTAGCACGCCGGCGAGGTTGCCGGAGGCGCCACGGGCCACGCCTTCGGCTTTTTCCAGGATGTCGACTTCCCAGCCGCGTGCGGCCAGCGCCGCGGCAACTGCGGTGCCGGCTACGCCAGCGCCGAGCACAAGCGCCTGGCGCGTTGCCGGAGGCCGATGCCGGAGCGGCTTGCGCGAATGGTGCCAGCCGGTGAGCATGTGCCGCTTGCCGGCGAAGCCGGGCGCTTTGTGCAAGGTGAATTCGTGCGCCGCCAGGGCCTGGCGCACTGCGCCGGAAACGGCCCAAGTGGCAAGCGTGGCACCGGGGGCGGCGAGGCGGGCGAGGGCCTTGCAGATTTCCGGGGTCCACAGTTCTGGGTTGCGCGCCGGGGAAAAACCATCCAGATAGAATGCGTCGGCGGCTAGCTCCAGGCGGCGCAGCCAGCGCTGGGCATCGCCGAATACCAAGGTAAGCACGACCTGCCCCCGCTCCAGGTTCAGCCGATGGATGCCCGGCGTGAGCAGTGGCCAGGCGGCTTGGAGCTCGGCCGCGAGGGGCGCGAATTCCGGCCAGGCTGCCTGGGCGCGGGCGAGGTCCGCGGCGCTAAACGGGTGCTTTTCGACGGAAACGAAGTGCAGCCGGCCGCAGGCTTTGGGGTCGGCTCGCCAGGCGGCCCAGGTGGTGAGGAAGTTGAGGCCCAACCCGAAGCCGGTTTCCAAGATGATGAAGCGTTCCCGTCCCTGCCAGCGCCGAGGTAAGTCGTTGCCGCCTAAAAACACGTGCCGGGCTTGTGCCGGGCCGCCGTGCCGAGAATGGTAGATATCGCCATAGCTGGCGCACCAGGGGGTGCCGTCGGCGGTGAATTCGAGGCGGGCGGCCTCAAGCATGAGTGACGGGGGCGAGCTCATGTTCGAGACAATCGATCAAAATTTCCGCCCGGCGGATGCTTTTGCGGCTCATGCGCCGAAAAGGCCGCACCAGCCGACGTAAGCGCCGAGCCCAGGGTAGGATGCGTGTCAAGCACTGTCGCACCGCCTGGTCGGGCTGATGACGGAGATAGGTGGCTAGCAAGCGGGGCAGCAAATCCCGCGATTCAGCTTCGTCGAGTGGGCCGGCCAAGGGAATGATGTTGAGAAATAGGATGAGGTCGTAGGCTTGCGCCAGGGGCAGAGGCAAGCGTTCCAGGGCGGCCTCTTCGAAATCGATGCGCCAGGTCCGCTCGTCTTCGAGCAGCACATTCTTGATCTGGGCGCCACCGTGCCAGTGGCCGGCCGCGTGAAAATCGCCCAATTCAGCGGCGAGCCGGCCGAGGAAGCGGGCGCGCTCGGCCCGGGGTAGGCGGCGCATGACGGGAAAGCCATCTTGGCCGGCGTATGGCAAGACCATCAGCGTTTCGTCCCAGGCCAGCACGGGCGGCACTGGCTGGCCAGCGGCGGCAAGATATTGCAAGCGGCGCCGCTCGTAATCGGGTCCAGGCGGCAGCGCGGCCGGGCGTAGCGGCGCATGGGCCAGGCGTCGCGCCACTAGTCCGAGCAGCAGATCTTGCCAGAGGCGTCCTAGGCGGCCAGGCGCATCGCCGGCGAGCCGCTTGGCTACGTACGGCCGGTTCTCGAAAACGAAACTGCCCACCGCGCCCTTAAGCGCCTGGTGGGCAGCAGCCAGCAATGCGGCGTCGCCGGGCATGACGAGGGGTTAGGCGTGCTCGGGCCGCATGTGGGGGAAAAGAATTACATCGCGGATCGACGGGCTGTCGGTCAAGAGCATGACCAGCCGGTCGATGCCGATGCCACAGCCACCGGTCGGCGGCATTCCGAATTCGAGGGCGCGGATATAGTCGGCGTCGTAGTACATGGCTTCTTCGTCGCCGGCGTCCTTGGCTTTGACCTGGGCCATGAAGCGCTCGGCCTGGTCTTCTGGGTCGTTCAATTCGGAGAAGCCGTTGGCGATTTCGCGGCCGACGATGAACAGTTCGAAGCGCTCGGTGATCTCCGGGTTGCTATCGGAGGCGCGGGCCAACGGCGAGACTTCGACCGGATAGTCGATGATGAAGGTCGGCTCCCAGAGTTGGCTTTCGGCGCAGGCTTCGAAGAGCTGCAATTGCAGGCTGCCGAGTCCGCCGGGCTTGACCGCTTCGCCGCATGCCTGGATTTGAGACTTCAGCCACGTGGGGTCGGCGAGCTGGGCGTCGGTGAATTCGGGGTGGTATTTCTGGATCGCCTGGCAGATGGTGAGACGCTGGAAGGGCTTCGAGAAATCGAGCTCGCGGCCTTGGTAGACGAAAGTCTCGGTGTTGAGCGCCTCGCGCGCGGCGTGGCGTAGCAAGCCTTCGGTGAAATCCATGAGGCTCTTGTAGTCAGCATAGGCCTCGTAGAACTCCATCATCGTAAATTCAGGGTTGTGCCGCGGCGACAGACCTTCGTTGCGGAAGTTGCGGTTTACTTCAAAAACCTTCTCGAAGCCGCCGACTACGAGACGCTTTAGGTAGAGTTCCGGGGCAATGCGCATGAACATTTCCATGTCCAGCGCATTGTGGTGCGTGACGAACGGCTTGGCCGAAGCGCCGCCGGGAATCGGGTGCAGCATCGGCGTCTCGACCTCCATGAAACCGTGTCCGACCATGTAATTGCGGATGCTTTGGATGATGCGGCTACGGGCGGCGAAGGTGAAGCGAGTCTCCTCGTTCATGATGAGGTCGACATAGCGCTGCCGGTATTTGAGCTCGACATCGGTAAGGCCGTGGAATTTGTCGGGCAGAGGGCGCAGCGATTTGGTTAGGAGGCGGAATTCGGCAACCTTGACCGACAGCTCGCCGGTGCGGGTCTTCATCAAGGTCCCGACGGCGCCGACGATGTCGCCGATGTCCCAGTGCTTGAAGGCGGCGTAGGTGGTCTCGCCTACGCCGTCTTTGCTGACGTAGAGCTGGATGCGGCCGGATAAGTCCTGAATGGTGACGAAGGAGGCCTTGCCCATCACCCGTTTGAGCATGATGCGGCCGGCGACGCTGACTTCCACGGGGATCGCCTCCAGATCTTCGGCGGCTTTGTCGCCGTAGATTTCCTGCAGCTTGCCAGCGGTGTTCTGGCGTTGGAAGTCATTCGGGAAAGCCTTGCCGCTCTGGCGCCATTCGGCCAGTTTCTGACGGCGCTCGGCGATGATGTGGTTGTCGTCCTGATGCGCCGCGGCGTGCTGTTCTGTGTGGGACATGCTGAATCCTTCGGATGGGGCGCGAAGCGCCATGGTGCTGTGCAATAAAACCCAGGATTTTCCCCGATTTTCAGGCCCGGGGACAAGCCGCATCGGCATTGGCGCGGCCTGGCAGGCCAGGCCGTGTGGCGCGGGTGATGCCGTCCATCAGACGCCCTGCTTGAGACTGGCCTCGATGAAGGGGTCGAGGTCACCATCGAGCACGGCCTGGGTGTTGCCGGTCTCATAGCCGGTACGCAGATCCTTGATGCGGCTCTGGTCGAGCACGTAGGAGCGGATCTGGTGGCCCCAGCCGATGTCGGACTTGGCGTCCTCCAGTTTTTGCTGCTCGGCCTGCTGCTTGCGCAACTCGTGCTCATAGAGGCGGGCGCGCAGCATCTGCCAGGCCTCATCGCGGTTGCGGTGCTGCGAGCGGTCGTTCTGGCACTGGACGACGATGCCGGTGGGGATGTGAGTAAGACGCACGGCCGAGTCGGTCTTGTTGATGTGCTGGCCGCCGGCGCCGGAGGCGCGGTAGGTGTCGGTGCGCACGTCGGCGGGATTGATCTCGATCTCGATCGATTCATCCACTTCCGGATAGACGAACACCGAGGTGAAGCTCGTGTGGCGCCGCGCGTTCGAGTCGAATGGCGACTTGCGCACCAGACGATGGATGCCGGTTTCCGTGCGCAGCGTGCCATAGGCATAGTCGCCGGTGAACTTCACCGTGGCGCTCTTGATACCGGCTACGTCGCCTTCGGAGGCTTCCAGCAGCTCGACGGTAAAGCCCTTTTTCTCGCCGTATTTGAGGTACATGCGCAGTAGCATCGCGGCCCAATCTTGGGCTTCGGTGCCGCCGGCGCCGGCTTGGATCTCCAAGAAACAGGGGTTGGGGTCCTGCGGGTTGTTGAACATGCGCCGGAATTCGAGGCGGGCCACCTTTTCCTCGATGCCCCGGATGTCTTGTTCCACCCCGGCCACGGTGTCGAAATCGCCTTCGGCGCGGGCCATGTCGTATAGCTCGCGGGCATCGCGCAGCCCTTGGTCTACGCTTTGTAGGACCAGCACCACATCTTCGAGGCTGCGTTTCTCCCGACCTAATTCCTGGGCGCGTTTGGGGTCGTCCCAGACGCGCGGGTCTTCGAGTTCGAGATTGACGACGGTCAGGCGTTCGAGCTTCTGATCGTAGTCAAAGATACCTCCGCAGTTCGGCGGCGCGGGCCGCCAGGTCGTCGATCTTGTTGGCGATGCTGTTGAGTCGTTCGGCTTCCATGATCTGTCTGCATCCAAGCGAAAAACGAGATTATAGCGCGGCCGCGGCCGGGCTTTCGCCGGCAAAGCGATAGCGATTGCGGCCGGCGTGCTTGGCGGCGTACATGGCGCGGTCCGCTGCTTGCATCAGCGCTTCCGGGGTCTGGCCGTCTGCGGGGTAGCGGGCAATGCCGATGCTCGCCGAAATGCTTTCCGTGCCGCCCTTGAGCGCGAAGGGCGCGCTCAATTGCTTGAGCATCTTGCGCGCCAGGGTCGTCAGTGCCGCGGCATCGGGCACGCTTTCGATCAGGGCGACGAATTCGTCACCGGCCAGTCGGGCGACACTGTCGGAGGCGCGGACGCTGGCTTCCAGACGCTCGGCCACCTGCCGGAGTAGCTCATCGCCAGCGGCGTGACCCAGGGTATCGTTGATTTCCTTGAAGCGGTCGAGGTCGATGAAGAACAAGGCTAGCTCGCGTGCGTCACGCCGCGCCGTGCGCAGGGCATGTTCGAGGCGATCCTGGAACAGGCTGCGGTTGGCCAAGCCGGTCAGGGCATCGTGATAGGCGCGGTGCCAGACTGCTTCTTCGCGGCGTTTCCTGTCGGTGATGTCGGCGAACAGCGCCACGTACTGCTGCACCTGGCCGAATGGGTCGCGCACGGCGCGGATGGTGAGCCACTCGACGTAGAGGCTGCCATCCTTGCGGCGGTTCCAGATCTCGCCCTCCCAACGACCTTCTTGCGCTAGCCGGCCCCACATGTGCTGGTAGAACTCGGGTGGATGATGGCCGGAGTTGAGCAGGTTGGTGCGGGCGCCTATCGCTTCTGCCCGACTATAGCCGGTAATGTGCTCGAAGGCCGGGTTGACCGCCTGGATGATGCCCTGGGCGTCGGAAACGACGACGCCTTCGAGGGCGTTGTCGAACACGATCTGCGCTTGCAAAAGCTGCTTTTGCGAGTCGCGCAAGGCTGTGATGTCGAGCAGCGTTCCGATCATCTGCCGCTTGTCCGCCTGGCTGTATGCGCCGCACGCGAGCACCGTGCGCAGCGTGCCGTCCGGGCAGCGGATGCGGAACTCCAGGTTGTGCAGCGGCCCGTCGCCGGCACGGGCGGTGCAGAGGGCTCGTCGGACCTTTTCTTGGTCTTCCGGGTAGATCCGTTCGAAGAACTGAACCATAGGGATGGGCCCCCAGGTTTGCGTAAAGCAGAACAGGCGGTGCAATTGTTCCGAGCCCAGGAGCCGGTTGCCGTCCAAATCCCACTGCCAGCTACCGACCTGGCCGATTCGCTCGGCTTCGCACAGGATGCGGTGCTCGGTTTCGAGCTCCGCCTCGGTTTCGCCGTGACGGCGCAAGAGCAGGGCCAGGTAGAGGACGAGCAAGGCGATGGCGCTCGAAACGACGAGCGCTAGGGCGTAGCTGCCGTGGGCGCGGTGCTGGAGCGGGGCGAGCGCTGCTTTGAGGTCGAGACCGGCGACCAGGGCGATGCCGTATTCGGGTAGATGCTGATAGGCGGCGAGGCGCTCGATGCCGTCCGGATCGTCACGCAAGATAAAGCTGCCGCGTTGTGGCGCCGCCGGGTCGAGGAAGGGCGCCGTTGCGATGCGCGTGCCGATCCAGCTCTCATCCGGGCGGCTATGCACGAGAAATTCGCCACTGTGCGCCGAGACGATGGCGATCATGCCGTTGCGGCCGAGGTCTACGCGCCGCAGTAAATTGGCGAAGTGGCGTGGATCGAGCGAAATCATAATGACACCGTCGAAGATCGGTGGCTTGCCGGGCGTGTCGGCGCGTAGTAGTGGGCGGCTTACCGGGATGATCCAGCGCAGATTGATGCGGTTCAAGATTGGCGTGCCGATGAAGAGCTGGTCGGCAGTGGCGGCTTGGGCATGCGCGCTGAAATAGGCGCGGTCGTTGAGGTCCATCGGAAAAGGCGCGGGCTCGGATGACCACGCCAGCATTCCGTCCCGGGCGACGAGCACGACTTGCACGGCGAAACCTTGCATGGCGTTGTTGATGAACCCATGGGTGTCGGCTTGGAAAGCCTGGCTGGGGCGGGTCTGATATTCGCGGCGTAGCCGGATGGCGACACTATCGACGCCGCGCAGCACGCTGTCGGTCTGTAAGCTCAGGGCTTCGGCGAGATTGGCGAGATGCGTCTTGAAGTCGCGCACTTGCTGCGTTTCGAGGTCCTGGTAGGTGAGCAGCAAGTTGGACCAGAGGATCACGATGAGCGCCACGCCCAGGGTGAGCAAACCCCAGGATGAGCGTTTGAACCCCGTGCCGGAGATACGGTAGCGGGCGTGCATGTCGATGCCCCGGTAGTGTCTTCCTTGACAAGATAGCATCTACGCGCGCCTTGCGGTTTTACCGAATTGACGCCGCCGCCGGGCTGGGCGCATGATCCGCGCCTTTGCGGCGCGCATACGGCGCCGGCTAGGATGGCCGCGATGAACGAAGAGCGTACCCCGGGGGCGGCCGGATTTTCGTCCGGTCTGCTGGTTTTGTTGCTGCTCATGGCCTTGGGCTGGGGGCTGAACTGGCCGATCATGAAATTCGTGATCGGCAGCGT
>JAOAIO010000057.1 GCA_026414665.1 Azovibrio sp.
AGATGTGTATAAGAGACAGGGTCCCGCGTATGGCAGCGACGATGCCGGGCAGCGCGTGGTGTTGCCTTATCTGCATTACCGCGGCATCGATCGGCTCGACATGCTCGTGGTGTCGCATCGTGACAAGGATCACGCTGGTGGGCTCGATAGCGTGCGTGCCGGCATCACGGTGGAGCGGCTGTTGTCTTCGTGGCCCGAGCTTGCTGGGAGCGAGCCTTGCGCCCGTGGTCAGGCGTGGGAATGGGATGGGGTGCGTTTTGCCTTTTTGCACCCCGAGGCGGGGCGGCCCCTGAGCGGTGGCAACGGTGATAGTTGCGTATTGCGGGTCGCGGCGCCGGCGGGGCGGCTGCTCTTGGTCGGCGACATCGGCGTGCGCGAGGAGGCGCGCCTGGTGGCAGAGCAGGGCGCTTTGCTATCCGCCGAGGCGCTACTCGTGCCGCATCACGGCAGCAACACCGGCTCTTCCTTGCCGTTTGTGGCGGCGGTAGGGCCGCAATTCGCCCTGGTTTCGGCGGGTTATCGCAACCGCTTCCAGCATCCCCGCTCCGAGGTCGTCGAACGCTATGAGGGATTGGGCGCCAAGGTCTGGCGCACAGACCGGGATGGCGCCTTGTTGCTCGATTTCGGCGAGGGGCAGGTGACGCTGCGGAGCTGGCGCGAGGCTGGACGGCGCTACTGGTGGGGGCGGTAACATGCGATTTTCACGGGAGGTGCGACAATGAGCTGGTGGCAGCGTGTGCGAGCCCGCTGGGAGCGGGCGCCGGAATTCCGGACATACCGCTTGCGTTGCCCTGATGCCCGGGGAAGCCACCGCATGGCTTACCGGGTATGGGGCGCGCCCGACAATCCGCGCGTGCTGGTTTGCGTGCATGGGCTGACTCGCAATGGCCGGGATTTCGATGATCTCGCCCGGGCGCTGGCGGGCGATTACCGGGTGGTGTGTCCCGATGTGGTCGGGCGCGGTGAGAGCGATTGGCTCACGGACAAAACGGCCTATGCTATTCCCCTGTATGTTTCCGACATGCTGGTGCTGCTCGCCCGTCTCGATGTCGAGGAAGTGGATTGGGTCGGCACTTCGATGGGCGGCCTGATCGGCATGAGTCTTGCTGCCTTGCCGGATAGCCCGATCCGGCGCTTGGTGCTGAACGATGTCGGGCCCGTCATCCCGCACGCGGCGCTGCGGCGTATCGCGGCCTACGTCGGTCAGCCTGTGTGCTGGGACGATCGGGAGGCGGCGGATGCTTATTTTCGTCAGATTTGCGCGCCGTTCGGGCCGCTCACCGAAGCCCAGTGGCAGCACTTGCTGACATACAGCCTCGCCCAAGGTGAGGATGGACGCTGGCGCTTTACCTACGACCCGGATATCGCCCAGCCGTTTCGCAGCGCTTATCTGCTGCGCGATGTCGAGCTCTGGCCTCTGTATGATGCGATTCGCTGCCCGGTGCTGGCGATTCGCGGCGCGGCTTCGGATTTGCTCCCCCGCGAAGTATGGCAGGCCATGGGCGAGCGCGGACCGTGCGCGACGCTGGCCGAGATCGCCGGGGTCGGCCACGCGCCGATGCTGATGGCGGCCGACCAGATCGATCTGGTGCGCGATTATTTGCGCAAGGCTTGAAATCAAACTGGGGCGATGCGGCGGCGCTGCGCTTAGCGCCCCAGCGAGGCCATCAGCTCGGCCTGGGCATTCCTGGGCTTGGCTCGGTTCGCGCGCTTGCGCGTGTAGCTGCCGTCCGCGCTCATTTCCCAGGCGAGTTGATTGTCCGCCAGGTAATGCCGCAAGCCTTCGAGCATGACCCGCTTTTTCAGGCGCGCATCGAGCACCGGGAAGGCTAGCTCGATGCGCCGGAAGAAGTTGCGCTCCATCCAGTCGGCGCTGGATAGATAGAGTTTCTCTTCGCCGTCGGCAAAGAAATAGAAGACGCGGTGGTGCTCGAGGAAACGGCCGATGATCGAGCGCACCCGGATATTGTCGGATAGGCCGGGCACGCCCGGGCGCAGGGCGCAGACGCCGCGCACGATCAAATCGATCGAGACGCCAGCCTGGGAGGCTTCGTAGAGGGCGTTGATGGTTTCCGGCTCCAACAGCGCGTTCATCTTGGCGACGATCATGGCTTTCTTGCCGGCGCGGGCGTTTTCGGTTTCAGCCTGGATGGCGGCGACGATGTTGGGCTGTAGGGTAAAGGGCGCTTGCCACAGGTGGCGCAAGGTGCGCGCCTTGCCCAAGCCGGTGAGCTGCTTGAATACTTCCGAGACATCCTGGCCGATTTCCTCATTGGCGGTGAGCAAGCCGAAGTCGGAATAAAGCCGAGCGGTGCGCGGGTGATAGTTGCCCGTGCCCAGATGCACGTAGCGGCGCAGCTGGCCTTCCTCGCGGCGCACGATCAGGAGCGCCTTGGCATGTACCTTGTAACCGACTACGCCATAGACGACATGCGCGCCTACCTCTTCGAGCTTGGTGGCCCAGCCGATATTGGCCTCCTCGTCGAAGCGCGCCATGAGTTCCACCACCACGGTGACTTCCTTGCCGTTTTGGGCGGCGCGGATTAGCGACTGCATCAGCACCGAATCGGTGCCGGTGCGGTACACGGTCATCTTGATGGCGACGACTTGGGGATCGGTGGCGGCTTGGTGCAAGAGATCGATGACCGGCGAGAACGACTGATACGGGTGGTGGAGCAGGATGTCGCCTTGGCGGATGACGGCGAAGATGTTGGGGTTCTTGTCGAGTCCCTTGGGTAGCCCTGGAGTGTAGGGCGGGAATTTCAGGTCGGGACGGTCCACCCAATCGGGCACTTGCATCAGGCGTACCAGATTCACCGGTCCGCGCACCCGATAAAGGTCGGCTTCCGTGAGTCCGAACTGGGACAAGAGGAACTGCGTCATGTTTTCCGAGCAGTTGTCGGCGACTTCGAGGCGCACTGCATCGCCGAAATGGCGGTGCGGCAGCTCGCCCTGGAGCTTGGTGCGCAAGTTGGTGATCTCTTCCTCATCCACGAACAGGTCGGAATTGCGGGTGACCCGGAACTGGTAGCAGCCCAGTACCGTCATGCCCGAGAACAGTTCGCCGACGAATTCATGCAGGATCGAGGAGAGAAAGACGAAGCCATGCGGACAGCCGGCCAGCTCCGGCGGCAATTGCACCACGCGCGGCAACATGCGCGGCGCTTGCACGATGGCGGCGCCGGAGCTGCGGCCAAAGGCATCCTTGCCCTGTAGTTCCACGGCGAAATTGAGGCTCTTGTTGAGCACGCGAGGAAAGGGGTGGGACGGATCGAGCCCGATCGGGGTGAGGACCGGTATCACCTCGCGGATGAAGTAATCCTTGATCCAGGCGCGTTGCGCCTCGGTCCAAGCCGAGCGGCGGATGAACTGGATGCCCTCGGCCGCGAGTAGCGGCGTGATTTCCTGGTTGAAGATCTGGTACTGCTCCTCCACCAGCCGGTGCGCCGCGGCGCTCACGAGGCGGAACACCTCGTGCGCGGTTTTGCCATCGGTGGTGAGCGTCGAGGCGTTGGCTCGGATCTGCTCCTTCAAGCCGCTGACGCGGATCTCGAACAGCTCATCCATGTTGCTGGAGACGATGCACAGAAAACGCAAGCGCTCGAGCAGCGGCGTGCGCTCGTCGCGGGCTTGAGCGAGGACGCGGCGATTGAAAGCGAGAAGGCCCAGCTCTCGGTTCAAATAGTTTTCGGCGGGGTATTGACGGTGGTGAGTGGGGCGGTTCATGTTCGGGTCTCGACGGGAGCCGGCAAGCCTAATCTTGCGCCAGCCGGGGTTGATGGTGTCTGCGGCGATTATTTTGCAATCATATTAAAAGAATATGAAAGCCGTTGCCGGGCAGGCGCCATGGCCATCGACGCAGCGGCCAAGCTGCGCCGGCCATGCTGCAAGCTTGGCCGCTTTTTGTTATGCTGTAAGAAAATACAGTCTATAGCCCGTCATGAGCAAACTTACCCAGCGTCAGCAGGAAATCGTCGATTTCATTCGTAACAGCCTCGAAGTGTTCGGGGCGCCGCCCACCCGGGCCGAAATTTGCCGGGCCTTCGGCTTTGCTTCTCCGAATGCGGCCGAGGACCATCTCAAGGCCCTCGCCAAGAAAGGCGTGATCGTGCTCGAGCCCGGCTCGGCGCGTGGCATCCGTCTCGTCGAGCAGCTTGGCTTGCCACTCATCGGCTCCGTTGCCGCCGGTTCGCCCCTGCTTGCAGTTGAAAACGTGCTCGGGCGCTATTGTCTCGATCCGGCGCTGTTTTCACCGAAAGCCGATTACCTGCTGCGCGTGCGCGGGTTGTCGATGATCGATGCGGGTATTTGCGATGGCGACCTCTTGGTCGTGCACAAAACCGCCGAAGCCCGGGATGGCCAAATCGTCGTGGCGCGCCTTGCCGATGAAGTCACGGTGAAACGCCTGCGCCGTCGTGCCGGCTGCATCGAATTGGTGGCCGAGAATCCCGATTTTGCGCCCATCCGGGTCGAGCCGGCGGCCGGCGATTTCGCCATCGAGGGCATCGCTGTTGGCCTGATCCGCGGCGGCCTCTGCTAAGCCGCGCAACGAACAGGCCGTCGGAGCACGTACAATGCCGCCGCTGGCCTGGCGCAGTGATGCCAAACGGCCTATTCAGGGCGCGCCCGCCTTTTTAATTTTCAATCCTTCACGACGAGGGTCCCGCGATGCGGATACATGCCAAACAATCGGTGCTGTTGGTGGTTGACGTGCAAGCGCGGCTGTTGCCGGCCATTCACCAAGGCCAGGCGGTGCTGGATAACGTCTGCTGGTTGATGGGCGTGGCACGCGCCGTGGGCGTGCCGGTGTTGGCGACGGAGCAGTATCCACGCGGCTTGGGCGGCACCGTGCCGGCCGTGCGCGCGCAGCTTGATGCGGACAGGATCGTCGAGAAAGAGCATTTCTCCGCGGTGAGCGAAGGCCGGCTGTGGCAGGCGCCAGGCGGAGATCGCCACCGCTGGGTCGTCACCGGCACCGAAAGCCACGTGTGCGTGCAGCAGACCGTGCTCGACCTGCTCGCTGCCGGGCGCCGCGTTTTCGTGGTCGAGGAGGCGGTCGGATCGCGCCGCGAGCGCGACAAGCAGCTCGCTCTTGAACGGATGCGCCAGCATGGCGCCGACATCGTGTCACGTGAGATGGTGGCCTTTGAATGGCTGGAGAAGGCGAATACCGCTACCTTCCGAGCCGTGCTCAAGGAATTCATCCGCTGACCGGCTGTTGAGAAACAGCGAGGTGGGCGCATAGCGCGCAAGACCCAGCAAATGGCGAGGCAAGGGCGCTCCGCTCCATCAATCCATCCCCCGCGAGGGGAAGCGGCGCTTCGTGATTCGCTAAGCGAATCTCGCGCTAAGGCCAAGCCTTGCGTCACGCAGGCCACAGTTCTCGAGCAGCTGCTGCGCACGACCATGCCCTATGGCAAATACAAGGGCCGGGCGCTGGCGGATCTGCCCGGCCATTATCTCAACTGGCTGGCGCGGCAGGGGTTCCCGCCCGGAGCGCTGGGCCGGCTATTGGCGCTCATGCATGAGCTGGACCACAATGGCCTTGCTTACCTGCTCGACCCCCTGCGTGCCAAGCAGGGGGCTGGCTCGGGGCGTAGCCCGAGCGTGGCCTTAGGAATAGTCCGCCATGGGCGGGCAGGTACAGACTAAGTTGCGGTCGCCATACACGTCGTCGATGCGGTTTACGCTTGGCCAGAACTTGTTTTCGGCTACCCAAGGCAGAGGGAAGCAGGCCTCGCGGCGGCTGTAGGGGTGCGGCCAGGCCGCGTCAGCGAGATCCGCTTGGGTGTGTGGCGCGTTTTTGAGCGGGTTGTCGTCCGCCGGCCAGATCCCTGTCTCGACCTTGCGGATTTCGTCACGGATGGCGATGAGCGCCTCGATGAAGCGATCCAGTTCCGCCTTCGATTCCGATTCGGTGGGCTCCACCATGATGGTGCCGGGCACTGGAAAGCTCACCGTCGGGGCATGAAAGCCATAGTCCATGAGGCGTTTGGCGATGTCGGTCTCGCTGATGCCGGTGCTGGCCTTGATGGGGCGGATGTCGAGGATGCATTCGTGCGCTACGCGGCCGTTCTTGCCGACGTACAAGATCGGGTAATGTTCTTGGAGGCGCGTCGCGACGTAGTTGGCATTCAGAATCGCGGTCTGGGTGGCGAGCTTGAGTCCCTTGCCGCCTAGCATGGCGATGTACATCCAAGAGATGGGCAGGATCGAGGCGGAGCCGAAGGGAGCGGCGGATACCGCGCCCTGGCCGGCATTTACCCGGCCTTCTGGGCCGGTGGCCTGCACGACGTGGTCGGCCATGAACGGCGCGAGATGCGCCTTGATGCCGATCGGCCCCATGCCTGGGCCGCCACCGCCATGGGGGATGGCAAAGGTCTTGTGTAGGTTCATGTGTGAGACATCGGCGCCGATGAAGCCGGGGGCGGTCAGGCCAACCTGGGCGTTCAGATTGGCGCCATCCATATAGACCTGGCCACCGTGCGCGTGCACGATGGCGCAAATATCCTGCACCGCTTCTTCGAAGACTCCGTGGGTAGAGGGGTAGGTGAGCATGAGGCAGGCGAGACGCTCGGCGTATTGCTCGGCTTTGGCTTTAAGGTCATCTACATCGACGTTGCCGTTGCTGTCGCACTCCACGGCGACGACGTGCAGTCCGGCCATTTGCGCGGTGGCCGGGTTGGTGCCGTGCGCGGATTTGGGGATGAGGCAGATGTCGCGCTGCGCCTCGCCGCGGCTGGCGTGATAGCGGCGGATGGCGACGAGCCCGGCGTACTCGCCTTGCGCGCCGGAGTTGGGCTGCATGCAGATGGCGTCGAAGCCAGTGATGGTCTGCAGCCATTCGGAGAGCTGCGCGATCATTTGCTGATAGCCCCGAGCTTGCTCGATCGGCGCGAAGGGGTGCAGATCGGCAAACTCTGGCCAAGTGACGGGGATCATCTCGCTCGTGGCGTTCAGCTTCATGGTGCAGGAGCCGAGCGAGATCATGGCGTGATCGAGCGCCAGATCCTTGTTTTGCAGCTTTTTCAAGTAGCGCAACATCTCGTGTTCGGTGTGATGGGAGTTGAACACGGGATGGGTGAGGATGGCGTCCTGGCGCAGCAGGCTGGCGGGCAGGGGCGGCGCGATTGAAGTTCCGGCGGCCACTTCGGCATCCAGCGCTTCTACGTCGATGCGGCGGCCGGTGAGCAGCTCGCACAGGGTGGCTACGTCTGCCCGCGTGGTTTTTTCGTTCACGGCGATGCCGATCTGTCCGCCTTCGATCAGACGCAGGTTGTAGCCCGCTTGCTGCGCTGCCTGGTAGACGGCGGCGGCCTTGGGGCCGAGGTCGAAGCGCACGGTATCGAAGTACTGCGCGTTCAATTGTGCGATGCCGGCTTGCGTGCAGCCAGCTGCGAGAAGGGTGGCGAGGCGATGAATGCGCTGGGCAATGGTGCGCAGGCCGACGGGGCCGTGATAGACCGCGTACATGCCCGCCATGTTGGCGAGCAAGACCTGGGACGTGCAGATGTTGGAATTGGCCTTTTCGCGGCGAATGTGTTGCTCCCTGGTCTGTAGGGTCATGCGTAGCGCGCGCTTGCCGCGGGCGTCGTTGGAAACGCCGATGATGCGGCCGGGCATGGCGCGCACGAAAGCCTCCCGGGTGGCGAAGAAAGCCGCGTGCGGGCCGCCGAAGCCCATGGGGATGCCAAAGCGCTGGCTGGAGCCCAGGGCGATGTCGGCGCCCATGGCGCCCGGGGACTTGAGCAGCACCAAGGCCATGGGATCGGTGGCCACGGCGACGAGGGCGCCGGCAGCCTTGAGCGCCGCGATGCTGGCGCTGAGATCCGCGACTTCGCCTTTTTCGTTCGGGTATTGCAAAAGGGCGCCGAACACGTCTTGCTCCGCGGCTTGGTCGGGGCGGCCCAGCACCAGCTCGAAGCCGAAATATTCAGCGCGGGTCTTGAGCACATCCAGTGTTTGTGGGAAGCAGCCGCTATCGACGAAGAAGCGATTCGACTTCGACTTGCTCACCCGACGCGCCATCGCCATGGCCTCGGCGGCGGCGGTGGCTTCGTCGAGCAACGAGGCATTGGCCAGTTCCAGGCCGGTCAGGTCGATGACCATCTGCTGGAAGTTGAGTAGCGCCTCCAAGCGGCCTTGGGCGATTTCGGCCTGATAAGGCGTGTAGGCGGTATACCAGCCTGGATTTTCCATGACATTCCTGAGAATCACCTTGGGGGTCAGGGTGTCGTGGTAGCCAAGGCCGATCAAGCTTTTTTTCAGCACGTTCTGTTGGGCCAGGGTTTTCAGGTCGGCCAAGGCGTCGTGCTCCCGGCGCGGCGCCGGCAGCCTGAGATCGGCGGGCAGGCGGATGGCGGCGGGGACGGTTTGCTCCATCAAGGCATCGAGGCTGGCCGCGCCGATGGCGGCGAGCATGGCCGCCTGTTCAGTAGGGCAGGGGCCGAGATGGCGGGCGATGAATTCGTCGTGCTGTTCAAGCGCGGAGAGAGGCAAGGCGGCAGGCATGGGCATAGTCGTTGCAAAGAGGGTGAAAGACCAAGGCCAAGGCGTGGCGGCGCCAATGCTACGGGGCGTCGTGGTGCGGCGCTTGGCGCCTTGGCGGTTTGGGCATCAGGCCGCGTCTACGGCGGCTTTGTAAGCGGCGGCGTCGAGCAGGCCGGCCAGGTCCGCGGCATTCGTAGGGGCGAGCTTGAACAGCCAGGCGGCATAGGCATCCTGGTTTACGCTTTCTGGGGCGTCGGCGATGGCCGCGTTGACCGCAGTGACGCGGCCGGCGACGGGGGCATACACGTCGGCGGCGGCTTTCACCGATTCGACCACGCAGGCCTCCTGGCCGGCGGCGAGTTCCTTGCCCACTTCGGGCAGTTCGACGAATACCAGGTCGCCGAGCAGGTCCTGAGCGTGGTCGGTGATCCCGACGGTCAGGCTACCGTCGGCTTCGATGCGAATCCATTCGTGGGAGGGGGTGTATTTGAGGTCGGCGGGGATGTGCATGGAAAGCTTCAGTCAATGCGTGCAGGGAAAAAACGGGAAAATCAGACCAAGCCTTTGCCATGACGGACAAAGGCAGGTGGCGTGACCTGGGCCGTGAGGCGTTTGCCGCGGATGTCGACTTGTACATGCTCGCCGATGGCGACGCCCAGCGGCAAGCGGGCGAGCGCGATGGCGGTTTCCAGGGTGGGAGAAAAGCTGCCGCTCGTGATCTCGCCTTCGCCTTGGGCAGTATGAACCTTCTGATGGGCGCGCAGCACGCCCTTGTCGAGCAACTTCAGCCCGAGGAACTGCCAGGTCTGGCCCTTGGCGAGCAGGGCGGCCTTGCCGACGAAATCGCGCTCAGACTTGAGATCGACGGTCCAGCCCAGACCGGCATCGAGCGGCGAGACGCTTTCATCCATGTCTTGGCCATAAAGGTTCATGCCCGCCTCTAAGCGCAGGGTGTCCCGCGCGCCCAGGCCGCAGGGCTTGACGCCGGTCGTGAGCAAGGCATTCCAGAGGGCTTCGGCTTTGCCGGCGGGCACCATGATCTCAAAGCCATCCTCACCGGTATAGCCGGTGGTGGCGACGAAGAATTGGCCGATCTGCACGCCGAAAAAGCGTCCGAGCGGCCGGGTCACGGCCTCGATTTCCGGTAGCGCTTGCCACACTCGCGCCTTGGCCTGGGGGCCTTGCACGGCAATCATGCCCACCGCCTTGGGCCCCATGCGTAGTGGCGTCAGGGTTACGTCGAGACGCCATTCGCCCAGGCGTTCCGCCATCCATGCCAGGTCTTTGTCGGTCGTGCCAGCGTTGATGACGAGGCGGTAATGGGTGTCGGTCAGGTAATAGACGATCAGGTCGTCTAGGACGCCGCCGGCTTCGTTCAGCATGACGCCGTAAAGCGCCTTGCCGGGGCGCTGCAACTTATTGACGTCGTTGGCGATGAGGCGCAGCAAAAAAGGTTTGACGTCTGGGCCGACGGCATCGACGGCGCACATGTGCGAAACGTCGAACATGCCGCAGTCGCGGCGCACGGCGTGGTGCTCCTCGATTTGCGAGCCATAGTGCAAGGGCATGTCCCAGCCGCCGAAATCCACCATGCGGGCGCCGAGTCTGCGGTGGGCGGCATTGAGTACCGTAGTCTTGAGCATAATCAACCTCTTACAGGCATCTATTGATGTGATTTCGAGAATTTGGGTGAAGCGCATGCGTGGCGGCGCCAAGTATGCGCTTCACCCCTCTGTCCTCGATACCTGAGAGATTGCAGCCGGTTGCCCTAGGCTGTTTGCCCCATCGGTGGGCCCCACGTGCGGTGCTGGGGGCCAGCTCTCCAGAGTCGCGGTCGCACGGCACTGGGCCGTGTGGCCGGTTGCATGGTCCTTTTGCCTGAGCGTTTGCGGGTGCGTTGCGCCTTCGGCGGTCCGTGCCAGACGGACACTCTCCCATGAAACGGAGCGCACTATAGAGGGGCGGCGGCCGGCTTGCAACCATGGCAGGGCGATTCCGCGCCGATCCTGGGCGAGCTAGCACGCGGCGTGTGTCAGGAGCGCGAGGATTCGCGCATACGGGTCGGGGTGGGCGAGGGAATGTGCTAGCATCCGCGTTTTGCGCTGTGCCTGCCCGTGTCGTTCCCCCGCAATTTCGACTTTCACTGTCATTCCACGGTCTCCGACGGTCTCTTGCCACCGGCTGATGTGGTGGCGCGCGCCGCTGCCCGCGGCGTCAGCCATCTGGCGCTCACCGATCATGACGACATCGATGGTCTTGCCGCGGCCCGTCAAGCGGCGGCGGAGCTGGACTTGGTCTTTGTAAACGGGGTGGAAATCTCGATCGAGTGGGAAAACCATCCTATCCATCTGGTGGGCTTAGGCTTCGATGCGCAGTATCCCGCGCTGCTGGCGGGCTTGGCCGCCGTGCGGAGTGGCCGGGTCGAGCGGGCCCGGCGCATGGGCGAGGCGTTTGCCGCCATCGGCATTCCCGGAGTGTTCGAAGGCGCCATGCGCCACGCGGGCAATCCCTTGCTGATTTCCCGCGCCCATTTCGCCCGGCATCTGGTCGAGATCGGCTTGTTCAAGGAGCCCCGCCAGGTTTTCGAGCATTATCTGGTGCCGGGCAAGCCAGGCTATGTCGAGCACCGCTGGGCCAGTCTTGCCGATGCCTTGGATTGGATTCACGCCGCTGGCGGCGTCGCGGTGCTGGCGCATCCGGCGCGCTACAAGATCGGTAGTGCGCAAATGCGCCGTTTTTTGAGCGAGTTCAAAGCCCGCGGCGGGCAGGCCATCGAGGTGGTTTCGGGGAGCCATACTGCCGATCAGGTATTGCATTACGCTCGCTTGGCCCGCCATTTCGGCTTTTATGCCTCGCGTGGATCGGACTTTCATGGCGCCGAGGAGAGCTACGTCGATTTGGGCGCGCTACCGCCGCTACCAGAAGATTTGCTGCCGGTCTGGCGCTTGCTCGATTGCTGAACCGCGAGGATCCATGCCACAAATCATTGCCGTCAATCCCGAAAATCCGCAGCGTCGGCATCTTGCCCGGGCGGCCGAGCTGCTCTGCGATGGCGCGGTGCTCGCCGTGCCTACCGATTCCTGCTATGCGCTCGCCTGCCACTTGGGCGACAAGGCGGCGCTCGATCGCATCCGCGCCATTCGCCAGATGGATGAGCGCCACCACCTGACCCTCATGTGCCGCGACTTGTCGGAAATCGCCAAATATGCGCGAGTCGACAATAGCCAGTACCGGCTGCTCAAGGCTACCACGCCCGGGAGTTATGTGTTCATCCTCGAAGGGACCAAGGAGCTACCAAGGCGGGTGATGCATCCGAAGCGCAAGACCATCGGCCTGCGCGTACCGGATCACGCCGTGGCGCTGGGGCTCTTGGAAGCGGTGGGCGAGCCTTTGCTCACTACGACCTTGCAGTTGCCGGGCGATGAGGACCCGCTTACCGAAGGGTGGGCGATTCAAGATGCGCTGGCGGGGCGGATCGAGCTTATCCTTGATGCCGGCCAGTGCGGCACCGAGCCGACGACGGTGATCGATTTGACCACCGGCGCGCCGGTGCTGGTGCGGCGCGGGCGCGGTCCGCTCGCCCCCTTTGGCCTGGATGCCGAATGATGCGGCAGCGCTCTGATAACATGAAGCTTTTGGGCGGTGTGCGATGGAAAGCCTGATTCAGCTCGTGGCGATTGCAGCCTTGCCGGTGATCTTCGCCATCACCTTGCACGAGGCCGCGCATGGGTATGCGGCTCGCCATTTCGGCGACCCGACGGCTTGGCAGGCCGGGCGCATCAGTCTCAATCCGGTGCGCCATATCGATCTGTTCGGCACCCTTCTCTTGCCCTTGGCGATTTTGCTCTTGTCCTCGGGCGGGATGCTGTTCGGCTATGCCAAGCCGGTTCCGGTCGATTTCTCGCGCTTACGCAACCCGAAGCGGGACATGCTCTGGGTTGCGGCGGCCGGACCTGCCTCGAATCTGGCGATGGCCTTGTTCTGGGCGGCGCTCTTGAAACTCGCCTGGGAAATGCCGAGCAACCCATACACGCTACCACTTTCGGAAATGAGCAAGATCGGCATCTCCATCAACCTGGTGCTGATGGTCCTCAATCTGCTGCCCTTGCCGCCCCTGGACGGGGGGCGGATCGCCGTCAGCTTGCTGCCGCACCGCTTGGCCTGGCAGTTTTCCCGCATCGAGCCGTTCGGTTTTCCCATCCTCATCCTGCTGCTCTTTACCGGTGTTCTCGGCCAGATCCTTTGGCCCATCATCGGCCTGGTGCAAGGCGGCATCGAATCCATTTTCCAGTTGTATTGACGAACCATGTACGCAGAACGAGTGCTTTCCGGCATGCGCCCCACGGGGGCCTTGCATCTTGGCCATTACCACGGGGTGTTGGCCAACTGGGTCAAACTTCAGCATGAATACCCGTGCCTGTTCTTCGTGGCCGACTGGCATGCGCTGACCACGCAGTACGACGACCCGCGCCAGATTCATCAGAACAGCATGGACATGATCGTGGATTGGCTAGCAGCCGGTGTCGACCCGGAACGCGCCACGATTTTCATCCAGTCGCACGTGCCCGAACATGCCGAGCTGCATCTGCTGCTGTCGATGATGACGCCCTTAGGCTGGCTGGAGCGGGTCCCCACCTACAAGGATCAGCAGGAAAAGCTGGCCAACAAGGATTTGTCCACCTACGGCTTTCTCGGCTACCCGCTCTTGATGAGCGCCGACATCCTCATCTACCGTGCCGACAAGGTGCCCGTGGGTGAAGATCAGATTCCCCACGTCGAATTCACCCGCGAGCTGGCGCGCCGCTTCAATCACATGTATGGCCGCGAACCTGGCTTCGCCGAGCAGGTGGAAGCTGCCTTGGCGCGCCTAAACAGCAAGGCCAGACGCAGTTACAAGGACTTGCGCACCCGCTTTCAGCAAGATGGAGACCGGAGCGCCGTGGAAAAGGGCAGGGCGCTCTTGCGTGAAGCCGGCCTCGCCCTCGAAGACCAGGAGCGCCTGCTCGGGCATCTCGAAGGAACCGGCAGGACCCTCCTCGTCGAGCCCGGCTATTTGCTCACCGAAGCCTCGAAGATGCCCGGCCTGGACGGCCAGAAGATGAGCAAGTCCTACGGCAACACCATCAGTCTGCGGGAATCTGCGGATGCCGTGGCGAAGAAGGTGCGCGCCATGCCGACCGATCCGGCCCGGGTACGCCGCACCGATCCGGGCGAACCCGCGCGCTGCCCTGTCTGGCAGCTGCACCAGGTTTATTCCGACGATGCGTGCAAGACCTGGGTGCAAGAAGGCTGCCGCAGCGCGGGCATAGGTTGCCTCGATTGTAAGCAGCCGGTGATCGACGGCATCCTCAAAGAACTCGCGCCGATGCAAGCGCGCGCTCGGCATTACCAGGAAGACCCAGAACGGGTGAGAAAGATCGTCGCCGAAGGTTGTGACAAGGCCCGGGAGCTGGCCCGGGAGACCATGCGCGATGTGCGCGCGGCCATGGGGCTGGATTACCGCTGATGGATATCACGATCGACGAGGCCATGATCTGGATTGCCATTGGTTTTCTCGGGCAGGCGCTGTTCTCGGCCCGCTTCGTCATTCAGTGGCTCTCCAGCGAAAAGGCCGGTAGGAGTGTCGTGCCCTTGTCCTTTTGGTACTTCAGCATTGCCGGGGGGGCCGTGCTCACGGCGTACGCCATCTACCGCAAGGACCCCGTCTTCATTTTCGGTCAGGGGCTAGGGCTGCTCATCTACGTGCGCAACCTCATGCTCATCCACCGTAACCGAGGCCGGGAGCAGGTGACAAAATGACGGCCGAAGCCGCCGTGCGGGCGGAAGCCGCTGCGCCCACCGCGTCGCCGGCCCTGGCGCGCATCTATGGCCAGCCGCTCGAAACCCTGCCGGCCGATCTCTACATTCCGCCCGATGCCCTCGAAGTCATGCTCGATGCCTTCGAGGGGCCGCTCGATTTGCTGCTGTATCTGATTCGTAAGGCCAACATCGATATTCTCGACATTCCCATGGCGCCACTCACGCGGCAGTATCTCGACTACGTCGAAGCCATGCGCGCCCGCAATCTCGAGTTGGCCGCTGAATATCTGGTGATGGCGGCAATGCTCATCGAGATTAAATCGCGCATGTTGCTGCCTCGGCCGCGTCCGGCCGAAGGCGAGACGGCGGAGGACCCGCGTGCCGAACTGGTGCGCCGTCTGATCGAATACGAGCAGATCAAGCTCGCCGGGCAAAAGCTCGATGGCTTCGATCAGGCCGAGCGCGATTTTCTTTGGGTCGAAGTATGGGTGGAGAAGGCGCTGCTCAAGCGCTACCCCGAAGTCGGGCTCGACGATCTCAAGGCGGCATGGCTTGGCATTTTGCGCCAGGCTCGGCTGCACAAGCACCACCAAATTGGCCGGGAAGCGCTATCGGTGCGCGAGCACATGGGCATTATTTTGCGCCAGCTCAAAGAACAAGGCGGGTATGTGCAGTTTGAGACCCTGTTCGATCCCGCCATGGGCGTACCGAGTCTCGTCGTACACTTCCTTGCCATGCTCGAGCTAGCGCGTGAGCGGCTCGTGGAAATCACCCAGACCGAACCTTTCTTGCCCATTTACGTGCGCCAGGCTGGCACGCCCGAAAGCGCGCTCGAGTTCTGCGAGGCCGATGATGGAACTGACGACGATCAAGAAAGTGCTTGAAGCCGCGCTTCTGGCGGCGCAGCAACCGCTTAGCCTGACCGATTTGAGGAAGATGTTCGACGAGACGCTCTCTGGCGAAGTGCTGCGCAAGCTGCTCGACGACATCCGCGATGAATGGCAAGACCGGCCGGTAGAATTGGTGCAGCTCGCCTCGGGCTGGCGTTTCCGCACGCGCGCCGAATTCATGCCCTATCTGGAGC
>JAOAIO010000058.1 GCA_026414665.1 Azovibrio sp.
GAGACAGGGATGAGAAAATCGTCGCCGCCGATGTGGCCGACGAAGTCGAGCCGGGCATCTGATACTTCCACCAGGATCTGGCCCAGCAGTTGAATCACGTCATCGCCGCGGCGGTAGCCGTAGATGTCGTTGAAAGGCTTGAAGTTGTCCAGGTCGGCATAGCAGGCGGCAAAGCGGACTCCAGCCTTTAAGAGACGGTCGATGTGCTCGTTGATGGGCACGTTGCCGGGCAGTTGCGTGAGGGGGTTGGCGTAGCGGGCGGCGGAAATCTGCATTTCCGTGATCAGCGCCATCAGGTCATGGCCGCTGCCTACGCCGGTGTAACGCCCCTGGCTGGTGACGATGAAGCCATCGAACAGGTAATGGCGTGCGGCGCGCGAGAGGATGAGGCCCAGTTCTTGCACCGTGGCATTTTCGTCCACCACCAGGGGAGCGGGGTCCATGAACAAGGTGCAGGGCTTCTTGCCGTACAGCTCGCGGCGAAAGGGGCGGGCGAAGCGGTCGATCAGGGTGTGGCGGTTGATGAGCCCGACGGGAATGTCGCCTTCGACCACGGGCAGCACTTCGAGCTGCGGGTCGCTCTCGAAGCGCATGAATACCTGGTCGTTGTCGGCATGACAGGGAATCGGCTCGATGTAGTGCAGCAGGGTGCGCGCCGTGGTGATGCCGCTGCCGGCCATGGCCGGGGGAAAGACCGCGACTCGGCGGCTACAGAGCACATCGAGCACGTCTTGGCTCGGGCTGATGGGCGGGGTGGGGCACGGGTGGGCGATGAAGTAGCCTTGGCCGTGGGCAATGCCCAGGTCGCGCACCGTCTGTAGATCGGCGGCGCTTTCGATGCCTTCGGCGATGAGGTGCGCCGAGCAGGTTTCGGCCAGGTCTTGCATGGCTTTGACGAATTGGAATTTGAGATCGTCATGGCCGATGCCGGTGATGAAGTGGCGGTCGATCTTGACGTACTCGGGGCGAATTTCGGACCACATGCGCAGGTTGGAAAAACCTTCGCCAAGATCGTCGATGGCAATCTGATAGCCGAGGCTGCGAAAGTGCGCGAGCGTGGCCTGGATTTCGGGAAAATCGGTGATCTGCTGGTTTTCCGTGAGCTCGATCACCACCCGCGAGGGGGGCAGGCCGAGTTGGCGCATGAAGGCGAGGGTCTCGCCATTCTTGAAGCGCGGGTCGAGCAGGCAGGCGGGGCTGGCGTTGATGAACAGCTTGCCTGGCAGGCGCAGGCGCGCGAACGCTTCTAGGATGGTTTCGCGGCAGGCGTGCTCAAGCTCCAGGCCCAGGTGGTTGCGCCGCGCGGCGCTGAACAGGGCCTCGGGCGAGTGTAGCGGATGGTTTTCCGGGCCGCGGATCAAGCCCTCGAAGCCCATGTGGCTGTGGGCGCGGCAATCGAGAATGGGTTGGAACACGGCGGTAAGCTGCCGGTCGCGGATCAGGGCTTGCAAGGCCAGCACTTCTTCGGAAGGGCCAGCCGTGGCAGGAAAGGCGCTGCCCTGCATGGCATGGCGTTCGGGAATCAAGTGGGGGAAAGGATTGAGCATGGCGGCAACCCTCCACGGTGTCAGGGAAGCGGGATGCTAGGGGGGATCGGTTACAAAGGCGTGAAGGCCGGCGTGCTTGCCGCTAAGATGCGCGGGGTCGGCGCGAGCGCCTGGCGGCGCCTGCTCGGGCCTGGCTGAATCGGCCCGCAGACCCCGGCTGCCGATGCTCCGCGCGCCGGGGGCAGGCTTTACGGCGCCGTCAGTTGTGCGACACTGGGTTCGATTGTGAGTTTTGTGTCTCGGCGGCGAGGTGCGCTGGATGAATGTCGGATTGACCAAAGCAATGCATAGGGCCGGGCGCCAGCTCATCCTTGGCGCCTTGGCGGCCGTGTTGCTGCTCAATGGGGTGCTCGCCTTATTGGCCTGGCAAGAGCGGGAGGCCGCTGTTCTTGCGGCGGCGGCGCAGGCGCAACACGCGGCGCACATGGTCTTGCAACGTGCGGAAACCAAATTGCAGCAGATCGATTACTTGCTCACCGGTATTTCCGAGGTGGTGGCGGCGCGGGGCAATGGACTACGTCCCGACGATCTCTATCTGCATCGCCTGCTGGTGCGCCGCAACGCGCTCGCCGATGGGGTGCGCTGGTTGTTTTTGGTGCGCCCAGATGGCCTTCTGGCCGTGACTTCGCAGGATTTTCCGGCGCCCGGGATCGATGTCGGCGACCGGCGCTATTTCAGCGAGCAAAAGGAGGATTGGGAGCGCGGCCTATTCGTCGGCGAGGTCCTCACCAGTCGCGTTCAGGGCGAGACCTTCATTCCCTTGAGCCGGCGGGTCGTGAGCGATGGCGGCCTGTTCTTCGGTGTGATTGCTGCCGGCATGGATCCAGAGCGGCTGCGCGGCCTGTTGCAAGCCCAGGAACTGCCACCCGGCTTTGAGTCCGGCATCTTTCTGCCCGAGGGACTGCCGTTGGCCTGTGAAATGTCGCTTTGCGCCACCGCCAACTTGGCGGAGCAGCCTTTGTTCGCGGCGCATTTGCCGCACCGGCAGCAGGGCACCGTGCGCGGCGTGCCGTTGCTGGGCGCGGAGACGGTGATCGGCGCTTACGAGGCGTCTAGGCGTTATCCGCTCGTGGTGGCGGTGCAGGTGCCAGAAGCGCAGCTCCTGGCGGCTTGGCGGGATTGGCTGTGGGGGCGCGTTCCGGCCGCCTTGGGGCTCAACCTCGCCTTGCTGGCCTTGGTTGGGCTCGCCTATCGCCAATTTACCCGCCGGCGCGAGGCCGTCTATGCCTTGGAGCGGGCCAATGCCGAGCTGGAGCGCCGGGTGGCGGAGCGCACCGCGCAACTGCAGCTAAGCGAGGCCCGCGCCCGCGCCTTCATGAATACCGCCATGGATGCCGTGGTGGTGATCGACGGCACGAGCCGCATCCTTGAATTCAACCCGGCCGCCGAACGCATGTTCGCGTATCGCGGCGAGGAGGTGATCGGGCAGTCGCTTAGCCTGCTCGTGCCCGAGGAGCTGCGCGCCGCACACGAGGCGTATGTCGTCCGCGCTGGAGGAAGGACAGACGTGCGCTTCATGGGGCAAGGGCGCGAGGTGCAAGGCCGGCGCCGCGATGGCAGCCGCTTTCCCATCGAGGTCACGGTCGGTAGCGCTTGCAGCGCGCACGGCATCCTGCATGTTGGCATCATTCGTGACATTACCGAGAGGAAGGAGGCTGAATGGCAGTTGCAGCGCTTGGCTACGGTCGATGGCCTGACCGGGGTGTTCAATCGCCGCGCCCTGATGGAGCAAGGCGAGCAGCTATTCGCGCTGGCGTGCCGCTATGACTGGGATTTGGCGGTGATGATGCTCGATGCCGACCACTTCAAGGCGGTAAACGACCATTACGGGCATCACGTCGGCGATGCGGTGCTCAAGCGGCTCGCTGAGCGCGTCGGCGCGGTCTTGCGCAGCACCGATGTGCTTGGGCGCTTGGGTGGCGAGGAATTCGGCATCATCCTGCCTGAGACCGACATGGACGGGGCGCGTCAGCTCGGCGAGCGGCTCCTGGAGGCCATTCGCGCAAGCGGCCTGCGTCTCGACGATGGCCGCGAATTGCGCTTTAGCGTGAGCATCGGGGTGGCGAGTCGCGGCGCAGCCGATGCCGATCTCGATGCGCTCTTTCGCCGGGCGGATGCGGCGCTCTACGCGGCCAAGCGCGGCGGCCGCGACAGGCTCGAAGCCGCGCCAGCGAGCTGACAGGCGGCTTCGTCGTTTGGCGGGGGGAAGATTGCCAGGTGAGCGCTTAGTTGAGCTTGGCCTTGGCGCGCAGCTCCTCGATCAGCTGCTCTACCTTTTGCTGATTGGCGCGTTGGGTGAGCTGGGGCTTCAATTGTTCGAAAGGCGGCGGCGTTAGCGGCCGGGTGTCTTCGAGCAGAATGACATGAAAGCCGAAATCGCTCTTGACCGGTTCCTTGGTGTAGCGGCCCTTGTCGAGCTTCACCAGGGCGTCGGCGAACGGCTTGACGAAGGCGCCGGGAATGCTCCAGCCCAGGTCGCCGCCCTTGTCCTTCGAGCCTGGGTCTTTCGATTGCTTGGCCAGGTCGGCGAACTTATCGCCCTTGTCGAGCTTGGCGATGATGGCCTTGGCGTCCTCTTCCTTCTCGACCAGGATGTGGCGGGCTTTGTACTCGGTGCCGCCGAGTTGCGCCTTCAGGGTGTCGTAGTCCTTCTTCAGTTGCGCCTCGCTCACCGGGTTGGCCTTCAGGTAGTCGGCGATGAAGGCGCGGATGAGCACGGCCTGACGGGCGATTTCCATCTGGCCCATGATGTCCGGTTTCTTGTCGAGCCCCTTCTTCTTGGCTTCGCCGACGAGCAGCTCGCGGCGCACCAGTTCCTCCTTGACCGCATTGCGGAATTCGGGGTCGTCCTTGGCGCCTTGCGCCTTTTGCTCATTGATGAAGGCGTCCGCCACATATTGCGGCACGGCCTGGCCATTGACGGTGACGAAGGCCTTGTTTTGCGCCAGGGCGGGGGCGGAGATCAACGTGCCAGCGAGTAGGGCCAGGGAGAGTTTGCTGAGTTTTTGCATGTCTTTGCGGGTCCTCGTGGGGGAAAGTTCAGGCTTCTTCGGGAGTCAGGGCGCGGATCGCCAGCGCGTGCACCGGGCCTTGCATGAGATTGCCGACGGCATCATATACCAGGCGGTGGCGGGCCAGGGTATTCTTGCCCCGGAAAATTTCGGCGACGATAGTGAGCCGGTAGTGGCCGCCGCCGCCCTGGGCGCCGGCATGACCGGCGTGCAGGTGGGATTCATCGGTAAGTTCGATGCGCTCCGCGGCCAGGCATGCGAGCCGTGCGCGGAGTTCGGTGAGGGTGTCGCCGCTCATGCCGGCAGCACTTTCTTGAATGGCTTGACGCTGACGCGGGCATAGACGCCGGCGGCCACGTAAGGGTCGGCGTCGGCCCAAGCTTGGGCCGCTTCGAGCGAGGCGAATTCGGCGACGATCAAGCTGCCGGAAAAGCCGGCCGGCCCTGGGTCGGGGCTGTCGATCGCCGGGCAGGGGCCGGCCAGCAGCAGGCGGCCCTCGGCTTGCAGCGCGGTGAGCCGAGCCAGGTGGGCAGGGCGGGCGGCGAGCCGGGCGGCGAGGCTATCGGGCGCGTCTTCGCCGAGAATCACATAGGGCATCATGCGCAGGATTCCTAGCAGGATGAGGGTGGCGTAAGCCGGCGATTATGTGCATTGCAGCCTTCTTTGTCCAATGCCGGCTGTTATACTGCGGCTCGCTACCCAGGCCGGGGAATACCGGTCGTTGCAGGCTGGAGAGCCCATGGAACGCGTGCTCATCATCGACGACAGCGACATCAATCTGACTCTGCTCAAGCACCTGGTGGTCAAACTGGGGGGCTGCGAGCCTGTGCTCTTTGACGATCCGCTCAAGGCGCTCGACTGGTGCCGGGAGGCGGTGCCGGATCTGGTGATCGTCGATTACATGATGCCGGGCATGGACGGCTTGCAATTCATCCAGGCTTTTCGCGCCCTGCACGGCCGGGCCGAGATTCCGGTGCTGATGATCACCGCCAACGACCAGAAAGACATCCGCTACAAGGCGCTTTTGGGCGGCGCCAACGACTTCCTCACCAAGCCCGTCGACCGCGCCGAGTTCGATGCAAGGGCGCGCAACATGCTTGCATTGCGCCAGGGCCAGAAGTTTCTCGCCGACCGGGCCTTGCATCTTCAGGCGCTCGTCGATGAGCAGATGGAGCGCATCCGGGCGCAGGAGCGCGAGCTCATCTTCCGACTCTCGCGCGCAGCCGAGTTCCGTGACCCGGAGACCGGCGCGCACATCCAGCGCATGGCGCATTATTCCCGCCTCATCGCCGCTCGTTTGGGGCTAGACGGCGCCACTCAGAACCTTCTACTTCAAGCTGCGCCCATGCACGACGTGGGCAAGATCGGCATTCCCGATTACATCCTGCTCAAGCCCGGGCGCCTCACGCCGGAAGAGTTCGAGGTGATGAAAGGGCACGCCCGTCTCGGTTATGAGCTGCTGGCTGGCAGCGCTTCGCCGGTGTTGCAGCTGGGCGCGGAAATCGCCCATTCGCACCACGAAAAGTATGACGGCAGCGGCTACCCGTTGCGCTTGGCGGGTGAGGCGATTCCGCTCATGGGCCGCATCGTCGCTGTCGCCGACGTGTTCGACGCCTTGACATCGGAGCGGCCTTACAAACGCGCCTGGCCCTTGGAGGATGCGCGTCAGTTTCTTCTCGATGGCCGCGGCGCGCATTTCGACCCGGCGTGTGTCGATGCCTTCCTTGCGGCGTGGGATGAGGCTTTGGAGGTTCGCGCCCACTTCCGGGATGAGGAAGTGCCGCCGATCTGATCCCGGAGTCGTCCTGGTGCCGTCCTTACCCCTTCCCTGGCCCCGGCATTTGCGCACCCAGCTGGCCTTGCTGGTGGCCGGGCTATTCGCCGTCTTGGTGTGTATCTACACCTGGCGCGCCGCGGTCGAGCAGGTGGCGCTGGCGCGCGAGGTCATCTTGTCGCAGACCCAGGTGCTGGCGCGTACCGTCGCGGCCACGCTCCTCGATCGGCTCGATGCTGAAGACCCCGCTGCCGTGGCCGATCTGCTGCGCCAGTCGGCCGGCTACCGCGAGATCGTCAGCCTCGCCCTCGTCGCGCCCGATGGTCGGGTGCTCAGCCAGGTGCGTAAGAACGCCCAGAACGAGGCGTTCGTGGATATGGCGCGGGCGCCCTTGCAGCCGCCGGCACGGTCTTTGGGAGAAGCGACGCTCGAACGCGCCGCCCCGGATGCCCTGCTGGAAATCTTGTGGCTACCGCTCGAACGCGCCGGGCTGCAAGGCTGGCTGCGCATCGAAGTCAGCCTGGCGCGCTTGGCGCAACTGCGCAACCACATTTGGCGCGACAGCTTGTTGACCGCCGGCATCGCCGTGCTGCTGGCCGGGGCCTTCTTGCTCCTCGTGCTGCGCCGGCCAATGGCGGTATTGTCCGAGGCGGCCGATTTCGCCTTCCGGCTCGATCAGCGGCGTGGCGAGACCTTGCCCGACTACCGCGGCAACGCCGAGATCGGCGCCCTGGTCGAGGCGCTCAACCGCGCTTCGGTGCGGCTGCAGGCGCAGGAGGCGCAAATCGCCGAGAGCAACCGTTTCTTGAAGAGCTTGACCGACGCGCTCGGCGAGGGCGTGCTCGCCACCGATGCCGAGGGGCGCTGCACCTTCGTCAATGCCGAGGCCGAGCGCATGTTGGGCTGGTCGCGCTATGAGCTGCTCGGCGAATACGTGCATGACGCGATCCACAGCCGCACTGCCTCGGGCTTGCCCGTGCGCCGTGAGGAATGCCCGCTGCACGCGCCGAGCGCGGCCTGTCACGAATTCCGTTCTGACCTGGAAACGTTCCAGCGCAAGGATGGCAGCAGCTTCCCGATTTCCATCGTCTCCATGCCCTTGTTCGAGGGCGAGCGCTTCGTCGGCACCGTCGCGGCTTTTCAGGACATCACCGCCAGAAAGCAAGATGAGGATCATCTCCTGGCCACCAGTTCCCGGCTTTCGGCTTTGATCGAGAGTATGCAGGCCGGGGTGCTGGTCGAGGACGAGCGGCATTGCGTGCTGTTGGCCAATCAGGCGCTGTTCGAGATGTTCGGCGATGGCCGCGTGAATGCGGCGGCGGTGGGCCAGCCGGCGCGTGAGCTGATGCAGGCTTGCCGCGCCGGCATGGCCGATCCCGAAGCCTTCGCCGCCGAGGCGAGGCAGCTCATCCAGGCCGGCGTGCCGGTGCTCAACCGCGAGCTGCAATTGCGCGATGGGCGGGTGCTGGAATTCGACTACGTGCCCATCTATCTCTTCCCTGCTTTTCCCCAGCCCGAGGATTGCCGCGGCCACTTGTGGCTGTTCCGCGACATCACCCAGAGAAAGCAGGTGGAGCGCGAATTGCAGCAGGCCAAGGAGATGGCCGAGGCGGCGAACCGCGCCAAGGGCGATTTTCTCGCCAACATGAGTCACGAAATCCGCACGCCGATGAACGGCATCATTGGCATGACCGAGCTGGCCCTGGATACGGAGCTCAATCCGACCCAGCGCGAGTATTTGGAACTGGTCAAATCCTCGGCCGATGCCTTGCTCGTCATCATCAACGACATTCTCGACTTCTCGAAGATCGAAGCTGGACGGATGGATCTCGAAAGCATCGATTTTTGCCTGCCGCGCCTGCTCGACGAAACCGTGAAGCCGCTTGCCTTGCGCGCCCAGGCCAAAGGCGTGGAAATGCGCATGACGCTATCGCCCGATACGCCCGAATGGGTCCGGGGCGACCCCAGCCGGCTGCGCCAGGTGCTCATCAACCTGTTGGGCAACGCGCTCAAATTCACCGCGCAAGGGCACATCCATCTGTCTGTCGAGCCCATGCCCGACGGCCTCTTGCACCTGGCGGTGGCCGATACCGGCATCGGCATTCCGGCGGACAAGCAGAGCGCCATCTTCGAGGCCTTTTCCCAGGCCGACACTTCCATCACGCGCCGTTTCGGTGGCACGGGCTTAGGCCTTGCTATTTGCAGCCGGCTGGTGAACCTGATGGGTGGGCGGATCTGGCTAGAGAGCGAGCCGGGCCAGGGCAGCACCTTTCATTTCAGCGTGGCCCTGGCGCCGGCGGGCGCGCCAGATGCGCATCCCGAGCCCGATGCCGATCGCATCGCGGCTTTTCCCGGACTGACCATCCTGCTTGCCGAGGATAATCCGGTGAATCAGAAACTCGCCGTTTCCCTGCTCGAACGCGAAGGGCATCGGGTCGTGCTCGCCGCGAACGGGGCCGAAGCGGTGGCCCGCTCGGCGGACGCCGACATCGATCTCGTGCTCATGGACATGCAGATGCCGGTGCTGGACGGCATCGAGGCCACGGCCCAGATCCGCAAGCGCGAGGCCATGACCGGTCGGCACCTGCCCATCGTCGCCATGACGGCGAATGCGATGCAGGGCGACCGCGAGCGCTGCCTCGCCGCCGGCATGGATGGCTATGTGGCGAAGCCCATCAAGCTCGACGCGTTGCGCCAGGCGATTGCCTTGGCGTGTGGCGCTGCGCCCGAGACGCCGTCCGCGTCCGGCCAGACGGCGCCTTTGTATCTCGACAAGGCCGCCATCTTGGAGCGTTTCGGCGGCGACGAGGAGCTCTATCAAACCTTGGCCGAGATGTACCGCGGCGATGTCGAGAACTATTGCGACCAGCTCCAGGCCGCGCTCGCGGCCGGCGATGGGGCGCGCTTGTCGCGTGAGGCGCACACGCTGAAAGGGCTGCTGGCGACTTTCGCCGATGCCGCCGGGGCGGAGCTCGCCCTGGGTCTGGAGATGGCCGCTCTAGAGGGCGACACGGCTCGTCTGGCTGGGCAGGTCGAGGCCTTGGCGGCGCGTGCCCGCGCCCTTGCCCAGGCCCTCTGAGCCGCGCGCCGCGCTAGCGCGGCGCGCTAGGCGACGGTAAGTGCCGCAGTTGCAGGGCGAGTCCGAGCACCATTAGCACGCAGCCGCCGAGCACCAGCGCTACGCCCGGCCATTGTCCCCAATCCCAGGCCAGCCCGGCCAGGCTGGCAGGGATGCTGGCGCCTAGATAGTAGCCGGTCAGATACAGCGCCGCGGCGAGGGCGCGGCGCGCTTGGGCCCGCTCGCCCACCCAGCCGCTCGCCGTGGTGTGCGCGCCAAAGAAGCCAAAGGTAAACAAGGCGACCCCGAGGATCACGAGCGCCAAATGGCTGGCGAGGGTGGTGGCGAGACCGGCGCCCATCACGACGATCATTAGCCACAGCACGTTGCGGCGTCCGACTCGGTCTACCAGCCGGCCGGACCAGGCCGAGGCCCAAGTGCCCATGACGTAGAGCAGAAAAATCGCGCCCACCGCGGTCTGGCCCAAGTTGAAGGGCGGCGCATGGAGGCGAAAGCCAAGGTAGTTGTAGAGCCCGACGAAGGTGCCCATGAGCAAGAAAGCGGTGAGGATGAGGCGCGCCAGGCCGGCATCGCGCAGAATTGCCGCCAGGTCGGCGCATAGCGCTGCGGGCTTGAGCGAGCGTGCCTGAAAATGGCGCGAGGCCGGCACGCTCCGCCAAAACAGCAGGGCGGCGAGGGCGCCGATTACCCCGAGCACCAAGAAGGCGGTCTGCCAGTTGCACCATTCGGTGAGCACGGCGGCGATGAAGCGGCCGCTCATGCCGCCCAAGGCGTTGCCGGCGATGTAAAGGCCCATGGCCCGGCCACGGGCGCGGGGCGCGATTTCCTCGCCCAGCCAGGCCATGGCGGCGGCAGGCAGACCGGCGATGGCGATGCCGAGCAGGGCGCGCAACATGAGCAGCTGCTCGAAGCTGTGCGCAAGCGGCGCCAGTAGCGATAGCAGCGCCGATCCGACGAGTGAAAGCTGCATCAACGGCGCTCGACCGTAGCGGTCCGATAGTAGGCTCATGGGGATCAGCATGAGCGCCAGCGCCGCCGTGCCGACCGCGACGGATAGGCTGGCGTGGGCTGGGCTCACCGCGAATTCGCGGGCAAGCAGCGGCAAGAGCGGCTGCGGCCCGTAGAGTAGCGCAAAGGTGGCGAAGCCCCCGACGAACATGGCCAGGTTGGCGCGTCGGTAGGCGGGCGTGCCGGCTTCCAAATAGCCGGAAGCGGAAGGGGAGGGTGACATGGGCAGGCAGGACGCGGCGATCAACGGGATGACGCGAATCCTAGTGGCCTCGTAAATGTTGGTCCAATATATTCTTTTGTTGCAATTAATCTATATAATGTATTAATGGAACTGCGACACCTGCGTTATTTCGTCACCGTGGCGGAAGAGCTCAACTTCACTCGGGCGGCCGAGCGTCTGCACATGGGCCAGCCGCCCCTCTCCATGCAAATCCGGGATTTGGAGGCGGAGCTGGGGGTGCGCCTGTTCGAGCGCAGCAAGCGCCGAGTGAGCCTCACCGAGGCGGGCCAGCGCTTTCTCGTGCGTGCGCGGCGCATCCTCGCCGATGCCGCCGCCGCGGCGGATGAGGCGCGCCGCGCCGCCCGCGGCGAGGTGGGGCTGCTGCGGGTGGGCTTTACTTCTTCCCTGCCTTACACCTCCATCCTGCCCAACCTGCTCTATGCCTATCGGCAGCGCTACCCGGACGTGGAGCTGCAACTGACCGAGCAATTCACCCAAGAGCAGCTCATGGCACTCGACCGGGGCCAGCTCGACGTGGGGCTGGTGCGCTACGTGGCCGGCGAGGTGCCGGCCGGGGTCGCCGTCCGCGAAATCGGCCGCGATCCGTTGCGGCTCGTCATCAATGCAAGCCACCCGCTCGCGGGGGAGAGCGCCCTGGCCTTTTCGCAACTGGCGGGGGAGCCTTTCATCACCTTTCCTCCCGGGGTGGGCACGGGGCTGCCGGCGATCCTGGCCCATCTGTGCCGCCGCGCGGGCTTCGAGCCGCGCATCGTCCAGACCGCGTGCGAGGCCACCACCCAGATCGGCCTGGTGGCCGCCGGCCTGGGAATCGCGCTGCTGCCGGCGCCGCTCGAATGCGTGCGCATCCCCCGGGTGCGCTACCTACCCTTGGTTGAGGAGGAGGCCTACTTCACGCTCTCGGTGGCGGTGCGGCAAGCTGACCCTAGCCCTTTGGTGCGAGGCTTTTTGGAAGTATTGGCTGAGGTAGCCGACGTGGCCACGCCGGCCTCCTGATCGCTGGCGGGCCGCCTTGGCCGCCTGCCGGGTGGCCGTCTGCAATAAAGCCGATCGGCTAGCTCCACGCCCAGATGCGGCGGTAGGCTTGCCGCGCTTGGCGCAAGGCGGCTTCCAGGGGGGCTTGCGGCGGCCCATAGCGGGCCGCCTCGAAGCTTGCGCTGAGGCGGGCGAATGCGTCGGCGAGGTCAGGGCGGCTCCAGCGCAGGTGGTCCTGGTACTCCCGCGGGTTCCAGCCGGGCGAACGGGGCTCGCCAGCCAAGGCCAGCAGGCGGCAAGCCGCATGGTAGAGGGTGCTGATCTGCCGGTCCGGTGCTCGAGGCGGGAACCAGTGGCAGTGCGGCCAATCGAGCCGGGTGCGGCACCAGAGGGCGGGTTGCAGTTCTGCGAGATGGCGGCGGAAGGCCCAAAGCAGCATCGCTATGAGGAGTAGGAGGAGCAAGAGGCGCAGCGGGATGCCGTATAGCCGCCAGAGCTGGCGCATGGCTTGCCAGAGTTCGGCCATGGCCGTATCCAGCGCTTGCCGCGCCGGTTGCAGGGATTCCGCCAGATCGGCGAGGCGCGTGATGGCGTGCTTTTGCCAGGCGGGCATTCCGGGGCGAGCGGCCGCGGCGCGCATGGCTTCGGCATCGGGCCAGTCGGAGCCGGTAGCGCCACTGCCGCCTTGGCCGAGACGGTCTTGGAGTGCGCCTGTGCCGGATTGACCCTGGGCCGGGTCGGCGTCGTTCCCGCTTGGCGCCAGACGGCGCTGGCCCCAGGCGCTCTGTAGATCGAGCCAGCTGACCTGGGGCGTCATGGCGTAGAGCAGGCCTCCCAATAGCAGGATCATGGCGGTGGCGGCGCAAGTGGCCGGGGCCAGGCGCACCGTGCTAGGCCGGCCAAGGCTGCTGCGCTGCGTATGTTCGGCGCGGCGGCTGAGCTGCTGCGCCACGAGCGTAAATACCAAGGTCAAGATGAAGGGGAGGAGGTAGAACAGCATCGTCCAGTCGGCCCGGTAGTGGGAGACGGCGAATAGCACCAGGGCCAGCGCAGCTACGGCGCTCATGTGGAGTCGGGCCGGGGTGAGGGGCGCGCCCAGGCTGGCGATGATGAGCATGGCGAGCAGGTAGGCTCCGGCGCGGGGCATGTTCCAGATGGGTAAAAAGACGAACAAAAACAGCGCAAGGGCGGTAAGCGACATGCGGCGTTGAAAGCGGTTGCTCTTGCCCGTGGGGGTATCGTGGCGGCATTTCCAGCTCTTGGCCAGGGCCCAGCACACCAGGAAGCTCCAGACGCTCACCTCGAAGGCAAAGCTGCCGTAGCCGATGTCGAGATAATTGTTGCAGGCGATTGCCAGCACCAGGCTAAAGCCTAGGCCGAGATAGACGGGGGGGTAATGGCTGGCTTGCATCATCGGTTGAAAACATCGCCGGGGTCGTCATCCCGGCCGAGGCGGTAGCAGGGGATGTCCAGGGCGGCCAGGTCCAGGGGCGCGGTGGCTGGGCCGCCAAAACTGGGTAGATCGAAAACCACGGCCAGTAGGTTCAGCCCTTGGGCCTGAAGCTGCATCAGGGCCGGCAGGATGGCCTCGCCCCGGGCGAGCGCGGCGGCGGGAAACACCACCAGGGTTTCGCCGGGCTCGGCGTCGGCGGCTTGGGCGAGCAAGCTAGCGGCATAGTCGGGGGCTGGTGCGGCGGCCGTTTCGGCCAGCATATCTACCTGGGCCAAGGTCTCCAGGATGAGCTGGAAATGGGCGTCGCCCGACTGGCGTTCCTGTTCCGGGCCATGGCCCGCGCCTAAGAGACGTAGGGGCAAGCCCTGTTCGCAGGCGAAGCGGGCTAGCGAGGCGGCCACCTTGACCATGATCTCGAAGGTGGAACGGCGGCCTTCCCCGGCCTGGCCGCCTGGATGGCAATCCAGGGCGATGCCCAGAGCGGCGGCGGCGAGGGGCTCGAATTCCCGCACCATCAGCCGGTTGGAGCGGGCGCTGCTGGGCCAGTGGATATGCCGGGGCGGATCGCCGGGCCGGTATTCGCGCAGGCTGCGGTATTCGGAACTGCCGGCCCCGTGAGGCAGGGCGCGCTCGCCGCGGTGGATCAGCCGGGGGCAGCCTTTGAGCGGTAGAGCCGTGATGGCGAATAGGCTGGGGTAGACGATGAGGCTGGCCAGGGAAGCGGCGCTGGTCCGGCTGATCTGGGTCAGGCCCAGGGGAAAGGCGGATTGCAGTTGCACCGGACCGATGCTGTAGCGGCCCCGCTTTTCGGCGCGCACTTGCAGGGTGAAGCGAGCTTCCTGGCCGCCGCCGAGACTGCCGAGTTGCCCGAGCAGCACCGGCTCCTGGGGCAAGGCGCCGTTGGCGGCGCCGACGAAGGGCAGCCGGTCGGCCACCTCGATGAGATAGCGGGGCAGCCGGCCCAGGTTGCGGACCTGGATTTCTAGCTCGATGGCTTCGTCCTCGGCAGCGCGGCGCGGAAGTTTGCGGCTGATTGCCAGCCGGTAGAGCAGCCAGCGTGGCCAAGCTAGGCCGGTTAGCAAGGCGGCCAGGAACAAGGAGGCCATGCCCCAGAGCAGCGCCTGGCCATGATTCAGGGCGGCGACGTAGGCCATCAGGGTGAGCAGGATGAGTACCGTGAGGCGTAGCCGGGGCCAGGCCTGGATGCGGTCGAGGAAAGCCGATGCGGCGGCGGGTAGGGGCATGGGGCTTACAGGGGAGGCGGCAGAGTGGCGAGGATTTCGTCCAGCACTTCGCCTGCCGTGCGGCCACGGGCCAGGGCCGCGGTGTGTAGCAAGAGGCGGTGCGTGAGCACGTGCGGGGCCACGCTCTTGACCAGATCCGGGGTGACGAAGTTTTGGCCGCGCACCAGCGCCAGGGCTTGGGCGGCGCGCATCAGCGCGAGGCTGCCCCGCGGGCTGATGCCTAGGCGCAGATCCGGATGCCGGCGGGTGGCAGCGC
>JAOAIO010000059.1 GCA_026414665.1 Azovibrio sp.
TCTTCAGCCACGCGGTTTTGTAGGGCGTGAACACGCCGTAAGGCGTGCCGGCAGCCGTCAGCAGTTCGTCGGCCTCGAACACGACCTGATCCTTGGGGGCGAAGAAGGCAATGCCCGTGTCCCTCAAGCTGGCCGCCACCCGCGCATCACGGCGCTTGGCCGCGGGTTCGTAGTCGCGGTTGGCGAACACGGCCTGCGCCCCCAGCGCCTGCGCCAGCCCGGGAATTTCCTGCTCGGCGCGGCCATGCCGGACCAGGAGCCCGCCGCCTCGGGCGCGCAGCGCCGCATCCAGCTCCCGCACCGCGCCGTGGATGAACTCGACCCGCCGATCGGCGCGACTAGGCAGCCGATCGAGAATGTCGGTATCGAAGACGAAGGCGCAAAACCCCCGCCGCGCCCGTTGCAAGGCTCGGTACAAGGCGGCATGGTCGTAATCGCGCAAATCGCGACGATACCAAACCAGGGCAGTGTCGTAGATAGTCATGTCCAGCTCGGCTAAGGGAGGGGGCGGCTAGTTCAGCAGCCCTTCGAGCTCCAAAATGAGTTCCGGCTTGGGCGCTAGCAGGCAGACTCCGGCCTGGCTACCGTCGGCCAGGCGCCAGTCCGGACGCACAGCGCGCACGAATAGGTAAGCGGCGCCGCCCAGATGCCGCGCCGGGTCGTAATCGGGCAGGCGAAACGCCAAGAAGCGGTGCAAGGCAAGCAAGTAGAGCCGCGCCTGGAGGTAGTAGCCGTGCTCGGCCATGGCCGTAGCGAGGGCGTCGGGGGCGTAGGCCGCCGCGTCCCAGCCGAGGTGGTTGCTCTTCCAGTCGAGCACGTAGTAGCGCCCGGCATGCTCGAACACCAGGTCGATATACCCCTTGAGAAAGCCCTGCAAGGTAGCGCACGCCAGGCGCGGCACCGGCTCGCCATGCGCCGCGAGCCGGGCGGCAAGCGCCGTAGCCTCGAGGCGGTCCGTCGGCAGGTGGAATTCCATTTCCACCCGCCGGCGCGCCCAGGGCAAGTCCGCAAGGCGCAAGGGCGCGGCGCTGCCCGGCAAGGCGAGCGGTGTCGCCAGCACGTCGGCGAGCAGCGTCGCCAGCATGGCGGCGTGCCGTGCGCGCTCGCTCGGGTCGCCCGGAGGATGGCGGGCCAAGGCGCTGGCAATCGCCGCATCCCAGGTCGCCGGGGCGCAAAAGTCTACCTGTTCGAAGAGCTGGTGTAGGCAATCCCCGGCGCGCGCGCCGCGCGGAAAGTGCAGCACATCGCTCGCCGCAACGGGGACGGCCGCCAGCGCGGGCGCGGGCGCGACCAGGGCATCGTGGTCGCTGCCGTCATGGCCGAGCGGGGTGGCGCCGCGCAACAGGCCGGAAAAGCTATCGATGCGCCAGTCGGGCCAAAGCGCCCGGCGCGCCACCCGCGCGGCATGGGTTTTCTCCGCATCCGGCCCAGGCGGCGCCAGCACCTCGGCTTCGGGCAGGGGTTCGAGCATCACCTCGGGGCACGCGGCCAGGTTCTGCCAGGCGGCCGCCTGCGTGGCCGCATCCGGCAATGCCTTGGCATCTCCTTGCAGCCATGCCTCAGGAGCCATCCCAGCCCCGGCCACGAGCCAGTTGAGCAGACTGCGCTGGCTCTCGGCCCGGCTCAGCCCATCGCGGTGGCGCCGGCCATAGGGTCCGCAGACCAAGTAGCAGCGGTGCACGGCCCGGGTCAAGGCAACGTAGTAAAGCCGTAGGATTTCCGCCGCCTGCTCTTGCTGCGCCGCCGCCTTGGCCGCTTCTGCCGCCTCGGGCCGGTAATCGAACACCAACGCGCCCGTCGCGTCGTGGTAAGCATGGCCCGGCAAGCCATCGGATCTTGCCTGAATGCCGCCTTCCCAGAGGAAGGGACAAAACACCAGATCGTATTCGAGCCCCTTGGATGTGTGGATGGTGACGATATTCAGCAAATCCTGGTCCGACTCCAGGCGTAGCTGCGCCGTCTCATCCGCGCTCGGGTCGCGGCGCTGCCGCGCCAGCCAGCGCAACAAACGCACGGGCTGGGCGGCCTCGATTTCGGCCTGGTGCAAGAGTTCGAGCAGATGCAAATGGTTGGTGAGCCGCCGTTCGCCCTGGGGTAAGCGTAAGAGCCGCGCCGAGAGTCCCAAGGTCTCGTCGAGCTCGGCCAAGGCCACGCTAATCCCGCGCTCCTGCCAGCGCTGCCGGGCCTTGGCGAAGCGGCCGATCCATTCCGCCAGGGCCGCGTCGTCGGCATCCAGCGCCGCAATGCGAGTCGCATCGAAGCCGAGCAAGGGCGTCGCCAGCGCCGCCTTGAGCCGATCCGGCCGCGCCGGTTCGAGCAAGGCGCACAATAAGCGCTCCATGTCTTCCGCCTCGGAGCTGGCAAAGACATTGTCCTGCGCCCGCTCGGCCGCCTGTAGCCCGAGCCGCGCCAAGGCGGCTTTCATCAGACGCCCTTGCGCATGGGTGCGCACCAATACCGCGACTCGGCCGGCACGCAAGGGCTGCGCGCCGACTTGCACCTGCCCGGCCCGAGCCGCTGCCAGAAGGCGGGCGATTTCCGCCGCCGTCGCCGCCGCGGCACGCTGCATGGCCACCTCCTTGGGCAGCAGCGCCGCGTCCGCATCGGGCAACTGCCAGCAATGCAGGGCGCCGCGCGCCACGCCACTCGTGTCGCTAAAGGGCGGTAGCGGTTTCTCACCGCGCCGCGTGGGCCGGAATTCGAGCCCGGCGAGCATGAAGGCGCGAGGATTGGCCTGGAAGATGGCGTTGATGCCGGCAATCAGCGCCGCGCTAGAGCGCTGATTGGCTTCGAGATGGTAGTGGGCGCTGGCGTGCTCGCGGGCCGCAAGGTAGGTGTGCAGATCGGCCTGACGGAAGCTGTAGATGGCCTGCTTCGGGTCGCCGACCCAGAACACCGGCTGCGCCCCGGCGCCATAGATGCTCGAGAAAATGGCGAATTGGAGCGGATCGGTATCTTGAAACTCATCGATCAGGGCCGCCGGATAGCGCTCGCGCAAGCTGGCGGCGAGCGATGCGCCACGTGGGCCGCTCAAGGCGCGGTAGAGATTGGCGAGCAGGTCGTCGAAATCGACCCGGTGCCGGGCGCGCTTACGCTCGGCCACCTGAGCCGGGGCCCAGGCGAGAAAGCGCCGATACAGCGCCAGGCGATGCTGCTCGAACAAGGCGGTGAGCGCCGCGTGCTGAGCGCACAATTGCTCGGCGAGCGTGAAAAAGGCATGCTCGGGCGGCGTTTTCCGCGCCCGCGTCTTCTTTTCCGTCAATACCGATTGGCGTAGCTGCGCGGCCTTGTCGCCCGGATCGGCCAGCGCATCCGCCGCTGCGAAATAGCTATCCCACGCTGCGAGCGCCGCTTCCAGATCGAAGTGCTTGAGGTCGGCGGCGCGCGCCGTCAAGCATTCTGCCACTTCATGCCGCTGCGCTTGCCAGACGGACCGCGCCGCCGCCCAGGTAGCGGTGAGCGCCGCGGTATCGGGCGGTGGCAGGTCCTCCAGCCCAGCGGGCCAGAGCGGCCGCGCCAGCGGCCGCTGCAAGGCGCGCTGTAAGAGCTTTTCCAGCCGCGCCGGGCTCAAGCCGCGCGCGGCCAGCCAGACGACCAAGGCCTGCGGCAAGGCGCCGTGCGCGATGTCGAGCCGCCAGAAATCGGCGACGACTTCGGTGAGCAGATCGCGGCTATCGCCAAGCTCGAGGCTAAACGGCGCGCCGGCGGCAAACGGATGCTCGCCCAGGGCGCGCTGGCAGAAGCCGTGTATGGTGAAGATCGGCGCCGCATCAAAAGCGGCCAAGGCAGCATCGAGCCGGGCCCGTAGGGTGGCCCGGTCTAGGCCCCGGGCCTCGAGTGCGGCAACACAGCGCGGCACGAAGGGATCGCCGCTTGCCGCCTCGCCCGCGAGCCAAGCCCGGGTCTCGACCAGGCGCGCCCGCACCCGCTCGCGCAGCTCGGCCGTGGCGGCATTGGTAAAGGTGACGACCAGCACCTGGTCGATGGGCAAAGCCTTTTCGAGCACGAGGCGCAGCACCAAAGCGCAGATGGCCCAGGTCTTGCCGGTGCCGGCGGAGGCCTCGATCAAGGCCGTGCCCGTGAGCGGGCAGGCATAGACATCGAGGGGCTGGCTTAAGCGCTGCCGTTCAGCGGTCAAGGTGCTGGTCCTCCTGCGACACGGGATCCTCGATCGGCTCGAGATGCGTCAGCACATGCGCGCGCGGCAGCACGCCGCGGATGTCGGCCTCGATCCGTTCAAGCCAGTCATGCCCCTGCTGCACCGTCCATGATCCCGGCACCAAGACGTGCACAGAAATGAAGACACGCGCCCCAGCCTGACGGCTACGCAAGGCATGAAAGGCCAAGCCTTGCCTGGCGTAGCCGGCCAACACCGTCTCCACCGCCTGCTGTTGCTCGGGCGGCAGCGCCGCATCCATCAGGCCCGCGGCGGAACGGCGCAACAGCGCGACCCCGGTCCAAACGATATTGGCGGCCACGAGCAGGGCCAGGATCGGATCGAGCCAGAGCCAGCCGGTCAGACTCACCGCGGCGACGCCGACGATCACCCCCGCCGAAGTCCACACATCGGTCAAGAGATGGTGCGCATCCGCCTCCAGGGTAATCGACTGGTGCGCCCGCCCGGCGGCAAGCAGCACGCGAGCGGTAAGGAAATTGACGATGGCCGCTGCCACCGACACGGCCAGGCCGATGCCGACGGCCTCGAGCGGCTGCGGCGCGAGGAGGCGCTCAATGGCAGTCCAGGCGATGCCCAGCGCCGCCGCCAGGATGAGCAGCCCCTCGAAGCCGCTGGAAAAATATTCGGCCTTGCCGTGCCCATAGGCATGACAATCATCCGCAGGCTGCGCCGCGACATGCAGCATCCACAGCGCCATCAAGGCGCCGGCGAGATTCACCAACGATTCGAGCGCATCCGAAAGCAGGCCGACGGAGCCGGTCAGCCACCACGCCCACGCCTTGAGGCCGATGGTGGCAAGCGCGGCGGCGATGGAAAGCCAGGCATAGGCTTTGAGATTGGGCGTAGTTGAACTCATACGGGGTTCCCTTGCGGTTCATGCAGATGGGCCAGGAGCGGTTCGAGCAGGTCCTGGGCCGTGACCACGAAGGCCGCGCCCAAAGGCTCCGCCTCGCCGCGCAAGGCCAGGGCCCACCAGGGATCGGCGGCCTCGCCGGGACGCTCGCGGTTGCCCAGCCACTGCTGGCGGCCTTTGGCCGGCCCCTCCCGCACCCAGGTCCAGGCCGTGCGCGGGTAGAACGGCAACGGCGCCGCCAGGCCGCGGCGGTAGTGCGCCAGCCAGGCGGCCAAAAGCGGCATGGGATCGGCCACAGGCAGAAAGCAAAATACCCGATCGCGCGCCACATGCACGGTCTGCCGCGCCACCCCGGCGGGCGCCAGGGCATTCAGGCAAAGATGATCGAGCCAGGCGGCGACATAATCGCTGCTCCCAGCCCGGGCGCAGCGATAGCGCAGCAAGCCATCCGCCCCCCAAGCAGCCAGGCTGCCGGCTAGCTCGCTGCCCGCCACTTCGAGGACGAAGTCGAGCGGCGCCGGCATCAGGCCGGCTAAGCGCGGCCGCACCGCGCATGCGAAGGCGAGCAGGGCTTCGACCTCGGCCACCGCGAGCGCCTCGCCGAGACAGCCGCTTGGCAGCTCCGCGCCGGCGCGGGCCAGCGCCAGCAATTCGGCGCGCTCTGCGCCCGCCAGCGCTGCGGGCAAGAGCCGATCGGCGAGCCGGAAGCGCTCTAGGCCGTCGAGCAGCATGGGTTCTTCGTCCTCGAGCTCCGCCTCGTGCCCGGGCAGGCCGAGTCCGAGGCGGTCGCGCAGCAGGGCGCGCGCCGGATGCCGGAAAAAATCACGTAGCTCGCCCAGCTCGACGCGCGCGACCGACAGGCTAGGCAAGGCGCCGACGAAAAAGCGAGGCTGCGGCGCGGCGCTCGCGGCATCCTCATCCGCCTCCGGGGGCGGCGCGCCGACGTCGGAGGTGATGTCCGCCCCCGGCGCCGGGTTCAGGGCCGCGGCATAGGCGGCGCGATAACTGACAAGGCGCGCATCGGCACGCTCCGCCGCGGCAAAATAACGGGGCGAGAAGGCTTGTAGCGGATGCTGCACGCACAGGCGCTCAGGCGGGGCACCAGTGGCGCGACACAGGAATTCCAACAATTCCGCTACCAGAATGGACGGCGGCTGCGGCGTATCGTCGCGCTGGCTGCGCCCGGTATAGGAAAGATAGAGGCGCTCGCGGGTGGCGAGGATGAGGTCGAGGAACAAATTACGCTCGTCCTGACGGCGCTGACGGTCACCGGGCCGAGCTTCAAGCGGCGTCAAATCGAATTCGAGCGGCCGGTCCACCCGCGGGAAGACGCCATCGTCAAGCCCCAAGAGGCAAATTTGCCGATACGGCAAATGCCGCAGACTGGGCAAGGCGGTAAAGGTGATGCTGCCTGCCGGCATCCCGCCGCGGGCCTGGGCTTCGAGCGCGGTTTCGAGCCCGGCGCGGGCAGCCGGCCAGGGAATCGGAGTCTCCGCGCCGCCTTCGGCCATGGCTTGGGCCAGGGCTTCGAGAGCGGCAAGCACGTCGCGTAGCGCCTCGGCGGCATCGAGCCGGCCCGGCGCATCGCCGAGCCAGAGCCCCAGCTGAGCCTGCCACAGATCGCGCCAGGCCGCAGCGGGGCGCGGCTCGGCAAGCGCCGCGGCCAGGCCTTCGAGGCTTTCCAGCACCCACCACAACACGCCCAGCACCCGTGCCCGCGAACCGGCCAGCGCGCCGGCTGCGGCCATGCCGGCAAACGGCTGATTGGCGCCACTCGGCAAGGCGTAACCGAGCAGCAGGCGCGCCAAGGCGTCGCGCCAGGTATGCCGGACATCGCCAGGCAGGCCCGCGGCGGCGCGCCCGGCCGCGTCCAACCCCCAGCGCACGCCGGCTTCGAGCAGGGCCTCATGCAGTTGTTCGAGCGCGGCCTCGTCGAGTCCCAGCGCCGTCGCCACGAGGGGTTCTTGCAGCACGGCGAAGACCTGGCTGGCGGGCAGGCGGGTAGGCGGCGCGGCAAGATCCAGCAATTGCAGCAGCACCCGCGCCACGGGATTGCTGCGCACCGCTTTTTGCCCGGTGATCGTGTAGGGCAGCCGTCCGGCGGTGCCGAACACGGCATCGATGAGCGGCGCGGCGGCGTCGAGATCGGGCAGGGCCACGAGCACATCGCCAGGACCAAGCGTCGGGTCGGTCTCGAAACGATCGAGCAGCTGGTCGTGCAGGATCTCTAGCGCCCGGGTCAGCGAATGGGCGACATGGATCTCGATGCTACGGTCATCAGGCGCGAGCGGCCACTCGCCGGTGGCCGGCGCCGCAAGGTTGAGCAGACTGTCCTGAAAGCGCGCCAGCAGCGTGTCCGCGCCGCTGGCGCGGAAATCGCCGTGCATCTCGCTCGCATCGGCGACACGCTCCAAAATCAGGCCGAACAGCGCCTGGGTCTGGCTGCCCCAGGCGGCCAGCAGCGGGTAGCGGTCATCGAGATACAGCGCCTTGCCCGCCACCGCGAGCCGGGTCTGGCGCTTGTCCGCCACGAGTTCGTACCAGTAATCGGCGCACGGGTTGATGAGATAAAGACGCACATCGACCCAGCGCGCCAAGCGCGCCAGCATTTCCAGGTGCAAAGGTGGCAGGGTCGAGAGCGCGAAGACATGCGCCTCGGCGGGCAGCCCGGCTTGCGCCGCGCCTGTGGGGCCCAGCGCTTCGAGCGCCGCGAAGAAAGCCACGCCAGGATGCTGGCTGGCCGCGCCCAGGTCGGCGGTGAAGCGCTGCCAGAGCGCCATCTGCCAGGCTTCGTCCTCACGCTCGCGCGCGCCGGCCCCAGGCAGCCGCGCCGGCTGGCCACGCCGCCAGGCCTCGAGCCAATCCGGGCGATAGGTGAGGTAGTGCTCGAACAGCATCGCCACCCGCCGCGCCAGGTCGAGTGCCATGACCGGGTCCGCCGCGGCGAGATAGCCCGCCAGGCGCGGATGCGCCGCCACCAGCTCCGCATCCTGAAAGAGGCGGAACAGCCGCCAAGCGGCCCGCTCCGGGGCAAACGGCGAAACCGCCGCAACCGGCACGAGCTGGGCGATGCGCTGCCACAGCCACTCGGCCAGAAAAGGGAATTCCACTCCTGCCGCCACGCCGTAGCGCCGCGCCATGTCGAGCTGCAAATCGCGCTTCACGGCGGCGCTGGGCACGATCACCTCTTGCGTCAGAAACGGATCGGCCGGCGCCGCGGCAAGCCGCTCGAGCAGGCGGGCCTTGAGGATTTCGTAACGGTTCGAGGTGACGAGATGCAGCATGGAGCGGCATTGTACTGCGCCCGCATGACAAGCCCGCTGCCTATAATGCAGGTCTGCTTTCCCTCCGCCGCTACCATGCGCATTCTCATCGTCGAAGACGACCACATCATCGCCGAGAACCTCTACGAGTATCTCGAAGCCCGTGGCCATCAGTGCGACTATGCCGACTCCCTGGCAGCCGCCGCGGCGCTCCTGCAAAACGCCACTTTTGACGCGGCCGTGCTCGACCGCAACCTGCCCGACGGCGATGGCATCGCCCTGGCGCGGCGCTGGCGCGCCGCCGGCCAGACGCTGCCCGTGCTCATCCTCACCGCCCGCGACACGTTGGCAGACAAGCTCACCGGCTTCGCCGCCGGCGCCGACGACTATCTGGTCAAGCCCTTCGCGCTCGCCGAAGTCGAGGCCCGGCTCACGGCCCTGGTTCGCCGTGCCGGCATCCGGCCAGTAGCCGGCATCTGCCGCCAAGGTCCCTTGAGCTATGACCCCAACGCCCAGGAAGCGCGGCTCGCCGGCGAGCCGCTGCACCTGCCGCCCAAGGCGCTCCGCCTGTTGGCCGAGCTGCTGCCACACCCGAACCGGGTGTTCTCCCGGCGCGAGCTGGAAATCGCCATTTGGGGCCGCGAGCAAGAATCGAGCGACAACCTGCGCAGCGTCCTCAACACCTTGCGCCGCGCCTTGGGCACGGAGAGCGGCGTCAAGGTAGTGAATGTGCATGGCCTCGGCTACAAGCTCGTTTGTCCGCCATGAAGACGCCGCCCAGTATGCGCCTCAAGATCACCCTATCGGTGGCGGCGCTGGTGCTCTTGCTCATCCTCGGCCAGGCGGTGGCGCTGGTGTTTCTGTACGAAGAGATGGAGGCCGAGTTCATCGACGACATCCTCGCCGAGCAGCTCGATTACAGCATCCGCATCAGCGGCGAGCGCGCCGAGCTGGCGTTGCCGAACACGCCCAACATGCAGCTCTACCGCTTGCGGCCCGGCGACCCCTTGCCGCCGGATCTGCCACCCGCCGCCGCGCACCTACCGATCGGCAACCACGAAATCTATCTCAACGGCCAAGAGTTCCACCTTGCCGTGCGCGAGGCGCACGGCGCGCGTTTCATCCTACGCTATGACGAATCCGATCATGACAANCGCGTCGCCGCGGTCAGCTCGGTCGTCATCGCGGCGGCCTTGAGTCTGTGTCTCTTGCTCGTCGTCCTAGTGTATGCCCTCGCCGGGCGGCTGACGCGCGGCTTGGAAGGGCTCGCGGCCCAGCTCGCCGCGGGCACGCCCGCAGCACCTTACGCCCGGGCCGACATGGACCGCGAGCTATTCGCCGTGGCCAGCGCGCTCGATGCCGCCCAGCGCCGCCAGGATGAGTTGCTCGCCCGGGAAAAAGCCTTCAATGCGCACCTATCGCACGAGCTACGCACGCCGCTATCGGGCATCCGCAGCGATGCGGAGCTGCTCGCCGACAACCCGGAGCTGCCTGACAAGGCGCGCCGGCGCGCCGCCCGCATCGTCGAGCGCTGCGACCACATCACCCGGCTGACGGCAAGCCTGCTGCTGCTCGCTCGCGCCGTCGAGCCCCAGGAACGGGAAAACCTATGCCTGGCGCACGAGCTCGATGCCCAATGGCAAGCCCTGGCCGGCGCCGCCGGCCCGCCGCTCGACAACCAGGTGCCGCGCACGGCCTGCCTGTGGGCCGACCCGGCGCGCTTGGCGCTCGTGCTGCGCAACCTGCTGGAAAACGCGCTCCGCCACGGCGGCGGCGTCTCGGTGCGCTGTCGCCTCGACGGCTCGCGTCTACTCGTGCAGGATGCGGGCCCCGGCTTCGGCGGCGCCGACCCGGAGCGCTTGTTCGAGCGCTTTCAGCGCCAGGGTCCCGGCGCCGGCCATGGCCTTGGACTCACCTTGGTGCGTCAGGCTTGCCAAGCCTGCGGCTGGCAGGTGACGGCCGTCGCGCCACCGGAGGGCGGCGCGCTGTTCCAAGTCGATTTCGGCGCCGACCTCACACTTTCCTCACAAACGCCTCACTGAAACTTCACGCGCCGCCGGCCAGACTGCCGGCCTATGCGCCTACCCTACCCGACCTTCCGCCTCGCCCTGCCCCGCTGCACGCTCAGCCAAGAAGGGCTGCTGCTCGCTGCGAGCCTGTGGTTCACCCTAGCCGGCAACAGCGCCTTCTGGCAGGCCGCCCTGCACGGCCGCGACTGGGCCAACCCGAGTACCTGGCGCTTGCTCGCCGGTACCGGCGTACTCATCACCGCCGTGCATTTTTGCCTGGCGGCGCCCTTGGCGCACCGCTTGAGCGTGAAGCCGCTGCTTGCCGCGCTGTTCGGTATCAGCGCCGTAGCCAGCTTCTACATGCAGAAGTTCGGCATCTACATCGATCCCGACATGATGCGCAACGTGCTGCGCACCGACCCGGCCGAAGCGCGGGAATTGCTCACCATCGATCTTCTGCCGCATCTCGCGGTGTATCTGGGGCTGCCGCTGTTCTGTCTTGGCCGCATCGAGCTCCGCCCGCGCCGTCTCGGTCGAGCCCTCTTGACGCGCGCCCTGGCCATGCTCGCCGCGCTGCTCCTCGGCGCCGGCGGCCTCGCGCTCGCCTACCAGGATCTGGCGGCGCTGATGCGCAACCACAAGGAAGTGCGCTATTTGATCGCGCCCGGCAATGCCCTCTATTCCCTCGCCCGCAGCGTCAGCCGCGACGCCCAAGCCAACCCGACGACACGGCAGGTCATCGGCGCGGACGCCCGGCTCGGTCCAAGCTGGACGCAGGCCAAGAAGCCGGTGCTGTTCGTGCTCGTGGTAGGCGAGACCGCCCGCGCCGCGAACTGGGGCACGCATCTGGGCCCCGACGGCCAGCCGCGCGACACCGCGCCACAGACCCGCGCCCGCCATGTCATCGACTTTGCCGAAGTAGAAAGCTGCGGCACGAATACCGAAGTCTCGGTGCCCTGCATGTTCTCGGCGCAAGGCCGGCGCCGCTATGACGAAACCGCCATCCGGCAGAGTGAATCGCTGTTGCACGTGCTCGCTAGGGCTGGCTTTCGCGTCGTCTGGCGCGACAACCAGGCCGGCTGCAAAGGCGTCTGCGCCGGCCTCGAACAGCAGCGCCCCGAACCCCGTCCGGAACTCTGCGATGGCGAACGCTGCCTCGACGAAATCCTGCTCGACGGCATTCCACGCCTAGCCGCCGACGGCCACGGCAACCTGGTGCTGATACTGCATCAGCTGGGTAACCACGGCCCGGCGTATTACAAGCGCTACCCGGATGCCTTCCGGCGCTTTGGCCCGACATGCGACACGGCCGACCTCAGCCAATGCAGCCAAGCCGCCATCGTCAATAGCTACGACAACGCCTTGCTTTACACCGACCATGTCCTAGCCCGCGCCATCGATCTGCTCGCAGCAGAACAAGCGCGCTACGACACGGCTCTGCTCTATGTCTCCGACCACGGCGAGTCACTCGGCGAAAACGGCCTCTATCTGCACGGGATGCCCTACGCCATCGCGCCGCGGGAGCAGACCCGGGTGCCGATGCTGCTCTGGCTCTCGCCCGGCTACCAGGCACGCTTTGGCCTCGACTCGGCTTGCCTGCGCCAAAACGCGCGCCAGCCCGCCAGCCATGACAACCTGTTCCACACCGTACTGGGTCTGCTCGACGTGCAGACCCAGGCGCGGGATCCGCAACTCGACCTTAGCTCGCCATGCCGCCCTTGACCGCCCCACCCCTGACCCCGGAACGCCGCTGGGTCGTAAGCCAAGCGCTGCTGCTTTTGGCCAGCGCGCTCTTGCTTTTGCTGGTGTTCGAGCACAGCTCGCTCGACCTCGATATCACGCGCCGGCTCTACGACCCGACACTCGCCCAATTCCCCTGGCGCCACCACTGGCTATTCGATCATGTGCTGCACCACGGCATGAAACAAGCTTCCTATGGCGCCGTAGCCGCCGCCTTGTATTTCTGCTATCTCGGCTGGAAGGGCGAGCTCACCTGGCTGCCACGCCGCAACGCCTTGCTCGCTGCCTTGGGCATGTTGCTGATCCCGATCGGCACCACCGTGCTCAAGAGCATTACGGACCGCCACTGCCCGTGGGACCTGCTCGAGTTCGGCGGCTTCGCGCCTTATCTGCCGCTCCTGGCGCCCCACCCGGATGGCATCAAGGCGGGCGAATGTTTCCCCGCTGGTCATGCTTCGGCCGGCTTTCTCTGGATCGTCTGGGGCATGGCGCTGCGCCCCGCCGGACGTCGCTTGGCTCGCTACGGCCTCGGCCTCGGCCTCGGCCTCGGCGCCCTGATGGGCTGGGCGCGCATGATGCAAGGCGCGCACTTCTTGTCGCATACCCTCTGGTCGCTGTGGTTCGCCTGGGCCGTCAGTCTGGCGTTGGCGCTGCTGACCCGAGCCGATCTACGCCTGGGCGCGGCGGATGCCCTCGCCGCGCGCGCCGACCCGGCTTGCCCCGATCCCGCCACAAGCCGCGAAGGTCCGACATGAAGACCGCGCCCTGCGGCTACCCCCCGGCGCCCGCGCCATTCAGGCCGCGTTCAGGGGCAAGCGCTTACGCTAGCCCGTCGCTGCCGCATCACCGTGTTCACCCCAACCGCGCTCTGCCATGCCTTGCTACTGCCCACCCCGCTGCCAACGTCTTGCTCTCCTGTTGTCGTGCTGGCTCATGGCCCTTCCGGCCTGGGCGCTCGAAACCGCATCGCTCGACCAACGCCAGCTGCACGCCTTGGGCATTCAAACCCAGACTTTGCCCACAGCGGGCAGCGCCCGTCTGCCGAGCTTGCCCGGTCGGGTGGAAATTCCCGCCGGACGCTTGCAGGTCCTCGCGGCGCCGCTCGATGGCACGCTCACGGAAATCCTGATCGCGCCCGGCGCGAGCGTAAAAAAGGGGCAGGTAGTGGCTCGGCTCATCAGCCCGCAGGCCCTGGAGCTCCAGCGTTTTCATGCCGAGGCCAGCGCCCGCGCCGCGCAAACCCTCGCGGCGCACCAGCGTGATGAACAGCTGTTCAAGGAGGGCATCATCGCCAAAGCCCGCCTGGAAAACAGCCGCGCCGCCGCCGCCGAGGCCGCGGCGCAACTCGCCCAAAGCCGCCAGGCGCTCACTTTGGCCGGCGCCCGGCCGGGCTCGGGCGGGGCCGTGCTGGAGCTGCGCGCCAGTCTCGATGGCGTGCTGCTCGAACAACTCGCCCAAGTCGGCGAACGCCTACCGGCCGCCACCCCGATTGCCCGCATCGGCCGCCCCGCGCCGCTCTGGATCGCCTTGCAGGCGCCCGCCAACGTCGCCGCCCGCGTCAAGGCCGGCGACCCGGTGCGCCTGCCGCTACTGGGCGCAACCGGCAAGCTCCTAGCCGTAAGCCATAGCGTCGATGCGAAAAGCCAAAGCGTCAGTCTGCGCGCCGAGATAGACCAGGGCAGCGCGCTGCTGCGCCCGGGCCAAGCCGTGGAAGTGGAGATCGAGGTCGGCGGCCAGCCCGGCCAGGTGCTGCCGAGCCGCGCCCTGGCGCGCCACGCCGGACAGCTGTTGGCCTTCGTGCAGCAGGGCGAAGGCGATTCCGTGCGCTTCGTCGCCCAGCCGGTGAAGGTGCTCGCGCAACTCGGCGACACGGTGCTGGTCGATGGGCTCGCCCCTGGCACGCGCGTCGCGGTGCAAGGCGTCTCCAGCCTCAAGGCGATGCTCGCCGGGGTAGGAGGCGAGTGATGCTGACGCGGCTCATCCGCTTTGCCCTCACCCAGCGCCTCTTGGTGCTGGTGCTCACGCTGCTGCTCGCGGGGCTGGGCCTCAAGGCCTTTTGGGAGC
>JAOAIO010000005.1 GCA_026414665.1 Azovibrio sp.
ATTGCGTGTTTGCCCGCTTCAAATTACAAGACATCTCTGCTACAATTGACGTGCTCGACATGCCGGTCGGCACGCCGGTGGAAGAGACTGCACGGGTGCTGGCCGAAATCGGCGCCGAGCTCGCCCAGGTGCCGGAGGTGAGCGACTACCAGGCCTATGCGGGCGCGGCCAGCCCCATCAATTTCAATGGCCTTGTGCGGCAATATTATCTGCGCCGCGAGCCGCACCTGGGCGACATCCAGGTCAATCTTGTCGATAAGCGCCACCGTTCCCGCTCCAGTCATCAGGTGGCCGTGGCCGTGCGCCCGGCCATCGAGGCCATAGGTCGCCGCTACGGCGCCGTCGCTAAAGTGGTCGAGGTGCCGCCCGGGCCGCCGGTGATGGCGCCCATCGTCGCCGAAATCTATGGCCCAGACGCGGCCGGACGCATCGCCGTGGCCCGCCGGGTGAAGCAGGCGTTCGTCGATACCCCGGACATCGTGGCCATCGATGATGCGATCGACGAAACGGCGCCCAAGGTGGTGTTGCATGTCTTGCAGGCCAAGGCCGCCCTTCTCGGCGTAGCGCAAAGCGATATCGTCGAGGTCGTGGCGATGGGCCTGGCCGGCCAGGATGTGACGCCGGTGCGCAATACGGATTCGCGCTTCGAGATTCCGGTGCGGATTACCCTGCCGGCGGAGCAGCAGTCGGGGCTCGATGCCCTGCTGAAGCTGCGCGTGCGTAGCCGGGATGGGCAGCTCGTGCCGGTTTCGGAACTGGTCGAAGTGCGCCACGGCGTGCGCGAGCAGGCGGTGTATCACAAGGATTTGCTGCCCGTGGTTTATGTCTATGGCGATATGGGCGGCAAGCTCGATTCGCCGCTGTATGGCCTGTTCGAGATTCGGCGTCAGGTGGCCGACCAGCCGCTCGAACAGGGTGGGCGGCTGGCCGAGTGGTTCATTCGCCAACCCAGCGATCCTTACGCCAGCTATGCCCTCAAGTGGGATGGGGAATGGCAGATCACCTACGAGACCTTCCGCGATATGGGCGCCGCCTATGCGGTCGGCTTGATCCTCATCTACCTGCTCGTGGTCGCCCATTTCAAGAGCTATGCCGTGCCGCTCGTCATCATGGCGCCGATTCCTCTGACCGTGATTGGCGTCATGCCCGGCCATGCTCTTCTCGGGAGCCAGTTTACTGCCACCTCGATGATCGGCATGATTGCCCTGGCCGGTATCATCGTGCGCAATTCCATTCTGCTCGTCGATTTTGTCCGCGAGCAGGTGGCGGCCGGCATGGACTTCAAGGAAGCCATCGTCCAGTCTGCCGCCGTGCGCGCCAAGCCCATCGCGCTTACGGCGCTCGCTGCGATGCTCGGGGCTTTGTTCATTCTCGACGATCCGATCTTCAACGGACTGGCGATCAGCCTCATTTTCGGCATCTGCGTGTCGACCTTGCTCACTTTGGTGGTGATTCCCGTGCTCTACTACGCGCTCTACCGGCGCCAGCACGCGCCTACGCCGTAAAAGCGCCGGCGCCGCAGGTGGCGGCGTTATAATCGCGGGTCCGGTTTCATTCCGCAGAGATTCCCCCATGAATGGCTTCGCGCGTCGCCTGTTTTTCCTCTTCTGTTTCTTGCCCATCAGTCTTTTGGCCCAGGCGCAGCAGCTGCCGCTTGCGCCGGCATTGGCGGCCAAGTCCTGGGTGCTCGTCGAGTTCGGCTCGAATCAATTCTTGGCCGCGGAGCGGCCCGACGAGCGCCTCGAGCCGGCTTCGCTGACCAAGCTGATGACGGCCTACCTGACTTTCTCGGCTTTGCGCCAGAAGACCCTCGCCCTGGATCAAGCCGTGCCGGTGTCGGAGAAAGCCTGGCGTACCGGTGGCTCGAAGATGTTCATCAAAGTGGGCGACCAGGTGCCTGTGGAGGAATTGATCAAAGGCATGATCGTCCAGTCTGGCAACGATGCCTGCGTGGCGCTCGCCGAGGCGATTGCCGGGAGCGAAGAGGCGTTCGCCCAAATGATGAATCGGGAGGCGGCACGCCTAGGCATGAAGGCCACGCACTTCAAGAATGCCACTGGCCTGCCCGACCCGGAACACGTGACCACGGCGCGCGACCTCGCTACCTTGGCCGCGGCGCTGATCCGCGACTTTCCTGATGAGTATGCGCGCTACTACTCGATGAAAGAGTACCGCTACCACAACATCACTCAGCCGAATCGCAACCGCCTGCTCTGGCTCGATCCCACCGTGGATGGCGTCAAGACGGGGTTTACCGAGGCCGCCGGTTATTGCTTGATCGCTTCTGCCAAGCGCGGCGAGCGGCGCCTGTTGTCGGTGGTGCTCGGGACCGAGTCCGACACCGCCCGCGCGGCCGAATCGTTGAAGCTCTTGAACTGGGGCTTCCAGTTCTTCGATGCCATGAAGCTCTATGCCGCCAATCAAGTGGTGTCCGAGTTCAAGGTCTGGAAGGGAGCGCGCAACCAGGTCAAGGCCGGCTTTCCCGCCGACTTCGTGGTATCCGTGCCCAAGGGGTACGGCGACAAGCTCCAAGCCGAGCTGGTGTCTACCCAGCCGCTCATGGCGCCGGTGCGCCAAGGCCAGGTGATCGGCACCTTGAAGCTTAGCCTGGAGGGTAAGCCCTATGGCGAATATCCCGTGCAGGCGTTGGAAGACGTGCCGCTGGGAAGCTGGCTTGCCCGTTTGATCGACACCATCCGCCTTTGGTTTGCATAAGGACGGACGAGGAGGGCGGCGCATGGGGCCTTACGTTGCTGATACCGTCTATCTGAATGGCGCGTATCTGCCGCTTGCCGAAGCGCGGATTTCGCCCTTGGACCGAGGCTTTTTGTTTGGCGACGGGGTCTATGAGGTGATTCCCGTCTACGCCGGCCGGCCGTTTCGGCAAGCCGAGCACTTATGCCGGCTGGCCGCCAGCCTGGCGAGCATTCGCCTCGCTAATCCGCTCGATGCGGCGGGTTGGGATGAGGTCATTCGTCGGCTGATTGCCGCAAGTGGCTGGCAAGATCAGGCCATCTACCTGCAAGTCACGCGTGGAGCCGAAGCCAAGCGTGACCACCCCTTCCCCGAATTGGTGCGTCCCACGGTGTTCGCCATGGCCATGCCGCTGGTGACGCCCAGTGCCGCAGTGCGCGAGCAAGGCGTAGCCGCCATCACCGCGCCGGACATCCGCTGGCTGCGTTGCGACATCAAATCGCTCAATCTGCTAGCCAACGTGCTCTTGCGTCAGCAGGCCGTCGATGCTGGCGTGGCCGAGACCATCTTGCTGCGCGATGGCTACTTGACCGAGGGCACGGCGACCAACATCTTCATCGTTCGGGATGGCGTGCTCATGGCGCCGCCGAAGAGCAGGCTCATGCTGCCCGGCATCACCTACGATGTGGTGCTCGAGCTGGCGGCTTTACATGCGCTGCCGGTACAGATTCGGGAAATTACCGAGGCGGAACTTAGATGTGCCGACGAGGTCTGGATGACCTCCTCGCCCAAAGAGGTGCTGGCCGTGACGAGGCTCGATGGCCAGCCTGTTGGCGATGGCCGGCCCGGTCCCCTGGGGCGGCGCATGTGGCAGTGGTATCAGGAATTCAAGAACACGGTGATGCGAAATGGCTGACAAGATCATGGCGGATGTGCCGCCGGTGATGGGTGGGCGGCAAACCCTGCTCGAGTTTCCCTGTGCCTTTCCTTTGAAGATCATGGGCCGGTCCGAGGATAGCCTCGCCGATGCCGTGCTGGAAATCGTTAGTCGCCATGACCCGGGCTTCGTGGCCGCGAGCATGGAGATGCGCGCCAGTTCCGGCGGCAAGTACATCAGTCTGACCTGCACCGTGACGGCGACTTCGCAGCCGATGCTCGATGCGCTTTACCGCGAGCTCACCGCGCATCCGCTCGTCAAGGTCGTGCTCTGATCCGCCCCGCATGGACATCCTGATCCGACGTCTCGGCCGGGTCGATTACGTGCCGACCTGGGAAGCCATGCAGGCGTTTACGGCGAGCCGCACGCCGACAACCCCTGACGAATTTTGGCTCGTCGAGCATCCGCCCGTATTTACCCTGGGTCAGGCCGGCAAGCCGGAGCATATCCTTGTCGATGTCGGCATTCCTGTCGTCAAGATCGACCGCGGCGGTCAAGTCACCTATCATGGCCCGGGGCAAGTGGTGGTCTATCTGCTGTTGGACCTACAGCGCATGAAACTCAAAGTGCGCGAGCTGGTCAGCCGGATCGAGCAGGCCGTCATCGACCTGCTTGCCGCGCATGGGTTGACGGTGAACCGGCGGGCTGGCGCTCCGGGCGTCTATCTCGGGGCCCAAGGCGAGGGCGCTAAGATTGCCGCGCTTGGGCTGCGTGTCAAGAACGGTTGCACCTATCACGGTCTTAGCCTCAACGTGGACATGGATCTTGCGCCGTTTGCCGCCATCAACCCGTGCGGCTATCCGGGCTTGGCGGTGACGCAGACCCGGGACCACGATATCGCCCTCACCCCGCAAGCGGCGGGGGAGGCACTTTGCCATTATTTGCGGCTGCAATTGCAGCCACAGCCACCGGAGCGCACCTGAATGGCCGAACAAGGCGTGAAACAAAAGGGCGAGCTGAAAACCGCCCGCATTCCCATCAAGATCGTCCCCGTGCAAGAACCCTTGCGTAAACCCAGCTGGATTCGCGTCAAGGCCGGCAATGCCCAAGGACGCTTTGGCGAAATCAAGCGCATGTTGCGCGAACAGAAGCTGCATACGGTGTGCGAGGAGGCGGCTTGTCCCAACATCGGCGAATGCTTTGGTCGGGGCACGGCGACCTTCATGATTCTGGGCGATATTTGCACCCGCCGCTGCCCCTTTTGCGATGTCGGGCATGGCAAGCCGCTGCCGCCGGACGCCGACGAACCCCGGCACTTGGCCGATTCCGTGGCTCGCCTGAAACTGCGCTATGTCGTCATCACCAGCGTGGACCGCGATGATCTGCGTGATGGTGGCGCCCAGCATTTTGTGGATGTGATCCAGGCGGTGCGCCGCACCAGTCCCGATACCACCATCGAGATCCTGGTGCCGGACTTCCGCGGCCGCATGGAGATCGCCCTCGACATCCTTGGCCAGGCCTTGCCCGACGTGCTCAATCACAACCTCGAAACCGTGCCGCGCCTTTACAAGCAGGCGCGGCCTGGCGCCGACTACGCGCATTCTTTGGCATTCCTCAAACAGTTCAAGGCGCGCTATCCGCACATCCCGACCAAGTCCGGTCTCATGGTCGGCTTGGGGGAAACCGATGCGGAAATTCTCGACGTGATGCGCGACTTGCGCGCCCACGACGTGGAAATGCTCACCATCGGCCAATACCTGGCGCCTTCCGGCCATCACCTGCCCGTGAGCCGCTACGTGCCGCCGGAAACCTTCCAGATGTACGAGGCAAAAGCCAAACAAATGGGTTTTACCGGCGCCGCCTGTGCGCCAATGGTGCGCAGCTCCTACTGGGCTGATCAGCAGGCCCACGCTGCCGGGGTGGAAGTGTAAGAGTGTAAGCGAGCGGCGCCCGTGCGCCGCTCGCCGCTATCATCCTGGCTTTCGGCGCAGCCTTGTGCCGCGCTGCGAGCTGGCATCCCGCCACGGATGCCTTTTGCGATGTGTGCTGCTTTCGGAGGTGCAAATGCAGGATTGGCTAGACTTTGGTAACGGGATTTATGCGTTCGATGCCGGTTATGTCCGTCCGGGTCTGGCGGCCATCCACATGGTGGTCGAGCAGGGCCGGGTGGCGCTCGTCGATACCGGCAACAATGATTCCCTCGCGCCCACGCTAGCGGCCTTGGCGCGCTTGGGCTTAGGGCCGGAGGCGGTGGACTACGTGATCCTCACCCACATCCATCTCGATCATGCGGGGGGAGCGGGGGCCATGCTGGCGGCCTTTCCACGGGCGCGGCTGGTGGTGCATCCCCGGGGCAGCCGGCACATGGCGGATCCGTCGCAGCTTCTGGCGGGGGTCCGGGCTGTGTATGGGGAGGAGGCCACCGCCCGGCTCTACGGCGAACTGCTGCCGGTGGCGCCTACGCGCATGATCGAGGCCGTCGATGGGCTGGAGCTCGATTTGGCCGGGCGCCGGCTGCTTTGTCTGGATGCCCCCGGTCATGCGCGCCACCATATCGCCATCGTCGATGGCAGGAGCAACGGCATCTTCACCGGCGACTTATTTGGACTGTCCTACCGCGAGATGGATGTGGACGGGCGCCAATTCGTCTTTCCGACCACGACGCCGGTGCAGTTCGACCCGGATGCCATGCATGCCTCCATCGACCGACTCATGGCCTTGCAGCCTACGGCCATGTACCTGACGCACTACAGCCGCCTCGATGACCTGCCGCGCCAAGCCGAAGCGCTGCACCGCCGCATCGATGCCTCGGTCGCCATCGCGCGCGCGGCGGCGGGCAGCGGTGCCGCGCGGCATCTGGCCATCAAGCAAGGGCTCACGGATTTTCTGCTTGCCGAGGCGCGGCAGTTCGGTTGCCGGCTAGACGAGGCGGCCTTGCTCGAATTGTGGCAGACCGACTTGGAGCTCAATGCCCAGGGCCTAGGCGTCTGGCTCGACCAACAACGCGGGCGCGCCTGAAGCGGGTTGTCCTTGCGCGCCACCGAGCAGGATGTCGATGGCAGTGGCGGCGGCGGCAAAGCCCATGGGCGCGGTGACGCAGACCGAGGAGCCGAATCCGGCGCAGTTCAAGCCGCTCGCGCTGGCGCCGGTGGCGCAGACGGCCTCCGGGTAGCGCAGGGGCTCCGTGGAATAGATGGCGGGAATCCCGAATCGCTTCGGCGCCCTGGGAAATCCGTATTCCTTGCGCAGCAGGGCCCGCACCTTGGCCAGCAAGGGGTCCTGGATGGTGCGGGTCAGGTCATCCCGCTGGATGCGGGTGGGATCGGTCTGGCCCCCGGCGGCGCCAGCGGTGACGATAGCGATGCCTTGCCGGCGACAGTGCGCGATCATCGCCGCTTTGACCCGTACCTGGTCGATGGCGTCGATGACCACGTCCAGGCGCGTGTCGAGTAGCGTGGCTACGTTTTCCCGAGTGACGAAATCCTCGATGCAATGAATCTCGCAGGCCGGGTTGATGGCCAGGATGCGCGCCGCCATGACCTCGACTTTGGCTTTGCCGTATTCATCGCCGAGCGCCTGGATCTGCCGGTTGGTGTTCGATTCGGCCACCATATCCAGGTCGATCAAGGTGATGCGGCCGATGGCGCTACGCGCCAGGGCCTCGGCCGCCCAGGAACCGACGCCGCCGACGCCGACGACGCCGACGTGCGCGGCCTCAAGGCGGGCAGCGCCGGCCGCGCCATAAAGCCGGGCGAGGCCGCCGAAGCGGCGTTCGAGATCAGGCAGGGCGTGCATCCGGGGTGGCGGCTTCGATGGTGCGGCGGATCACGGTATTGAAGGGGGTGATCCACTCGGGGGAGAACTGGTTGTTGCAGGCATTGATTTCGGCGATGGCGCGCAGCACCGAGCGGTTGCGGCCGCGGTGGCTGTGTTTGAGCATCACCGCCTCGAAGGCATCGACGATGGCGATGATCTTGGCGCCGGCGCAGATTTCCGAGCCCTTCAGGCGGTTCGGGTAGCCGCTGCCATCCGGCATTTCATGATGCTGGGCGATCATACGGGCCGCCTCTTGCCAGCCCGGGATGCGTTCGAGCAAGCCGGCGGCGTAGTGGGGGTGGGCGCGCATCGCCAGTTGCTCTTCCGCCGTCATGCGCCCCACCTTGAGCCAGATGCGCTCGGGCAAGAGCATCATGCCCAAGTCGTGCAGGTAGATGGCGGCTTCCAATTGCAGCGTGTCCACCGGATTGCCGGCGGCTTTGTTGGTTTCTAGCGCGAGGCGCAGGATGCGCGTGGTGCGGCCTTTGAATAGGGGCGAGCGACTTTCGAATTGTAGCGCCAGGCTGCGGAAGAATTGCAGATCCGCCGCCACGTCTTGGTTCGTTGGCGACGGCGCCGGGATGCGTCCGCGCGCCGGCTGGCCAGTAATCACCGGCGGAAAGCCGGTGACATCCTCGATCAGCGCGCCGCACAGCGCATCGACCTGATCGGGCAGGGCCAGCGCAGCCTTTTCCATGCCCTGGATGAGCGGCAAGAGACGCAAGTGGGTCAGATCCTTGTTGTGCAGCAGCCCCTCGGTGGCCAATTCGAGGCGATCGATAGCGAGTAGGATGGCTTCGGCGAGTAGGTCGGAGAACTGAATCTGGCCGTCCCGAAAGCGGGCGAGCAGCGACTCGATCGGATGGGTGATGGCGACGCCGAGATCGACCTTGGTGAGCGCGGCATCGCCTTTGATGTTATGTACCGCCCGGAAGATATCGGAGATCAATTCCCTGTCGCCCGGCGTTTTTTTCAGGCGGGCGATATCCCGTTCGATTTCTGGGGCCCGATCCATGAGCGCATCGGCGAACTCTTCCAGGGCTTCCCTATCCTGCACGACTGGCGCGATGATGGCGCGAATATCCATGTTCTCCCTCCCCTCCGTGGACTGAGTGCGCGATGCTCGAAAGTGTAGCCGAAAGCATCGCAACCTGTCCTTTTGCCCCCGCTACCTCAAGTCCTGCCTGGCCTTGACGCCTGGGGGGGCGGCTCCTATCATCCACCGGTTTTGTCCAACGGTGGGTTCATCTTGTCCCTGCAACAGCTCTATGCCTTGATCGGCGACGATATGAAGGCGGTGGACGCCGTCATCCGTGAGCGCCTTCGTTCCGAAGTGGTGCTTGTCAATCAAGTGGCAGAATACATCATCGCCGGTGGCGGCAAGCGGATGCGTCCGGCGCTCGTTCTCCTGGCCGCCGGCGCGCTCGGCTACCGCGGCGCGCACAGCCACGAACTAGCGGCCGTCGTCGAATTCATCCACACCGCCACCTTGCTGCATGACGACGTGGTAGACGAATCCGCGCTGCGGCGCGGGCGCGATACCGCCAATGCCGTGTTTGGCAATGCTGCGAGCGTCTTGGTCGGCGACTTTCTCTATTCGCGCGCGTTCCAGATGATGGTGCGGGTCGGCCAGATGCGGGTCATGCAGGTCTTGTCGGATGCTACCAACATCATCGCCGAAGGCGAGGTGCTACAGCTCATGAACTGCCATGACCCGGATGTAGACGAAGCCCGTTATCTCCAAGTCATCCGCTACAAAACCGCCAAACTATTCGAGGCTGCGGCGCGGCTTGGCGCCATCGTTGCCGGCGCCGAGCCACAGCTTGAAGCCGCCTTAGCTGACTATGGCATGTATCTCGGCACTGCTTTCCAACTGGTCGATGACGTGCTCGACTATTCCGGACAAGAGGCGGACACCGGCAAGCACCTAGGCGACGACTTGGCCGAAGGCAAGCCTACCTTACCTTTGATTTACGTCATGCAGCACGGCACCCCGGAGCAGGCGGCCTGCGTGCGGCGCGCCATCGAGACGGGCGGCCGCGCCGATTTCCCGGCAGTGCTCGCCGCCATCCGCGCTTCCGGCGCGCTCGAACACACCTTGTCGCGCGCGCGCGAAGCGGCGCAGCAGGCTAGCCGCGCGATTGCGTGTTTGCCCGCTTCAAATTACAAGACATCTCTGCTACAATTGACGTCCTTCGCGGTTGATCGCTCCCATTGAGCGGAAGCATTCCGCGAGTCGTCAAAATCGTCGGAGTGTAGCTCAGCCCGGTAGAGCACTGCGTTCGGGACGCAGGGGTCGCATGTTCGAATCATGTCACTCCGACCACAACCGCCTTGTAGCCTAGGCGGAATCGATCCAAAGCCTCACCCCATTCGCCTCACCCCATTCATCGTCGTCGCCAAGCCATCGAACTTGGCTATTTTTTGCCGATTTTCCGTCAGGATTCCGTCTATGTGCCCACCCGGCGCCTGCTCGGAGCGCTGCGCTGGGTGGGGGCTTCTTTGCTTCTTTTCATGCTTGCGAGCGGGCCGTGCTCAGGGGCCTGTGCGTGAAAGTCGCGCAACTCGGGTTGTTCCGGGGGGGGGCGGGAACGCCGCGCCGCTTTCATGCTCAAGGGGGCGCGGCGGGGTTCGGGTCGGTTGGCATGGCCAGGTGTCTCGCCCAGTCCGTGGCGGCGATGGGCTTGGCTGTGTTTTAGCGGGCTACGCTTGGATGTCGGCGCGTAGCCAGGAGCGGTAAAATCCGATGCCGCCCACACAGGGCTTGGGGCCACGCTGGCGCTGTCCTGGCCGTAGCCCTCTGGGAAGGGCTGATTTGGGCCGTGCGCGTTGGGTGCCGGCGATGCTGCGTCCGCAATGGCGAAGTGATCGGGAGAGAAGGAATGGGCGTGCGTTTGCAGGCGTGGTGGATAGCCTTGCGTGAGTGGCTGGTGACGGGCTGGCCCTTGGTGCTGATTGCTGGACTTGGATTTTGGGCCGCCTTTCAGTTCGTCGAACCGGCGCCGCCGCGGCATTTGGTGTTGACCACCGGGCGCGAGGATGGTGCTTACTACACGTTTGCCAAGCGTTATCAAGAAATTTTCGCCCGCAACGGCATCGAGCTGGAGATCCGTACTTCCAGTGGCTCGCTGGAAAACTTGAAGCGTCTGCAGGCGGGCGAGGCGGATATTGCCTTCGTCCAGGGCGGTGATTATGCCGAGGCGGGCGAGGGGCTCTTGTCCTTAGGGAGTGTGTTTTACGAGCCGATCTGGGTTTTTGTGCGCGGCCGCCAGCCGCCTGACCGGCTCACGGCGCTCGCCGGCTGGCGCATCGGCATCGGCCAGGAAGGCAGCGGCGTGCGCGCGCTGGCCAGCCAGCTTTTGGCCGCGAACGAGTTGAGCCTGGCGCAGCGTCACGCGATTTCCCTGGGAGGTCTGGAGGCGGCCGAGGCCCTGCAGCAGGGGCGGCTCGACGCTTTGTTCGTCATCGCCGCGCCCGAGGCGCCGATCGTGCAGGTGCTGCTACGCTCGCCGGGCATTCAGGTCATGAGCTTCGCCCAGGCCGAGGCTTACCGCCGCCAGTTTCCCTATCTGTCGCGTCTGATCTTGCCCGAAGGCGGTGTCGACTTGGTGCGTAACTATCCGCCGCGGGATACTCAATTGCTGGCCACCACGGCCAATCTCGTCGTGCGCGATGATCTGCATCCGGCGCTGCTGACGTTGATGCTCAATGCGGCCCGCGAAGTGCATGGCGGGAGCGGCTTCTTTCATGCCGCCGGGGAATTTCCGGCTTATAAGGACAGCAGTTTCCCGCTTGCGGCCGGCGCAGCGCGGTTTTATCAATCCGGGCCGCCGTTCTTGCAGCGTTATCTGCCGTTTTGGCTCGCGGTGCTGGTCGACCGCTTCCTGGTTCTCGCCTTACCCTTGTTCGCCTTGCTGCTGCCGCTATTGCGCTTGGCGCCGACGCTTTATGCCTGGCGCATCCGCTCGCGCATCTGCCGCTGCTATGGCGAGCTCAAATTTCTCGAAAACGACATCAAGCGTCATTATGCTGATCCGACGGCATCGCCGCAGGGCGGCGCCGATTTCCGCCGGCGTCTCGATGAGATCGAGTCGGTGGCCAATGGTTTGTCTATCCCGCTGGCTTTTACCGATTTGCTCTATACGCTGCGGGAACACATCAACCTGGTGCGCAAGGCCCTGGACCGCTATGAGCGGGAGCGGCAGGCCGCCGATTGCGGGAGGGCCAAATGAGCATGAGCGCTTTCCTCGTTGCCAATCCCAAAGGCGGGTCGGGGAAGTCCACCCTGGCCACCCATCTGGCTGCGTACCTCGCTTATCGTGGCCGGCGAGTGATGCTAGGCGACCTCGATCGGCAGCAGTCGGCACGTGCGTGGTTGGCGCTCAGGCCGGCGACGCTGCCGTCGATTGGCACCTGGGAGATCGGTCCCGACCACATCGCCCGGCCGCCCAAGGGGACGACCCACGTCGTGCTCGATTCGCCTGCCGGCCTGCACGGCAAGGCCCTGGAAAAAGTGCTCAAGCTTGCGACCCGTGTCATCGTTCCGGTGCAGCCGGCCTTGTTCGACATGCTCGCTACCCGGCATTTTCTCGAAAGCCTGCGCGAGCTCAAGGCGATTCGCAAAGGTCGGGCTACGGTAGCGGTGATCGGGATGCGTGTCGATGCGCGCACCCGCGCCGCGGCAGAGCTCGAACGCTTTCTCGCCAGCTTCGATTTGCCGGTGCTCACCTATTTACGCGATACCCAGAATTACGTCCAAGCCGCTGCCCAGGGGCTCACCCTATTCGACTGGCCGCCAGCACGGGTCGAGCGCGACCGTGAGCAGTGGCAGCCCATTCTCGATTGGGTCGAGGACGCTGGTGAATGATCGCCGCCTAGCATTGCCGTGCTTCTGGAGCGATAATCAGAGTTTTCTTATAAACTAAACGAGAACAGCATGTCCGACACGACTCGATATCCCTCCTTTAGCGAGATTGCCCGGGGCTTCGCGCCGGGTTGGTTTGCCGCGGTCATGGGAAGCGGCGTCCTGGCGCTCGCCACACGGGCTTTGTCCGTGCGCTGGCCGGTGCTCGAATGTCCGGCTTTTTTTCTGCACATCTTCAATGTATTGCTCTTTCTGGCGTTGGCTTTGCCCTGGCTGACACGCTGGCTGCGTTTTCGCGACGCGGCCCTGGCCACGCTGAACCACCCGGTGCAGGCCAATTTCTATCCGACCTTTTCCATCGCGCTGCTCGTGCTCGCCGCCCAGGGTCTGGCTTTTGGACACGATGTGTTGTGGGTCGAGCTCGCCTGGTGGACCGGGGCCGTGCTCACCTATGTTTTTAGCTTCGCCATCCTTTACCGCATGTTCATGGGGGAGCATGTCGCGCTCGACCATGTGACGCCGGCTAAATTCATCCCCGCCGTCGGCCTCGTGGTCATGCCGGTGGCCGGAGGACCGTTGCTCGAGCACATGAGCGGCGCCGCGTACGAGTGGATGCGGCTCATGAACGTGCTCGGGCTAGGGGCCGGGGTGCTCATGTACTTGAGCCTGCTTGGGCTGATGATCTTTCGTAAGTATCTGCACAAGCCGGCCTTGGGCATTCTCACGCCTACGGTTTGGATCCAGCTTGCGCCGATTGGCGTGATTCCCGTTAGTCTGCTCAATCTCTTGCCGCATTTTCCTGCCATCGGTGGCCAGGCGGGGGCGTTGACCCTAGGGCTGCTGTTCTGGGGGGCTGGCGTTTGGTGGCTGGTCATGGCCGTGTGCGTCACCGCCGCGGCGCGGGCGCGTGGGCAATTGCCGTTCGCGCTGTCGTGGTGGGGTTTCATCTTCCCACTTGGCGCCTTCGTCATGCTGTCCTTGCGGCTGGCGCACGGGCTCGAGTTCGCTCCGGCTTACTGGGTAGGCGTTGCGGCTTGGGGGCTGATGTTGCTCTTGTGGAGCATCACCTTGTTGAAGACGCTGTCTGGCGTGGCAAGCGGCGCGATTTTCCGGCCGCACCCTTAAGATACGCCGCGTCTAGGCTAGAATGGCGCTCCCCGCCGCTTGCGGCGGAGCGCCTGGTGGCGGCGCGAGCGCGCCCAGGCATTTCATGACGATAAATGCCCGGCGCCTTGCCGGTGGAGCGAGACGAATGCTGCAAATCACACCGGAACTGGCCCGGCGCCGCCTGCTGATGATGGCGGTGGTGGTGTTGACCTACATGCTGTCTTTCTTTCAGCGTTTTGCCCCAGCGGGCGTGGCGCAGGATTTGGCGGCCGCCTTCCAGACCTCGGCGGCTTCCCTAGGGGTGCTGGCCGCGACTTATTTTTATGTCTACACCCTGATGCAGATTCCCACGGGCATCCTCGCCGATACCTTGGGGCCGCGGCGCATTCTATTGCTTGGCGGGCTCGTGGGCGGGGCCGGCAGCTGGTTGTTCGGGTTCGCCCCGAATCTCGATGTGGCGCTAGTGGGGCGTACCTTGATCGGATTGGGTGTGTCCGTCACTTTCATCGCCATGCTCAAGCTCATTGCCGTCTGGTATGAGGAGCAGCGCTTCGCTACCATGACCGGCTTGGCTTTGTTGCTGGGCAATCTGGGCTCGGTGTTGGCCGGGGCGCCGCTCGCCATGATGGCGCAAGCGCTGGGTTGGCGCGAGGTATTCATGGGCGTAGGCGCGCTCTCCTTGGGGTTGGCGGCTTTGTGCTGGCTGATGGTGCGCGACCGCCCGGGCGCTCAAAGTGAGGCCGCGCCAGCGCGCCGTTTCGATCGCACGGTGGTGCTGCAAGGGATGCTCGACATCCTCAAGAATCGCGCCACCTGGCCGGTGGTGCTCGTCAATACCGGGGTGTCCGGCAGCTTCTTCACTTTCGGCGGCCTCTGGGCCATGCCTTTCTTGATGCAGGCGCACGGCTTGTCGCGTGCCGATGCCGCCGCGCATTTATCGCTCTTGTTCATGGGCTTCGCCTTGGGCAGCGTCATCATCGGCCACCTGTCTGACCGACTGCGGCGCAGAAAGCCGGTGCTGATCGCGGTATCGCATCTTTATGCCCTGATCTGGCTGTTCTGGCTATCCGGCGCGCCGCTGCTTCCGGGGCTTTCCTATGTCTTGTTCGCGGCGATGGGGCTGGCGACGGCGAGCTTTACCCTGACCTGGGCCTGCGCCAAGGAAGTGAATCCGCCGCTCTTATCGGGCATGTCCACGTCGGTTGCCAACATGGGCGGCTTTGCCGCGGCGGCGCTCTTGCAGCCGCTGGTGGGAGCGGTGATGGACTTGAGCTGGGATGGCCGGCTGGCAGACGGCGCCCGGTTCTACAGCATGGCGGATTTTCAATGGGGCTTCGCCCTGCTTGCCGGCTTCGCCTTACTCGGGGCCGCCGCGGCCTGGTGGGTTAAGGAAACCGGCTGCCGCAATATTTGGCGCAGCAACGCCCTCGGGGCGGGCTAGCGTTCATGGGGGCTTGCCACGCCGCGGCATGAAAGCGGCGTGGCGCCTCTTCCCTAACCCCTTTCTTGCACGAGGGGGCGTGAGTCAGGCCGCGACTTTTACGTCAAAGCGGCTTACGGCAGCGGCTATCTTGGAACGGGCCGCCGACGCGTTCCCAGCCGGGGCCGAGGGAGATTTGCGAGCAGACTCGCGTGCCGTCGAGCTGACTCATCCAGAGGTAGTAGGGCGCGGGCGCCGCGCAGAGCGGCGCGGCAATGACGGCGAGCGCCAAAGGCAGGAGCCGGGATGAACGCATACGCATGGCAAATGATGTTCGTAAAGCCGGGGTGCCGCCCTTGTCGCCTGGCCGCACGCCCGGAAAGTGGACCTGTGTGTTAATGTGGCATTTTACCGGCACATCGGGAGTGGCCAGCGCGTGGCGTGGGATACGCCGCCTCGCGTATCGTCCTGGTGGGGTTCCGGCCATGCTCTGCCATATGTCTTACCCCGGTCTTACCCCGCGGCCGCTTGCGCCGGTTTTTTGAAACGCCTACATGTCATGCCTTGGACTGGCCTTGCGTAGTTGCTACACTTGGGGCTCCTTGCTACGAGATATGACGATGCCAAAAAAGCTGCTTGGATGTGCGTTGCTGCTGGGCGCGGTCTCGCTTGCTACCCCGGCCTGGAGTCAGATTTACCGCTGTGTCGATGCCGACGGCAAAGTGACTTATTCCAACGTCGGTAATAACAAAGGCTGCAAGCGGATGCAGCTCGACGCTCCCAATAGCATGGCGGCCCCGGCTCGGACGACCGGGCGCACGCCGGGGGCGGCGGCCAATCCGACGCCGGTCGACTTTCCACGCGTGACGGGCGAGGCCCAGAAGGCGCGTGACAATGACCGGCGAGCGATTCTGGAGCAGGAGCTAGCGAGCGAGCAAAAGGCTTTGGAGCAGGCCAAGAAGGAACTTGCCGAACAAGAAGCGGTACGGCACGGCGACGAAAAGAATTACCAGAAGGTCCTCGACCGGCTGCAACCTTACAAGGACAGGGTGGCGCAGCACGAGCGCAACATTCAGGCCATCAACCGCGAGCTGGCCAACCTCAAGTAGCGGGCGCCACGCCAGGACGGATCGAGCGGCACATCTTTTCTTGGCCTGGCGCAAGAATTGCTAGCGATGCGGCCATGCCCAAAATTTATACCCCTTTCAGCGGTCTCGATCATCTCGCCTCGGCCGTCATTCTCATGGATGCGCAGCGGCACGTGCGCTACGCGAATGGCGCGGCCGAGAACCTTCTTGCCGTGACCGGTCGCTCTTTGGAGGGACGGCCCTTGGAGCAGGTGATGCGCTACAGCGCCACCTTGGAGGCCGCGCTTGAGAACGCCATCGCCAACAACTGGAGCTACACGGGCCAGAACGTTGAAATCCGCCGCGGCGACGACGATGTGCTGCATCTGAACTGCACGGTAACGCCAGTGCATTGCGAGGATGCGCCGGAAATTCGCATGTTGATGGAGCTGCAACCGATCGATCAGCAGCTGAAAGCCAGCCGCGAGGAGCGCTTGATCGAGCAGCAGCAGGCTAGCCGCGAGCTGATCCGCAACTTGGCGCATGAAATCAAGAACCCGCTGGGCGGCATCCGTGGCGCGGCGCAGCTGCTCGAACACGAGCTCAATAACCCCAGTCTCAAGGAATACACCCAGGTCATCATCAAGGAGGCGGACCGGCTGCAAGACCTGATGCAGCGCCTGCTCTCGCCGCACCGCGCTACCATGCAGCCTTATCCGGTGAATATCCACGAGGTGCTCGAACGGGTGCGCAGTTTGCTGCTCTTGGAGTTTCCCGACGGTCTCGTGATTCGCCGCGATTACGATACGAGTCTGCCGGAGCTCGTCGGTGATCGGGAGCAGCTGATCCAAGTTTTCCTCAACATCGCCCGCAACGCGGCTCAGGCCATGGCGGGCCGGGGCGAAATCGTCTTCCAGACCCGAGCGGCGCGCCAGGTTACGCTTGTTAAGCGGCGTTTTCGTCTGGCCATCGATGTCGCCGTGATCGACAATGGTCCGGGCATTCCGGACGACATCAAGGAGCGCATGTTCTATCCCCTGGTGTCAGGCCGGCCCGATGGCACCGGTCTGGGCCTCACCCTGGCGCAGAGCTTCGTGCAGCAGCACCAGGGCAGCGTGGAATGCGATAGCCGGCCGGGGCGCACCCGCTTTCTCGTGCGCCTTCCCATCGAGCGGGCTTGATATTTGCTAGGTTTTTTTCATGAAACCGATCTGGATCATCGACGACGACCGCTCCATCCGCTGGGTGCTGGAAAAGACTCTGGCGCGCGAGGGTATTCCGTTTCGCAGTTTTCCTTCCGCGAACGCCGCGCTGGAGGCGCTCGCGCATGAGGAGCCGCCGCAGGCCTTGCTCTCCGACATTCGGATGCCGGGTGCTTCTGGTCTCGACCTGCTCAAGCAGGTGAAGGAGCGTCACCCGCAGGTGCCGGTCATCATCATGACTGCCTACTCCGACCTGGAAAGCGCCGTGGCGGCCTTTCAGGGCGGCGCTTTCGAGTACTTGCCCAAGCCCTTCGACGTGGATCAAGCCATCGAGCTGATTCGCCGCGCCATCGACGAAAGTATGCACCAAGCAGGTGCAGTCGAAGAGGTCGGGCTGACGCCGGAAATTCTGGGGCAAGCGCCCGCCATGCAGGAGGTGTTCCGCGCCATCGGGCGGCTGTCGCAATCCCATGCCACGGTCTTGATCACAGGCGAATCCGGCACCGGCAAGGAACTGGTAGCGCGTGCCTTGCACCGCCATAGTCCGCGCAAAGACGCAGCCTTCATCGCCATCAACACCGCCGCGATTCCCAAGGATCTGCTCGAATCCGAGCTGTTCGGCCATGAACGCGGCGCCTTTACCGGGGCGCAGGCACAGCGCCGCGGCCGCTTCGAACAGGCCGAAGGCGGCACCTTGTTTCTCGATGAAATCGGCGACATGCCGGCCGAACTCCAGACTCGTCTGCTGCGCGTGCTCTCCGATGGGCATTTTTATCGGGTCGGCGGGCATGCGCCGATCAAGGCCAACGTGCGCGTCATCGCCGCAACGCATCAGAATCTCGAAGGGCGGGTCAAGGAAGGCTTGTTCCGCGAGGACTTGTTCCATCGCCTTAACGTCATTCGCATCCGTTTGCCGGCGCTGCGTGAGCGGCGCGAGGACATTCCGCTGTTGGTCAAGCACTTCCTGCAAAAGAGCGCGCAGGAACTGGGGGTAGAGCCCAAGCGCATGTCCGAGGCGGCGATGAAATACCTCGCCGGCCTCGAGTTCAGCGGCAACGTGCGCCAACTGGAGAATCTCTGTCACTGGATCACCGTCATGGCGCCGGGCCAGCAGGTCGAGATCGCCGATCTGCCGCCGGAGCTGCGCGAGGCGCCGGTGCAAGTGATGACGGCGAACTGGGAAGCAGCGCTGGCCCAGGAGGTGGACCGGCTGTTGGCAGCGGCGACGCCGGATCTGCACGAGAGATTGCTGCAAGCCTTCGAGCGCACCCTCATCAATCGGGCGTTGGCCCATACCGGTGGGCGCCGCATCGAGGCGGCCCAGGCGCTGGCTATCGGACGCAACACCATCACGCGTAAGATTCAGGAACTGGGTCTGGAGCACGGCCGCGACGGCTGAGCCGCTGACGGCGCGCTCGCGTTTCCCGCGGCTGGTTTGTCGCGGCGCAAGCAGCGATAATGGCGCCTTTCTCTGCCACCCGCTGCCATGCCCCTGATCGACCCCTCCCGTCTGCGCCAGGCTTTAGGGCCCATGGCTGGTCGTTTCGACGTGGATGCCCTCGATTGCTGTACGTCTACCAATGCCTTGCTGCTTGATCGGGCGGCGCAGGGGGCGCCTGCCGGTACAGTGCTGGTAGCTGACCAGCAGACGGCGGGGCGGGGCCGCCGTGGCCGGCCCTGGGCCTCGACGCCCGCGAACAGCCTGACCTTTTCCCTGCTTTGGCGCTGGCCGGCCGATCCGGCTCGCCTTGCTGGCTTGAGCCTGGCGGTGGGGCTTGCCCTGGCGCGTGGGCTGGAAGCCCTGGGGCTTCATCCCGTCGGCCTCAAATGGCCCAATGACATTTATGCCGCATGGCCAGAAGGGGAGGCGAAGCTAGGCGGCATCCTCGTGGAACTAGCGGCGGATCGGCGCGGCATCTCGGTCGTGATCGGCATCGGCTTGAATCTTAGGGCGCCAGCCCAGGATGTGCTGGGGCAGGCAGCCGCGGGATTGGATAGGTTGGGCGTGGTGCCGGAGCGGCACCTACTGCTCGCCACCTTGTTGCGCGAGTTAGCCATGACGCTCGATGCCTTTTTGTCGCGCGGCTTTGCGCCGCTTTTGCCGGCATGGCAGGCGCGCCATATCTGGCAAGGGCAGCGCGTCTGCCTGTGCGATGGGGCGCGCTTGCTCGCCGAAGGGCGCTGTCTAGGCGCGGACGAGGAAGGCCGGCTGTTGCTTGCGACAACGGCTGGCATCGAGCGCTTCTTGGTGGGCGACGTGAGTCTGAGGCGCCGATGATCGCCTGTCTCGATGCGGGTAATTCGCGCCTGAAGTGGGGGCTCGCGGCAGCGCACGGCTGGGTGGCACAGGGCGCCTTGGGGTGGGATGCGCTCGATGGCTTTACCCGCGTGGTGGCCGGCTGGCCGCCGCTCGAGCGGGTGTTGCTCGCCAGTGTGGCTGGGCCAGCGCAAGAGGCGCGAATCTGCCAGGCCCTGGCCGGCTACCGGGTCGAGCGGATGCGCAGCAGCGCTGCCGCGGCCGGCGTGGTGAATGGTTATCTAGAGCCAGCGGCGTTGGGCGTGGACCGCTGGTGCGCCCTGATCGGCGCCCGCGCGCTGACTCGGGAGGCATGTCTGGTGGTCACGGCCGGCACCGCGACGACCATCGACAGCTTGGATGCGCAGGGCCGCTTTCTCGGTGGCCTCATTCTGCCTGGGGTGGATATGATGCAAGCCGCCCTCGCTCAAGGCACGGCGCGGCTACCGCATGTGACCGGCGCGCATCGGGATTTTCCGCGCCAGACCCAGGATGCCATCCACAGCGGTTGCCTCGAGGCGCAGCTAGGGGCCATCGAGCGCGCCTTCGCCCGGCTGCCGGGGGCGGCCTTGTGCCTACTCTCCGGTGGCGCGGCGCCGTGCCTGGCGCCGCATCTGCGCTTACCGCTGCGCCAGGTCGATAATCTGGTGCTCGAAGGTCTGCGGCAGTGGGCCTGGTCCGCACCGTAGCGGTGCGTTCATGAAGTGTGATGCGCCATTTTGGTGCTTCATCGCTTTTCGTTTAACTTAGCATCCTCGATCGGAATTTTTGAAAACATCATGATGCCTCTGCGTACCTACCTCGATCCTTCTGAAATGCCCACCCACTGGTACAACGTGGTGGCCGATATGCGGAACCCGCCAGCGCCCCCGCTGGGGCCGGATGGCAAGCCCATGGGCCCAGAGCAGATGGCGGCGATCTTTCCGATGAATATCCTCGAACAGGAGATGAGCCGCCAGCGCTGGATCGAGATTCCCGAGGAGGTGCGGCAGATCTACGCGCTCTGGCGGCCGGCCCCCCTGTGCCGGGCGCGGCGCTTGGAAGCGGCGCTAGGCACGCCGGCGAAGATTTTTTATAAGTACGAGGGGGTTTCCCCGGCGGGTTCGCACAAGCCCAATTCCGCCGTGCCCCAGGCTTTCTACAACAAGCAAGCCGGCACCAAGCGGCTCACCACCGAAACTGGCGCTGGTCAGTGGGGCTCCTCCATCGCCTTCGCCGGGCAAATGTTCGGCCTGCCGGTGCGGGTGTTCATGGTCAAGGTGAGCTATGAGCAAAAGCCTTTTCGCCGCTCGATGATGCAAACTTGGGGCGCCGAGGTCTTTGCCAGCCCCACCAACCTCACCGAAGCCGGCCGCAAGGCGCTGGCCGAAGATCCCGGCTGCCAGGGCTCCCTGGGTCTGGCGATCTCCGAGGCGGTGGAGGAAGCGGCGGCCGATCGGGAAACTTGCTATACCCTGGGCTCGGTGCTCAATCATGTGCTGTTGCATCAGACCGTGATCGGCCTAGAGGCAAAGCGGCAATTCGAGAAGCTTGGCCTTTACCCGGATGTGGTGCTTGGCCCCTGTGGCGGCGGCTCTTCCTTTGGCGGCATCGCCTTCCCCTTCCTGGCCGATAAGGCAGCCGGTGATAAGCGCGCCGACAAGCTGCGCTGCGTTGCGGTCGAGCCGACTTCCTGTCCGACCCTGACTCAAGGCGCTTATGCCTACGACTTCGGTGATGCCTCCGGCTATACGCCGTTGATGAAGATGTACACTCTCGGGCACGACTTCATGCCGCCCGGCATTCATGCCGGCGGCCTGCGCTACCATGGCGCCAGTCCTCTGGTGTCGCAGCTTGCGCACGAGGGGCTGGTCGAAGCGCGGGCCGTGCCGCAATTGGCCACCTTCGAGGCCGGCGTGCAGTTCGCCCGCGCCGAGGGCATCATTCCGGCGCCTGAATCTTGTCACGCCATTCGCGCCGCCATCGACGAGGCATTGCAGGCCAAAGCCTGTGGCGAGGAAAAGGTGATCCTGTTTTGCCTCACTGGGCATGGCCACTTCGACATGGCCTCCTATGACAAATTCTTTGCCGGCCAGCTTGAAGACTTCGCCTATCCGGCTGCGGCCATCGCCGAGTCGCTCAAGCATTTGCCCCAGGTCGGCTAAAAGGGCGTATCGCCATGCGGGCCTTGGTGTTTCTGCTCATCCTCGCCAACCTGCTGTTCTTTGCCTATGCCCAGGGCTATCTCGGCGCGTCGGTTTCGCCCGATGCGCTGCGGCTTGCGCAGCAGATCCATCCCGAACGCCTGCGCATCCTGCCGGCCGGCGCGTCGGATGCGGGCGAGCCGGGGGCGGTGCCAGCGCCCGCTACGCCCGCGCCGCCGGATATCGCTTCTCCCGCGCCAAGCCCGGCGCCATCCTCCCCGTCACAACCGAGCGCGCCGCCGCCGTCCACGCCCGCGCCGGCGCGGGCTGGCGGCGCCACGGCCCAGGTTTGCTTGTTGCTTGCCGGCTTGAGCGACGCCGAGGCCCAGCGGCTGGCTAGCCTGGCCGAGCAAGCCGGGTTGACGCCGAGCCGGCGCAGCGAGGGCGGCTGGTGGGTCTTCATACCGCCTCAGCCGGACAAGAAAGGCGCCGAGAAAAAGGCCGGCGAATTGCAGCGCTTGGGGGTTGCCGAGTTCTTCATCGTCAGCGATGGGCCGCAGAAATACGCGATTTCCCTTGGCGTCTTCTCGCGTGAGGAGGCCGCGCACAAATATCTCGAGCAGCTGCGCGGCAAGGGCGTGCGCAGCGCCCGGGTCGGGCCGCGTCAGGTCGAGGGGGCTCGCCAGCAGCTTGAAGTGCGCGGCGCCGCCGCTGAGCTTTCCGACTTCCGCAAGGCTTTGCCGGCCGAGAGCGCGCCCAGGGATTGCCCGTGAGTTTCGTGGTCGGCCTTACCGGCGGCATCGGCAGCGGCAAGAGTACGGTGGCCGAGGCTTTCGTGGCGCTGGGCGCGGGCCTGGTGGATACGGATGTGCTGGCCCGCCAGCTCACCGGGCCAGAGGGCGCGGCCATGCCCGCCCTGATCGAGCGCTTCGGTCCCGGCATCTGCGCCGCCGACGGTAGTCTCGACCGGGCGGCCATGCGGGCGCGGGCGTTCGCTGACCCTGGCGTGCGCCGGGAGCTAGAGGCGCTCTTGCATCCGCTCATCCGGGCGCGGGCCGAGGCCGATATCGCTTTGCTGCGCACCCCTTATGTCCTGCTCGCCATTCCCTTGCTGGCGGAAGTCGGACGGCAGGCATATCGGCTCGACCGCGTGCTGCTCGTCGATTGTCCTGAAGCCTTGCAGCGCCGGCGCGTCATGGCGCGCAGCGGCCTGACGGGCGAGATGGTCGATGCCATCATGGCGGCGCAAGCCAGCCGGGCGGCGCGACGGGCAGTGGCGGACGACGTGCTCGACAACAGCGGCGCGCGCGCCGAGCTCGCCGTGCCGGTGGCGCGCTTACATGATCTTTATCTACGCTTGGCGCAGGCCAAGGCGACGGGGGCGTGTCGACCTTAAAGTGTCAGGTTGAGATTTGATGCTAACTGATTCAGAATAATCGGACTTTCACTTGATGGCCGGCGGCGTGATCACCTACGAATACCCCTTCAACGAGCGCATCCGCACCTTGTTGCGCCTGGAGGATCTCTTTGAGAAGGTTGCCTACTTCTCCAAGTCGGATGGTCCGGCCGAGAACCATGTCGCGCTCGTTACCCTGTTCGAAATCCTGGAGGTGGCCGGTCGCGCCGACTTAAAGCTCGACATGATCCAGGAGCTAGAACGGCAGCGCCAGATTCTGCTGGGCTTTCGCAACAACCCCGACATTTCCGAGGCCGCGCTGTCCGGCGCGCTCTACGAGATCGAGCAGGCTTCCGCGGCGCTGCTCGCGCTGGCCGGCAAGTTCGGCCAAAGTCTGCGCGACAACGAATGGCTGATGGGCATCAAGAGCCGAGTGGCCATTCCCGGCGGGGTGTGCGAGTTCGATCTACCGTCTTATCACTATTGGCTGCACCAGTCGGCGCAGTTCCGCAGCCAGGCCTTGGCCACGTGGATGCGCTCGATGTTACCGGTGCGCGATGCCTTGACCATCATCCTGCGCCTTTTGCGCTCCAGCGGCCGGGTCGAGCGGCTCAAGGCCGCGCATGGCCAGTTTCAGCGCATGTTGGGCGGCACTGCGGCGCAGATGGTGCGCATCGGCGTGCCTGAAGGCGAGCATGCCGTGCCCGAAGTGAGCGCCAATCGTTACGCGCTCAATATCCGCTTCACCCATCCCCCGGAAATGGAAATCAAGGCCAAGGGCTGCGACCGGGACGTGGCCTTTGAACTCACGTTCTGCAACCTGTGACTTCGCCAACCTACCGCATGGTGCCTTGCCCGCAGTGCGGCACCTTGTCCGAGTGGCGCCCCGAGAACCGTTGGCGTCCTTTTTGTTCGGAACGCTGCAAGCTCATCGATTTGGGCTGTTGGGCCGACGAGACCTATCGCGTGCCGGAACAGGAGCCGGATCAAGGCGCTTTGCCCGATTTGCCTGTGCGCTGACCCGTCTTTTACCATGCGCGCAGCATGGCGATGCCGTGCGCGCCGTGCTGCTGCGCCGTGCTGAGCGTTGCCTCGCTTTGGCCGCCTAGGGCGAATACCGGCAGCGGACAATCCCGCGCCAGCCGGGCGAAGGCGGGCCAGCCCAGTGGCGCTGCCTCCGGGTGGCTGAGCGTCGGCAGCACTGGTCCGAGCAAGGCATAATCGAGCGCTAAGCGACTGGCCCGCGTGAGTTCCGCGGCATCGTGACAGGAGGCGCCGACCCATGCGAAATCGGGGCGCGTCGTAGAGCGCGCCAAGCCGGCGGCGCTTAAGTGTCGCCCGTGGGCGCCGATGCGGCGGGCTAGATCCGCGTCTTCACTGACCAGCACCAGGGCGCCGACCGTCCGCGCCAACTGCATCAGGCGGGTGCCGAAGTCCAGGCGTGCGTCGGGCGCCAAGCCCCGATCGCGCAGCTGGATGAGCCGGATGCCCCGGGCTAGGGCGCGTTCGAGACGCAGCAGCTCCGCCGATACCCCGAGCTGCTCCGCCTGGGTGATGGCCATGCTGCAAGGAAGAGAGAGGGCTTTCAGAATCGGCGCGTTGGCGGGTAGCAGCGGGGCGACCGTGACCGGCCCGGTCAATGGCTGCCAGGCGATGGCGCTGTGCTCGAGCGGGGCGGTGATGCCGATTTCGCCGTCCCAGGCCGTCACGCGCCAAAAATTGAGACAGACGTGCGCATGGGGGTAGCGAAAGTGCCGGCGTAGCCAGGGGCTGGCATGGGTGACGGTGATGCCGAGCTCTTCCTTTAGCTCGCGCACCAGAGCCTGGCGCACGTCCTCGCCGGGTTCCACCTTGCCGCCGGGGAATTCCCAATAACCGGCGTAGACTTTGCCTTCCGGGCGGCAGGCGAGCATGAATTCGCGGCCATCGCGGCTTAGCAGCACGGCGGCTGCTACCTCGGTGATCGGCATAGCAGAAGGTGCCGCGCTCATTGGCGCTTCTCCTGCCGTCCAGCGTAGTCGCGCGCGAATTGCCAGGCCACCCGACCGCTCCGCGAGCCGCGCGCCAGCGCCCAGTTGAGCGCCTCGCGCTCGGCGGCGGCGATTTCCCGCCTGGAAAAGCCGAAGGACTTGAGCCAGTGCGCCACGATGGCGAGATAGTCATCCTGGTCGAAGGGGTAGAAGGAAAGCCACAGGCCGAAGCGTTCGGACAGGGAAATCTTTTCCTCGATGGCTTCGCCGGGGTGGATTTCGCCATCCACGCGGGTGCTATCGAGATTTTCCGAGAAATACTCCGGCATCAGGTGGCGCCGGTTCGAAGTGGCGTAGATCAGCACGTTTTCCGGCGGCGCGGCGACGGAGCCGTCGAGCACCGACTTCAACGCCTTGTAGGCGTTCTCGCCGGCCTCGAATGAGAGATCGTCGCAAAATAGGATGAATCTTTCCGGGCGGTCGGCGATGCGGTCCACGATCTCGGCCAGGTCGGTGAGATCGTCCTTGTCCACTTCGATCAAGCGTAGTCCTTCTGGCGCGAATTCGTTGAGCAGGGCCTTGACCAGCGAGGATTTGCCCGAGCCGCGGCTCCCAGTGAGCAGCACGTTGTTCGCTGGCCGGCCCGCCACGAATTGGCGCGTGTTGGCGGTGATGCGCGCTTTCTGATCGTCGATGCCGGTGAGGTCGGCTAGGCGGATTGGGTGCACCTGCCGCACCGGCAGCAGGCAGCCCATGCCGTGCCGGCGGCGCCAGCGGCAGGCGAGCACCTGGCGCCAGTCCGGCTCCTCCGGGGGCGGGGGAAGTTGCGCGGCGAGGCGGTCCAATAGCGATTCGGCGCGATTGAGCAGACGTTCGAGCAAGGCGGGGTCGAGCATGGCGAAAGGTATACTGCGCGAGCGAAAAGCTCGAAATCTAGCCAATGCCATGCAAAAAAGCCAATTTTCCGTGCTCCGTCGGTTGCGCCGCTACACGCGTCTTACGCCGCTCTGTTGCTTTTTGTTGACCGCCTGCGCCACGCCCTTGCCCTGGCTATCGGGCGGGGATTCCCAGGCGGGCGCGGCACCGCGAGACGAGGCGGCGGCTGCGGCCGCCCCTGCCTGCCCCGCATGTCCGGTTTGTCCGCCGGCGCCGGCTTGCCCGCAGGCCGCGCCCGTGGTCGAGGCGCCGCCGCGGCTCGAGGCCGCGACTTGGGCCGATCTGCCGGACTGGCAGAAGGATACGTTGGTGGCGAGCTGGCCGGCCTGGCAGGAATCCTGCCGCGGGCTTGCCAGCCGTGCCAACGCCGCGGCTTGGGTCCGGGTCTGCAGCTTGGCGCGTGAGGTCGACGGCCAGGATGAGGCGGCGGTGCGCCGCTTCTACGAAGCCCATTTCATTCCCCACGCCGTGGTCGAAGCCGATGGGCGCCGCGAAGGCATGATTACCGGCTACTACGAGCCGCTCATTCGCGGCAGCCGGCAGCGCGATGCCCGTTATGCCACCCCTGTGCTGGGCGTGCCGGCGGACATGCTGAGCATCGAGCTTGGCGATGTCTATCCCGACCTCAAGCATCGCCGCCTGCGCGGACGGCTCGAAGGCAACAAGGTGTTGCCTTATTGGAGCCGGGCCGAGATCGAGGCACGCCGTGGCCAGCATTGGCCGGGCAAGGTCTTGCTCTGGGTCGAGGACCCGATCGAATTCTTCTTTTTGCAGATTCAGGGCTCGGGACGGGTGCAGCTGCCCGATGGCAGTCGCGTGCGCATTGGCTATGCCGACCAGAACGGGCATCCCTACCAGTCGATCGGGCGTCTGTTGGTCGAACGCGGCGCGCTCAAGCTCGAAGAGGCATCGATGCAGGGCATTCAAGCCTGGGCCAGAGCGCATCCTGGTCAAGTGCAGGCGCTGCTCAACAGTAATCCCAGCTACGTTTTCTTCCGTGAGCTACCGAATGCCGAGGGTGGCCCCATCGGGGCGCTGGGCGTGCCGTTGACGCCGGAGCGCAGCCTTGCTGTCGACCCGCGTTACATCCCCCTCGGGGCGCCCGTCTGGCTGGCGACGACCCGGCCCAATAGCAGCCAGCCGTTGCATCGGCTGATGCTGGCTCAGGATACGGGGGGCGCCATCAAGGGCGGGGTGCGCGCCGATTTCTTCTGGGGGTTTGGCAAGGAGGCCGGCGAGCTTGCCGGGCGGATGAAGCAGAAAGGGCGGCTGTGGGTGCTCTTGCCGGCTGAATTGGCGCCGCGCTGATCCGGCGTTGGCGAGCACCGGCGCCCGGCATTGCCGGGCGCCGGCAGGAGGGGGCTGGAGCGCGTTTTTAGTCGCGCGCCAGCTCGCCGCCGATCAGGCCGCCTAATACGGCGCCAGCGGCGGTAGCGGCGAGACGGCCATTGCCATCGCCGAAGCGGCTGCCGACGATGCCGCCGGCCACGGCGCCGAGCACCTGGCCGGTGCCGCGGCTCATGCCTTCATCGCGGTAGCGCACTGGCGCGTCATCGCGGTAATAGCGCCGCGGCGGCGCTTCGCGGTAGACCGGGGTGTCGTGGATCACCCGGTCGCGGTATACCACCACCGGTTCTTGGTAAACGACGCGGGGAGCGGTGTAGACCGGCACGGGCCGTTCTACCACGATATATTCCACTCGGCGGTCGTGCCGATGCGCATGGTGGTAATGGCGCGGGGGAGGATCGTCGTAGCGCCGCTCGTAGCGGCTGCCGTAGCGATCGGCGTACCAGTCATCGCCGGCGAGCGCGTTGCCGCCGATGCCGGCGGCGAGTAGTAAGGCAAGGGTGTAGCGTGCGAGCATGGTGGTCATCCTTGTGCGAGTGGGACATAGGGTTAACGCTGGATTCGGGCTTACGGCTGACCTGCACCGTGGCCTGGCGCTGTAGCAGGCATTGCATGGGCAAAAAAATCCCCGCCGGGTTGGCGGCGGGGGACAATCTCGAAGGGGGGATCGAGAGGAGGGGTAACACTACGCTGCGTACTCTAAGCGCGGCTTGCGTCCTTGTCTGTCGGCCTTCGGTGCCGGTTTGTAACCAAGTGTTGTGGCGCGCTTTTTAGGCGAGGGGCAGGGCAGTCTTATCCACCACGCGGCGCAACACGAAGCTGGTATGCACGCCCGTGACTCCGGTAATGCGCGTGATGCGGTCGAGCAGTAGTTCCTGGTAGGCATCCATGTCGCGTACCACGGCCTTGAGCTGGTAGTCGGCATCTTGGCCGGTGATGAGCAGGCATTCGATGATGTCGGGGAGGCTGCTGATTTCCCGTTCGAAATGCGCGAAGCGCTCCGGGGTGTGCCGGTCCATCGAGATGTGGATCAGCGCCATCAGGCTAAGCCCTAGCTTGCGGGCATCCAAGAGGGCGCGGTAGCCGAGGATCAATCCCGCTTCTTCGAGCGCGCGTACCCGGCGCAGACATGGCGAGGGGGAAAGCCCAATGCGTTCGGCCAGCTCCTGGTTGCTGATGCGGCCATCTTCTTGCAGGAGTTGGAGGATCTGGCGGTCGTAACGGTCGAGTTTCATGGCGCGTTTTCCTGCTTTAAGGATTCTTGCTGTTGTTTCTTCGGATTTTTGAGGAATTTTATTGCGTGAATATCTGCTTTTCCGGAGTAATACGCAAGCAAATGCCCCGTGCTTTTCCGTACCATGCTCCGCATCGCAACGTTTTCGGAGACCGTCATGCCGCCCATGCCTGCCGCCAGCAAATACGCCCCCTTCCCGTCGGTGCCGTTGCACGACCGGCAGTGGCCGGGGCGCCGCATCACCCGGGCGCCGATTTGGATGAGCAGTGATCTGCGCGATGGCAACCAGTCGCTGTTCGAGCCCATGGACGCGGCGAAGAAGCTGCGCATGTTCGAAATGCTCTGCGCCATCGGCTTTAAGGAAATCGAAGTGGCCTTTCCTGCCGCCTCGCAGACCGATTTCGACTTCGTGCGGAGGCTCATCGAGGCCGATTGCATTCCCGCGGATGTGACCATCGCGGTGCTCACGCAAGCCCGGGAGCCTTTGATCCGCCGTACCTTCGCCGCCATCCAAGGGGCGCGTCGCGTCATCGTGCACGTGTATAACGCCACATCGGAGCCTTTTCGCAACCTGGTGTTCGGCATGAGCAAGGCCGAGGTGGTGGCCATGGCGGTCGATGCCGTGCGGCGCATCCGGGAGCTGGCCGAGGCCATGCCAAAGACCGAGGTGGTGCTCGAATACAGCCCCGAGACCTTTACGGCGACGGAGCTCGATTTCGCGCTCGAAGTGTGCGATGCGGTGAGCGACGCCTGGGGCGCCACGCCGGAGCGCAAGATGATTCTCAACCTTCCCGCCACGGTCGAGGTTGCCACCCCGAATGTGTATGCCGACCAGATCGAGTGGATGCACCGCCATTTGGCCCGGCGCGATAGCCTCATCCTTAGCCTGCATCCGCACAACGACCGCGGCACTGCCGTGGCCGCCGCCGAGTTGGGGCTCATGGCCGGCGCCGAGCGTGTCGAAGGCTGCTTGTTTGGTCATGGCGAGCGCACCGGCAATGTGGATCTCGTCACCCTCGCGCTCAATATGTACACCCAAGGGATTGCGCCGGGGCTCGATTTTTCCGACATCAATGCCGTGGCGCGCCAGGTTGAAGCGTGCACCCAGTTGCCCATCCATCCACGCCACCCATACGTGGGGGATCTCGTGTTTACGGCCTTCTCCGGCTCCCACCAGGATGCCATCAAGAAGGGGCTCGCGGCCCACAAGGCCGCAGGCGACGCGGTGCCGTCCTACTGGAACGTGCCGTATCTGCCCATCGATCCTGCCGATGTCGGGCGCAGCTACGATGCCTTGATCCGGGTCAACAGCCAATCCGGCAAGGGGGGCATCGCGTATTTGCTCGAAACCGAATACGGCGTGGTGTTGCCGCGCCGCTTGCAAGTCGAGTTCGCCGCGGTGGTGCAGCGCCAGGCCGACCGCGACGGCCGAGAAATACGCGCCGCCGACCTCTGGGCGCTCTTTGCCGCGACGTATCTTGAGAGCGTGACGCCGCTTTGCTACCGCGAGCATCACCTCTTCGAGCAGGGCGGCAAGCAGGGGATCCGCCTATCCGTGGATATCGATGGCCGGCCACATTTGCTCGCGGGGCTCGGCAACGGTCCCATCGATGCGGCCGTCCAAGCGCTGCAAAGCGCTGGTTTCGCCGTGCAGGTGCGCAGCTTCGAGGAGCGCGCCATGGAGCCCAGCGGCGCAGCGGGTGAGGCGCGGGCATGCGCCTGCATCGAAGTGGCGGGTGGAGCCAGCGGCGAGCGCTACGGCGTGGGGATCGACGCCCATATCGTCACCGCTTCGCTCAAGGCGTTGGTGAGCGCCGTGAACCGCTTGTGCCAGGCCGGCTTGCGTCAGGCGGCGGCTTGAGACGAGCGGTGCGCAGACAGCAGGGCTGCGGCCGAGGCGGCCCTGCGGCCATGGATGTGCGCCGGCTTACTTGATGCTATTGAGCTTTTGCTCGATGCGGTTTAGGGGAATGGCGCCGCCGACCCGCTCGCCGTCGGCGAAGAACAGCGTGGGCGTGCCCGTGACGCGCAGCTTGCGGCCGAGCTCTTGGTTGTTGATGATGGCGGTGGTGTCGCAATCGTCTTTGCCGGTCGGGGCCTTGCCGTTTACCATCCAGTCGTTCCAGGTCTTGGCGGGGTCGGCGGCACACCAGATTTGGCGTGACTTCTTGATCGAGTCCTCGGAGAGGATCGGGTAGAGGAAGATGTATAGCGTGGCATTATCGAGCCTTGCCATCTCCTTCGCCAGCCGCTTGCAATAGCCGCAGTTCGGGTCCTCGAAGATGGCGATTGTCCGCTTGCCGTTGCCGCGTACGATTTTGATGGCCTGATTGAGCGGCAGATCGCTGAACTTGATGGCAGTGAGCTTCTTCAAGCGTTCGTCGGTGACGCTTGTCATGCTTTTCGCATCGATGAGGTTGCCGGCTAGGATGACGCTCACCTTCTCGTCGGTGTAAATGATCTGGCCGTCGAAATAGACTTCGTACAAGTCGAGGTAGCCGGACTTGGTGACACTCGTTACCGGCGTGCCCAGCTTGGCCTCGATCGCTTTCTTGACATTGGCTTCCTGGGCCAAGGCAGGCAGGGCGAGGCCGGCGGCGAATAGGAAGGGGAGCAGTTTTTTGAGCATGATATCTCCTTGGGGAAAAGGGCGACCGTGGCGCCGAGTTCAAAGGGCGCCCAGGGCGTAGCGCACCAGCAAGCTTTTGATGGGCAGGAGCCGGTCGGTGAGCGACAGGCCCAGGTTGCGTAGCGGCGCCAGGCCCGGCGGGTTGTCTCGGAACAGGCGGCGCAGGGTATCGGTCGTGGTCTGCATGAGCAGCGTTTCCTCCTTGCGGGCCCGTTGATAGCGGCGCAGGAAGGCTTCCGCGCCGATGTCTTGCCAGGGCTGGGCTGCGGCCAGCAGCTCGGCCAATACCCGGGCGTCCTGAAAACCTAGGTTGATGCCGTGCCCGGAGAGCGGGTGGATGCCATGCGCCGCATCGCCGACCAAGGCCAGGCGCGGCGCCACCGTGCGCGGCACCCGGATGAGGCGCAAGGCAAAGGCGGCGGCCGGGGTGATGGTTTCGAGCCTGCCCAGCACCTGTTGGCCGGCGGCGGCGACACGCTCGGCTAGGGCATCCGGGGATAGCGCGCAGAGCCGGTCGGCCTCGGCATCCGGGGTGGACCAGACGATGGACATGCGCTTGCCTGGCAGCGGCAGGTAGGCGAGCACGCCGTCATCGCGGAACCATTGCCAGGCCGTGCCCCGGTGCGGTTTTTCGGTGTTGAAGTTGGCGACTACGCCTTTCTCGCCATAGGGGGTGACCTTGGCTTCCAGTCCCGCCTCGCGCCGCACCCAGGAGTCACGCCCGTCGGCCCCGACGAGCAGGCGGGCGGCGAGGCAAGTGCCGTCTTCCAAAGTGAGCACGGTGGCATCGTGGCGGAATTGCAGCGCAGCCGGGCGGGCCGGGCAGAAGCGGCTGACATTGGCCTGGCGCTTGACGCTTTCCCACAGCTCGCAAGCCATGAGCGCGGACTCCATGATCCAGCCCAACTCGGCGACGCCCGTCTCATAGGCGCTAAAACGCAGCTTGCCGCCTCGGTCGCCAAATACCTCCATGGCTTGGATCGGGGCCATGCGTGTGACGTCGAGGTGCTCCCAGATGCCGATCCGGTCGAGAAAGGCGGCGTTGGCCGGGCTGATGGCGTAGATGCGCGCATCCCAGCCCTCCGGCCGGCGCGGCGGCGCGCTTTCCACCAGGGCGATGCGCAGACGGGTCTGACGCAGGGCGACGGCGAGACTCGCGCCGGCAAGGCCGCCGCCGACGATGATGAGGTCAAATGACTGCATGGCGCGGGATTGTGCCCCCGGGGACGGCAAACGGCAAGGCGGCCAAGGCGGAGCGCTCAGTGTTTTTTGCGGCGATCGGCTTGGGCGCGCCAGGTCTTGACCTGTTCGGGGCTGGGTGGGGCGAACTGGCCGCCGTGCTGATTCACCATCCAGACCACGGCATTGGCGACTTCCTGGTCGGAGAGATTGGGATTGCCGCCCTTGGGCGGCATGTGGCGGATGCCGGCCAGGGCTGCCGGCACCAGCTCGTCCAGCCCTTCCTTCACCAGCTTGTGCCAGCGCTTGTCGTCGTTCATGCGTGGGGCGTGCAGGATGCCGGTGTGGTGGCAGACGATGCAGGTCTCGTTATAGACCTGGGCGCCGGGCTTGTCGGCGGCGAACAAGGCGGTGCTCGCGAGGGTGAGCGCGGTGGCGAATGAGGGCTTGGCGAATGGCACGAGGAGGCTCCTAACTTGGGCAAGCCGTGATTCTAGTACGTCGAAATGCCCAAGTGCATTTACCGCGCTATCGGTCAGCTTGCTTCGCCCGTATCCCGGCGCGGCACCGTGGCTGGGTCGGCGATGATCGGGCGGTAGATTTCCACCCGGTCGCCGGGCTTGAGCGGCGCATCTAGCTTGGTCAGCTTACCGAAAATCCCAACCTTCTGGCGGCTTAGGTCGATATGCGGAAATTGCGCCAGAATGCCGGAGCGGGTGATGGCATCGGCCACCGTGGTGTGTTCGGGGACCTCGATGTCGAGCCAGATTTGTTGGTTGGGTTCGGAATAGGCGACGCTGATTTGCATGGCGATTCCTCCGAGCGTCAAGCCAGCACGGCGGCCTTGTCGGGCTGGGCGGCCCGCCGGGCATCGAGACGCTGCTTGCCGGCCAGGAGAAAGCCGAGCGCCGCGAACGCGCCGGGCGGCAGAATCATCAATAGCGCGCCAGCGTAGCCGGGGATGCGCATTTCCAGGAAGGCGAAGGCGGGACCCAGCAATTGCGAGGCTTGCGCGAACAAGGTGCCGCTGCCCAGGAATTCGCGGATTAGGCCGATCAACGTCAGCGCGCCGGTGAAGCCGATGCCCATGGCCAGGCCGTCGATGAACGCATGTCCGACCGGGTGGCGCGAGGCGAAAGATTCAGCGCGCCCGAGGATGGCGCAATTCACCACGATCAGGGCGATGAACAGGCCCAGCACCTTGTAGAGCTCATGCAGCCAGGCGTTGAGCGCCATGTCTACGATCGTGACCAAGCTGGCGATGAGCACGATGAACACCGGAATGCGCACTTGCGGACTGACGACCCGGCGTAGCAGCGAAACCAGGACGTTGGCGACGACCAGCACGGCCGTGGTGGCGAGCCCCATGCCTAGGCCGTTGGTGCCGCTCGTGGTGACGGCCATGGTCGGACAGAGCGCGAGCATTTGCGCGAACACCACGTTGTTATGCCAGAGACCATCCCGGATCAGGGTCGTCATGTTGCCGCTCATGATGCTTTTCCCTCCTTGTGGGCGCGTGCCGTTCCCATCGTGGCGCTGTCTTGGGGCTGGCCGAGCATGGCGTCCTGGTGGCGGGCGAAGATTTCCAGTCCGCCCTTCACCGCCTGGACCACGGCCCGGGGTGTGATGGTGGCGCCGGCGAACTGATCGAATTCGCCACCGTCCTTGCGCACCGCCCAGCGCCCTGTGTTGAGCGACTTGCCGTTGAACGCGGTGATCCAGTCGGTCTTGCCGATTTCGATCTTGTCGCCAAGGCCCGGGGTTTCGCTATGCTTCAAGACCCGCACGCCGAGCACCTGCCCGTCTTGGTCTACCGCCATGAGCAAGACGATGGGGCCGGCATAACCCTTGCCCTCGACCCGGAATACGGCGGCTGCGGGCTTGCCGGCGTGGCGGGCGCGATAGACGGTGAGCGGCGCTGTCGCGCCGACATCGATCTGGACGCGGTCGGCGAGTAAGTCATTGTCGGCCAGGCCTGCGGGCAATACCTGGGTCAGCGATTCACGCAGGTCGCGCGCCTCGGCCGCAGCGATGGCATCGCGGGTAGCCCCCGCGACCCAGGATAGGGCGGCCGAGGCCAGCAGCGCGGTGCAGCCGAGCAGCAACGGTGGGTAGAAGGTGTATTCCTTCAGCGTATCTAGGCGCATGTCAGGTTTCCTTGCCGGCAGGAGCGGGGTCGATGGGCCGTCCGGAGCGGGTGCGTCCCAGGATGCGGGGCTTGGCATAGTGGTCGATGATCGGGGTGAGCGCGTTCATCAACAAGATGGCGAAGGCCACGCCTTCGGGATAGCCGCCAAGGCTGCGGATCACCCAGGTTAGGAGGCCGACGCCAAGACCGAAGAGGAGCTGGCCGCTGCCGGTTGCCGGGGCGGTGACGTAATCGGTGGCGATGAAGAAGGCGCAAAGCATGAGCGCGCCGGCGAACAGATGCGTGCCGGCATCGAGATAGTGCCCCGGCGCGAGGGCGTGTGCGATGGCTGCCGGCACGGCCAGCCCGGCGAGCACGCCGACTGGCGTCTGCCAGCGGATGACGCCGGTGGCGAGCAGGAATAAGCCGCCCGCCAAGAGCAGCGGCGCCGCCGATTCGCCGAGGCTGCCGGCGCGCAATCCCACCCAGGAGGGTTGCGGCGCGGTGCTGCCGGCGAAAGCCTGGGCCAGATCGAGGCCGCGCGACAACTCGGTCTTGGCGTGGCCGAGCAAGGTGGCGCTGCTCATGGCATCGGGCAGCGCAAGCTGCCCTAAGGTGATCTGCAAGCCCTCGACGAAGCCCGGCGCGGCGGCGCTGCCCAGGGGCAGCGGCGCAACCCAAGTGGTCAGCGGCAGAGGAAAGGCGATGAGCAGCGCCACCCGGGCGACCATGGCCGGATTGAAGACGTTGTGACCCAGACCGCCGAACACCTGCTTGCCGACCACGATGGCGATGCAAGCGCCGACTACGCCGACCCACCAGGGAGCCCAAGGCGGCAGGGTCAAGGCTAGCAGCCAGCCTGTGAGTAGCGCCGAGCCATCCCCCAAGGTGCGGCCAATCTGTGCGCGGCCCATCAAGCGCAGGCTGATGAATTCGAAGACCAGGCAGGCGGCTAGGGTGATGAGCCAGAGGAAGAAGGCCGGCCAGCCATAAAGCCAGAAGCCGAACAAGGTGGCGGGCAGCAGCGCGAGCTGTACCCGCATCATGGTCTGCCGCACGCCGTGGCCGGCGTGGGCGTGGGGCGCGGCCAAGGGCTGCGCGGCATCGTAGGCGGGTTTCATGCGGGGGCTCCTGTATCGGAGGCGGTTGCCGACGTCGCGGCGGCCCGTTCGGCCTTGCGCCGCGCCGCCAGCTCGGCTTTTTCCTGGGCCTCGCGTGCGAGCCGGGCGGTTCTGGCCTGGGCCAGCTTTTTCGTGGCTTCGGCACGCAGCCGGGCGCGTTCCTGCGCCGCCAGCTCGCCCTTGGCGTGGGCAAAATACTGAACCAGCGGGATATGCGCTGGGCAGACATAGGCGCAAGCGCCGCAGGCGATGCAATCCTTGAGGCCGATGCGCACCGCCCCTGATAGGTCGCCCGCTGCGATGCGGCGGGCCATGTCCAAGGGCAACAGGCCGATCGGACAGGCGCGCACGCAACGGGCGCAGCGGATGCACGGCTCGGTGGCGCGCGCGCCCACCTCGGCGGCGGCAAGCGCGAGGATGCCGCTCGTGCCCTTGACCACTGGCACCCGGGCGTGCGGTAGCGCCAATCCCATCATCGGTCCGCCCATGATGAGGCGCGCCGGGGGCGCAGCCAAACCGCCGGCGAAGGCGAGCACGTCTTCGACTAAGGCGCCGATGGGCACGAGGATATTGCCGGGCGCTTCGATGCAAGCGCCATTGACCGTCACGAGGCGCGCCACCAGCGGCTCGCCGTGGCGAATCGCCGCATGTACGGCGCGGGCGGTGCCGATGTTATGCACGACCACGCCTACGTCGCCGGGGCGGCCGTCGGCAGGCACCTCTTGGCCCGTCAGCGTCAGGATGAGTTGCTTTTCTGAGCCCATCGGGTAGCGTGCCGGCACGGGGCGGATGCACACCTCGGCGTAGGGCCGGGCGGCCTCGCGCATGGCGGCGATGGCCTCGGGCTTGTCGTCTTCGATGCCGACCAGGGCCGTGCTCGCGCCGGTGGCGTGCAGCATGATGCGGATGCCATCGACGCAGGCGGCGGCCGCATCGCGCATGAGCCGATCATCGCAGGACAGATAGGGCTCGCATTCGCCGCCGTTGATGATCAAGGTGCGCACCTTCGCCTTTGCCGACAAGGACAGTTTCACGGCGGCGGGGAAGGTGGCGCCGCCCAGGCCGACTACGCCAGCGGCTGCCACGCGTTGGCTGATTTCGGCGGGCGCCAAGGCGAAGGGGTCGGCGCAGCCTTCTAGGTCGGTCCATTCGTCCTTGCCGTCGCTGGCTAAAGTGATGGCCAGCACCGGCAGGCCGGAGGGGTGGGGCGCGGGGATTTCGCCAATCGCTACGATCGTGCCCGAAGTCGGGGCATGCAGGGCGGCCGAGACGGCGCCTTGGGGATCGGCGATCTTGTCGCCTTTTCTGACCTTCTGACCGACCAGCACCGCAGGCCGGGCCGGAGCCCCCAGATGTTGGGAGAGAGAGACATAGAGGCGCTCCGGCACCGGCAGGGTGCGCGTGGGCACGTCCGCGGCGGGACGCTTGTGCGTTTCGGGATGGACGCCCCAAGCGCGCGTGAAGCATTTTTCCATCAGGCCCATGCTGTCTTCCTTCACGCGGCGAGCGGTTTGGGCATCACCCAATGCGGCAGGGTGACGGGAACGGGCTGCATGGCCACGGCTTCGGTCGGGCAATGCTCGACACAGGCTGCGCAGCCGGTGCAGGCTTCCTTGAGCACGTTGTGGATTTGCTTCGGCGCGCCCAAGATGGCATCGGTGGGACAGGATTTGCTGCAGCGGCAGCAGCCGATGCACAGGTCTTCGGCGATGACCGCGAGCCGCGGCCCGGCATCGGCCATGCTAGCCGGATCGAGGCCAAGGCCGAGCTTGTCTGCCAGCGCCAAGGCCACCGCCTTGCCGCCCGGCGGGCAGCAAGTGGGTGGGGCGGTGCCGGCGGCGATGGCGGCGGCGGCGCCGGCGCAGCCGGGATAGCCGCACTGGCCGCAATTGGTGCCAGGCAGGATGGCTTCCAGCTCGGCTTGGATGGCTGGGGTTTCCACGTGCAGCAGGCGGCTGGCGATGCCGAGCGCCAGGCCAAGCAGGGCGCCAAGCAGGGTGAGACTGAGGACGGCGGCGAGCATCGGCATCCCTCCTAGACGTTAAGACCGGAAAAGCCCATGAAGGCAAGCGCCAGCAGGCTGATGGTGATGAAAGCGATCGGCGCGCCCGCGAAGGCAGCGGGCACGCGCGCCAGGGCGATGCGCTCGCGCAGGCCGGCGAAAATCGTGAGCACCAGCGTAAAGCCGAGGGCCGAGCCGAAGCCGTAGGCCAGGCTCCAGAAAAAGCCGTAGCCCTGCTGCACGTTGAGCAGGGAGACGCCGAGCACGGCGCAGTTGGTGGTGATCAAGGGCAGATAGATGCCGAGCGACTGATAAAGCGCCGGGCTGGCCTTTTTGATGAACATTTCGGTGAATTGCACCACCGAGGCGATGACCAGGATGAAAGTGAGGATGCGCAGGAATTCCAGGCCGAGTGGCACGAGTAGCCAATGTTCGAGCATCCAGCTCGCGGCGGCGGCCAGGGTCAGCACGAACGTGGTGGCCATGCCCATGCCCAAGGCGCTGTCCATGCTCTTCGACACGCCCATGACCGGGCACAGGCCGAGAAACTTGATGAGCACCACGTTATTTACGAGCGCGGTGGAGAGCAATAGCAGCACGAGTTCGCTCATGGCGGCGCGATCCGGCAGAAAGGAAGACGGGCGGCCTGCTGCAACTGCCGTGCCAAGTCCATCCTGCTTCTGGCTATCGTGCGACGAGCCCCGATTTTGCGCGGCTTGCGCGTGCATTGCACCGGCTTGGTGCGACGCAGCGCGCGGGTTTTGTCGCAAACCCGACAAGCGGTGGTGTGGCATAGCCGCCAAGGCCCGCCGCGCCCCGAACATGGCCAGCGCTCGGCGGGTTTTGCGCGGTGGCATAAAACGTGCTGAAGCGAGCGTGATCCTTTTGATGAGCGGGATGCGCCGTGATGCAGACGAAAGCCAACTTGCCCCTCTCGCCGAGCCTGTGCCCAAGCCCTGATCTGCCGCCGGAAATCTTTCGCCAGGCCGTGGCCCAAGCCGATATGGCGATTTCGATCACCGATCCCGCGGCCACCATCCTCTATGTCAACGAGGCATTTACCCGGGTGACGGGCTACAGCCCGGCCGAGGCCATCGGACAGAACGAATCCATTCTCTCGAACCAGACCACGCCGCGCACGGTGTATGCCGACATGTGGCGGGCCCTGGCGCGGGGCCAATCCTGGAGCGGACGCCTGCTCAACCGGCGCAAGGATGGCGGCCAGTACCTGGCGGAGCTGAACATTACCCCGGTGCTCGATGCGGCGGGGCGCATCGTCCACTACTTGGGGATGCACCGCGACATTTCCGAGCTGCACAGCCTGGCGAGCCAGGTGCGCAACCAGAAGGCCCTGATCGAATCCGTGGTCGATGCGGCGCCGGTGGCGCTCGCCCTGCTCGACGAAAGCGGGCGGGTGGTGCTCGACAACCAGGAATACAAAAAGCTCTTTGCCGATCTCGGGGTGGCGGAGCCGGCACATCTATTGCTGGCAACCGCGCTGCCCGATTGGCGCCAACAGCTGCTAGGCCAAGCCGCTGCCACCTTGGCGCCGCGTGAGCTGCGTATCGACCGGCCCGGTGGCGCCGCGCCGCGCTGGTTTTCCTGCTCCGCTCAGGCCATCGCCACGCTCGATGAGCGCGCTGACGGTTTTTATGAGACCGAACCCCAGCACTATCTTTTGTTCTTGGCGAGCGATGTGAGCGCCTTGCGCCAGGGCCAGGAAAAGGCCCGGCTCGCCGCCTTGCGCAGCCTGATGGCCGAGGAAGAGCACGCCGCGGCGCTGCGCGAGAGCCTGTCGGCGGCGCTCTACCGGCTCGAAGGGCCGTTGAACGTGATGCACTCGGCGGTTGCCATGCTCAAGAGCCGCGAGCCGGCCACGTCGGCCGCCCTCGAAGCCGCGCTCGCCGAGGGCCGGGCGCACCTCGAGGGCTTGCGCCGGCTCATGCCGCACGCCGGCCAAGAGGCGCCGGCGCTGGTCAATATCAATGAGGCCTTGCGCGACGTGCTCGATGTCTGCACCACGCGTTTGCTCGCCAATGGCATCACCGTCACCTGGCAGCCTTGCCCGAGCTTGCCCGGCCTCATGGGGCGGCCGATACAGCTACGCGCCTTGTTCAAGGCGCTCGTGGATAACGCCATCGATGCGCTTTCCGAGCGCGGCTGGCGGCAGCGCGAGCTAAGCCTGTCTTCGGCCGTGGTCGGCGATCAGATCCGCGTCTGCATCGATGACAAGGGACCGGGCATCCCGCCCGAATTGCAGCTCAAGGTGTTCGAGCCTTTCTTCACCACCCGCCGCCAGCATCTGGGCACGGGGCTGCCGCGGGCGCAGCAGGCGGCGAGCGAGCACGGGGGCTTTCTCGAATTGCTGGAAGCCCCCGGCGGCGGCTGCCGCGCCTTGGTCGAGCTGCCATTGCGTGGAGTGCGCGCATGAGCGGCGCGGGGAGCGGCAAATGCCCGGAGGAGCGCAGCCATGCCTGGAGTGGCGAGGGCCCCCAGGGCGTGTGCGCCATGCACGAGCTGCATCTTTGCCAGATGGATGCCCTGTACGGCGTCAGCCAGGTGCTGTCGCGCTCGCTCGATTACCGCGAGACCATCCAGGCCGTGCTGCGCATCCTCGACGAAGCCGCCGGTCTTTGCCGCGGCTTGGTGAGTGTCGTCGAGCCCGATGGCAGCCTACTGGTGCAGGCGGTCCATGGCGTCGATCCCGAGCAGTTCGCATCGGTGCGTTACCAAGCCGGCGAGGGCATCATCGGCTTTGCCATGGAAAAGAGCCGCACCATCGTCTTGGCGCGGGTCGGCGATGACCCGCGCTTTGTCAATAAGATGGGGGTTTATGACCCGGAGCTGCCGTTCATCGCCGTGCCGATCAAAGTGGCAGGCAGCCTCAAGGGGGTGTTGGCGGTGCAGCCTGGCCGCGAGGACGATGCCTTGCTCGAAGAAAAGGCCCGTTTCCTGGAAATGGTCGCCAATCTGATCGGTCAAAGTCTTGGCCTGTCGCTGCAAGTCGAGCAGGAAAAGCGTTCCTTGCTCGAAGAGCGCGACCTGCTGCGCCGTACCGTGCGCCACCAGCACGGCTTCGACAGCATCGTCGGTCGTTCTGCCGTGATGCGCCGGGTGTTCGATCAGGTGCGCCTTGTGGCCAAATGGAACACCACGGTGCTGATCCGCGGCGAGACCGGCACCGGCAAGGAGCTGATCGCCAACGCCATCCACTATAACTCGCCGCGCGCCCGTGGGCCCCTGGTCAAGCTCAACTGCGCCGCCCTGCCGGAAAACTTGCTCGAATCGGAACTGTTCGGCCACGAACGTGGCGCCTTCACCGGCGCCGTGGGCAGCCGCAAGGGCCGCTTCGAGCAGGCCGACGGCGGCACCTTGTTCCTCGATGAAATCGGCGAAATCTCGCCCGCTTTCCAGGCCAAGCTGCTGCGCGTGCTGCAAGAAGGCGAGTTCGAGCGGGTTGGCGGCAGCCGCAGCATCAAGGTCGATGTGCGCATCATCGCCGCCACCCACCGTGACTTGGAGACGGCGGTGGACATGGGTGACTTCCGCGAGGATCTGTTCTACCGGCTGAATGTCATGCCGCTCTACCTGCCGCCTTTGCGCGAGCGGCTCGAAGACATTCCCGACATCTGCCGGCATTTGCTCGCCAAGGTCGGCAATGTGCAAAAGCGTAAGCTGTGCATCACCGATGCCGCGCTGCGGCGCTTGGCGAACTACGACTGGCCGGGCAACGTGCGTGAGCTGGAGAACTGCCTGGAACGGGCCGCGGTGCTCTCCGAGGATGGCCGCATCGATGTCGATCTGATCCGCTTTCCCGGCCGCGAGCGCGTCCCGCCGCGGCCATCGCCCCCCCCGGCGGCCACGGCCGTGCGGCTCGACGATCCGCACCTATCCGAGCGCGAGCGCGTCATCGCCGCCTTGGAGCAGGCCGGCTGGGTGCAGGCCAAGGCGGCGCGGCTCTTGAACATGACGCCACGTCAGATCGCCTATCGCATCCAGACCCTCAATATCGAAGTCAAGCAGTTCTGATGCCGGGTTCGAGCGTGAGAATCGCGGGTAGGAACAGTTCGCTCACCAGCACCCCCTTGGCGCGGCTGCCAAAGCGCGAGCGCCGCGCCCAGAGGCATGTGGGCAGGGGGCCCAAGGCCGCTTCGGCACGCCGGTAGAGCGGGTGGCGATGGTCGAGCCGACGGAATTCGAGCGGACCGCGGGCAATGCGCGGATCGGCGAACAAGAGGCTGCCGAGCGAGCGCTCGCCCAGGGCGCCAAAGCGTAGATCGAAAGGATGCCGGGGGCGGCGCGCCATGACCGTGTGCGCGAAAATGGCGGGCTCGCCGTCGGTGAGCAGCAGCACCTCGCGCACCCAGGCCAGGCTGCCTGGGCGGAGGCCGAGACGACCGGCTTCGTCTGGGCTCAAGGGCGCTAGGCATTGGCGCAGGCAGCGCAACTCGAAGCGCCGGCTGGCGGCTTGCAAGCGGGCGGTGAGCGAGCCACGCGCGGTGATCCAGTCCTTATACGGCACCGGGCCGGCCAGGCGGCGCAGCCAGGCGTTTTTGGGGCGCCCCCTCATTGCGGCGCCGGGGCGCGCTCTAAGCCGCCGATGCGCATACCCGGGCCGATGCCGCGGGCGGCGAACCAGCCTTGGTGCATCTCCAAAGCGAAACGCGCGGGCGCATCGGCGCAGTGGCTCTGCTCGGTGTAGGGCTGCATGTCGCGGATGTTGATGACGCGGCCCGTCTCATCCAGAAACGCCACGGAGAGCGGCAATGGCGTGTTCTTCATCCACATACAGTGGCGCTGGGCTTGGGGAAAGACAAACAACATGCCCTGATTGGCCCCCATGCTGCGGCGCTGCATGAGACCCTGCATTCGCTCGGGCAGGGTGGCGGCCACTTCCGCCTCGATGCGGTAAAAGCCGGCGCTAAGTTCTAGGCGCGGCATCTGGGCCAGGGCGGCCAGGCTGGCGGCGAGGCCGAACAGCAAGGTGGCAAGGCGTAGCGTCTTCATGGGCGGGCATTATAAGCGGGCAGCAGCGCTTCCGGCGGGCCCTGTAGCTCGCGCCAAGCCCCCGGCGCCAGCCCTGCCAGGGTGTAGGGGCCAATGGCGGCGCGGATGAGCCGCAAGGTAGGGTAGCCCACGGCGGCGGTCATGCGCCTTACCTGGCGGTTGCGCCCTTCGCGGATCACGAGCTCGATCCAAGCGGTAGGGATGTGCTGGCGAAAGCGGATCGGCGGCTGGCGCTCCCACAGCCCCGGCGGCGCTGCCATTAGCCGGGCGCGGGCCGGGCGGGTCAGGCCGTCCTTCAGGCGCACACCCCGGCGTAGGGCCTCGAGCGCATGCGCATCCGGGGAGCCTTCCACTTGCACCCAGTAGGTCTTCTCCAGCTTGAACTTGGGGTCGGCGATGCGGGATTGGAGCCAGCCGTTGTCGGTGAGCAGCAGCAGCCCTTCGCTATCCGCATCCAAGCGCCCTGCCGCATAGACGCCCGGCAGCGTCAGATAGTCGCGCAGCCCCTGCCAGCGGCCCTCCGGGGTGAACTGACTGAGCACGCCATAGGGCTTATTAAAGCAGACGAGGCGCGCCGTGGCGTTCGATGGGCGCTTAGCGGGCGGCAGGCGCGACGGAGCGGACGGGCGATTGGTCGGCATGGCGGATAAGCATAGCATTGCCTTGCCGGCCTCCCCAGGCAAGGGAGTAAGATGCGCTGTTTTTTGGAAGAGACGCCGTGACGCGCAACGCCCGCATCAATCTCCTGTTGTTCCTGCTGCTTGCGCTGCTACTCGGGCTCGGCGCCTGGCTGGGGCCGCGCCTTGCCCGAAGCGGCGAGCAGGTCCTGCCGGTCGTTCCGTGCGACCTCAATCGCGGCCCTTGCGCGCTAGACCTGCCGGGCGGCGGCCGCTTGCAGGTCGAAATCACGCCGCGGCCCATCCCCGTGTTGCAGCCGCTCGCGCTGCAGGTATCGCTTGCGGGCCGCGCGGCGAAGACGGTACGGCTCGACTTTTCCGGGGTAGACATGGACATGGGCTTCAACCAGGTTAGTCTTAGGCCCTTGGGTGGCGGTCGCTTCGCCGGCCAGGGCAATCTTCCCATTTGCATCACCGGCGCCATGCGCTGGCAGGCCGCCGTTCTCATCGAGACCGACAGCGGCAGCTTGAGCGTGCCCTTTCACTTCATGAGCGGACATTGATCGGGAGCATTTCATGCGCAAGTTTCTCATCGGCTGCCTCTGCGCTCTGCCGCTTCTGGCGCAGGCCTACAGCGGCGCGGAACTCCAGGAAGACTGCCTGGCGGCGGAAACTCTGCTGGCTGGGCAAAAGAGCGCCGACATCTTCCACTCGGTCAAGAGTAGCCGCTGCCTTAACTATCTCGAAGGCTTTCTCGATGGCTATGCCTTGGGCGAGCGCTTGAGCGAGCGGGTTGGCGTGCGTCTTGGCGCTTTCTGCGTCCCCCGCGGTGCCGAGGCGCGGGTCCGCCTGGTGCGGGCGGTGCTCGCCTACCTCGACCGCCAGCCGCCATTGCCGCGCGATGACAGCATTGCCGCGACGCAAGTGGTCGGCGCTGCCTTCAGCAAGGCTTTCCCCTGCAAGGAATGAGCGGCGGCTTGGGTTGCGCCGCAAAATGCTTTAGAATTCGCCCCCGTCATTGGGGAGTAGCCGCCACGGCATGCGCCGTGGGCCTGCATCAACAGACTTGCCACCGCAACGCCGGGGCATGGTGCAGGCGGTCCCGACTTGGCAAGACCTTTGACTGCGTGCCTCTGCTGGGCCGGAGAGCGCGTGGTCATCGGTATGTTGCCGGCCCGGAGCGCTCTCACGCATGGATGCATTTCTGATGGCCACGGGCATCGTGGCGCTCGCCGAGATCGGCGATAAGACCCAACTCCTGTCCTTCCTGCTCGCCGCCCGCTATCAGCGGCCTTTACCCATCATCGCGGGCATCTTCGTTGCTACCTTGGTCAACCACGCCTTGGCTGGCGCCGTCGGCAGCTGGCTCACCGCCCTGCTGGGGCCGGAAACGCTGCGCTGGGTGCTGGGTATCGGCTTCATGTTGATGGCCGTTTGGATGCTCATTCCGGATGGGCTCGATGCGGCGGAAGCCGAGGTGGCGCCCCGCTTCGGCGTGTTCGGCACCACCTTGATCGCTTTCTTTCTGGCCGAAATGGGCGACAAGACCCAGGTGGCCACGGTGGCGCTTGCCGCCCAGTACGCCGATTTCCTCCTGGTCGTGGCCGGCACTACCGTCGGCATGATGTTGGCCAACGTGCCGGCGGTGCTCGTCGGCGACAAGCTCGCTACCCGCTTGCCCGTGCGCTTGGTGCACGGCATCGCCGCCCTGATGTTCGCGGCGCTGGGACTCTATGTGCTCTGTAGCGACGCGCTGCCCAAGTGGTGAGCGGCTAACCCTGGCGCTGCCAGGGTGGGGCGCAAAGCGATGCCATGTCGATCTCGGCCAGTTCAGATGGGAAGGGATTGGCTAGGATCGCCGCCGCGTGTTGGTAGCTATACACGGCGTAAAGCGCACGCACTTTCCGCTGTGGCTTCCGGGTGAGATAATCGAGGGCTTGCTTGGTGCCGAGAGAGGGACTCGAACCCTCACGCCTTGCGGCGGCGGATTTTGAATCCGCTGCGTCTACCGATTCCGCCATCTCGGCACGAGATGAAGGGAGGCGTGATTATCCCTGAATCATCGCCAGGCTACAAGAGCGACAAAGGAAGATGTGTGCTGACGCTAGATGACTTTGATTTTTATCTGCCGCCGGAGCTGATCGCGCAGCATCCGGCGCCCGAGCGTACGGGTAGCCGGCTCTTGCATGTGGCGGGGGAGCGGCGCGCCGATCTGCGCTTTCTTGATTTGCCGGGTCTGCTGGCGCCTGGCGATTTGCTGGTGTTCAACGACACCAAGGTGATCAAGGCCCGCTTGTTCGGGCAGAAGGACAGCGGCGGGCGGGTCGAGGTGATGCTGGAGCGCATCGTCGATGCTCGTCATGCGCTGGCCCAGATCCGCGCGAGCAAGATACCCAAGCCGGGCGGGCGGATGCGCTTGGCCGATGCTTTCTGGGTCCGCGTCGTGGCCCGGGACGAGGGTTTCTTTACCCTGGAGCTGGAAGGGGAGGGGGATTTCTGGGAAAAAGCCGAAACCTACGGCAGCCTGCCGCTACCCCCCTACATCACCCATGCGCCCGAGGCGGTGGATGAGGCGCGTTATCAGACGGTCTATGCCAAAAACCCGGGCGCCGTGGCGGCGCCCACGGCCGGACTGCATTTTGATACGGCGCTCTTGGCCCGACTCGTGGCGCAAGGCGTGGAGGTCGCGCATCTGACCTTGCATGTTGGCGCGGGCACCTATCAGCCGGTGCGGGTCGAGCGCATCCATGAGCACAAGATGCATTCCGAGTGGTATCACGTGCCCGAGGCTACGGCGGAGGCCATCCGCGCGGCGCGCGCGCGGGGCGGGCGGGTGGTGGCCGTGGGCACGACTTCGATGCGCACGCTCGAGGCCGCGGCCTTGGGCGGCGGCCTGGTGCGTCCCGGCGCCGGGGAGACCGACATCTTCATCACTCCAGGCTTTCGCTTCCAGGTGGTCGATCGGCTCATCACCAACTTTCATTTACCCAAGTCTACCTTGCTGATGCTGGTTTCGGCTTTTGCCGGCTTGGACAACATCCGCGCCGCCTATGCCCATGCGGTGGCGGCGCGCTACCGTTTCTTCAGCTATGGCGATGCCATGCTCTTGGAAAAATGCGATGCAGTTTGAACTTTTGAAAACCGACGGCGCCGCCCGGCGTGGCGTCTTGACCCTGGCGCACGGGGTGGTGCAGACCCCGGTGTTCATGCCGGTGGGGACCTATGGCACGGTCAAGGCCATGACGCCCCAGTCCTTGCTCGACATCGGCGCCCAGATCTGCCTGGGCAATACCTTTCATCTGTGGCTCAGGCCCGGGCTCGAGGTCATTCGCCAATTCGGCGGCCTGCACGACTTCATGGGCTGGCAGAAGCCCATTCTCACCGATTCTGGCGGTTTCCAGGTGTTTTCTCTGGGGACGATGCGCAAAATCAGCGAGGCAGGGGTGAACTTCGCCTCGCCGGTGGATGGAGCCAAGCTGTTCCTGACCCCCGAGGGCTCCATGGACATCCAGCACGCGCTCAATTCCGACATCGTCATGATTTTCGACGAATGCACGCCCTATCCGGCGACATTCGACGCGGCGGCGCAATCCATGCGCCTGTCGCTACGCTGGGCGCGCCGTTCCAAGGACCGGCACGCCGAGCTCGGGAACCCCAACGCGCTGTTCGGCATCGTGCAGGGGGGCATGTACGAGCCGCTGCGCGACGAATCGGTGGCGGGCTTATGCGGCATCGATTTCGACGGCATGGCCATCGGGGGGCTATCCGTGGGCGAGCCGAAAGAGGACATGGCGCGCATCCTCGCGCATACGGCACCGCAATTGCCGACCCACAAGCCGCGTTACCTGATGGGGGTCGGCACTCCCGAGGATCTGGTGTTCGCCGTGGGCCAGGGCATCGACATGTTCGATTGCGTCATGCCGACCCGTAACGCCAGGAACGGCCATTTGTTCACCCGCTATGGCGATGTGCGCATCAAGAATGCCGCTTACAAGCAAGACAAAGAANCGCTCGATGCGGGTTGCGATTGCTATACCTGCCGCAATTTCAGCCGGGCCTACCTGCACCACCTGTTCCGTGCCGGGGAAATCCTGGGGGCCATGCTCAATACCATCCACAACCTACACTATTACCAAAACCTGATGGCGGAGATGCGGGCGGCGATGGAGCAGGGATGCTTCGATGCCTTCGTCAGCCAATTCCGAACAGATCGTCAACGAGGCGTCTGCTAAAGCGGTGCTAGAATCCCCGCCTTCGTGATTCGATCCAGGAGTCTTCATCCATGATTAGCCTTGCCCATGCCCAGGACGCCGCCGCCGCGGCCCAACCCGGTTTCATGCAGTTCCTGCCCCTCATTCTGATGTTCGTGGTCATCTGGTTTTTGATGATCCGGCCGCAGATGAAGCGCGCCAAGGAGCACAAGGCCCTGGTCGATGGCCTGCAAAAGGGCGATGAAGTGGTGACGCAAGGCGGTGTCGCCGGGCGAGTCACCAAGGTTGCCGATGCTTACATCAGCCTCGAAGTGGCCGAGGGCGTCGAGATCATCGTGCAGCGTCCCGCCGTGCAGATCGTGCTGCCCAAGGGCACCCTCAAGTCCGCCGTCTGATTCCGGCAAGCCCTGTCATATGGGATGGCGCGCTTGTGGCGCCATCCCTTTCCTGTTTCTGGATCTAGCCCCAGGTCTCCCATGAATCGCTATCCCCTCTGGAAATACATCACCGTGGCCGTGGCCCTGCTGATCGGCTTCCTCTACACCCTGCCCAACTTCTTTGGCGAGGCGCCGGCCGTGCAGGTGTCTTCGAACCGGGCCACGCTCAAGGTGGATGCCGCCAGCCTGCCGCGCATCGAGGCGATTCTCGCGGCGGCGCAGGTGGTGCCGGACGGGATCTTCGTCGAGAGTAATGGCATCAAAGTGCGCCTGAAGGACACCGATGCCCAGCTTAAAGCCAAGGACGCGCTCGAAAAAGCGCTCAATCCCGATCCTGCCAATCCCGACTACGTCGTGGCCCTGAACCTGCTCACCGCCTCGCCCAAGTGGCTTACCGACATCGGCGCTCTGCCGATGTATCTGGGCCTCGATCTGCGCGGCGGCGTGCATTTCCTGCTCCAGGTGGATATGCCTGGCGCCGTGCAGAAACGGCTCGATGCCATGGCCGCTGATCTGCGTGCCCTGTTGCGTGACAAGAACGTGCGTCATGCTGGCATCAACCGTGATGGCGAGCGCATCGTCATCAGCTTCCGCGATGCCGAGACGCGTGACAAGGCGCGTGCCGCCATCGCGGCCGAGATGAGCGACCTCGGCTTGAGCGAGCAGGGCGAGGCCGACCAGCTGCGCTTGGTGGCGAGCTTGAAGCCCGAAGCGCTGGTGAAGCTGCGCGAATATGCCATCAAGCAGAACATCAACACCTTACTCAACCGCATCAATGAGCTGGGCGTGGCCGAGCCGGTGATTGCCCAGCAAGGCGCCGACCGCATCGTCGTGCAGCTACCCGGCGTGCAAGATACGGCCAAGGCCAAGGACATCCTGGGGCGTACCGCCACCTTGGAAATCCGCATGGTGGACGATACGCCGGGCGCGCTCGAAGCGGCACTCGCCGGGCGCGTGCCGTTCGGCACCGAGCTTTATACCGAGCGTGGCGGCGCGCCGCTCTTGGTGAAGAAGCAAGTGGTGCTGACCGGCGAGCGCCTCACCGACGCGCAGCCCGGCTTCGATAGCCAGACCCACGAGCCGGCCGTGCATCTCACCCTCGACTCGGCGGGAGCGCGCATCTTCCGCGATGTGACGCGTGAGAACGTCGGCAAGCGCATGGCCATTTTGCTCATCGAAAAGGGCAAGGGCGAGGTGGTGACGGCGCCCGTGATCCGCACCGAGATCGGCGGTGGTCGAGTGCAGATTTCCGGGCGCATGACCACCTCCGAGGCCAACGACGTGGCGCTGCTGCTGCGCGCCGGCTCGCTCGCCGCGCCCATGGACATCGTCGAGGAGCGCACCATTGGCCCTTCCCTGGGCGCCGAAAACATCCAAAAGGGTTTTAATTCCACGCTGTGGGGCTTCGTCGCCATCGCCGTGTTCATGATTGTCTATTACCAGGTCTTCGGCTTGATCTCGGCCGTGGCGCTGGCGGCCAACCTGCTCTTTTTGGTGGCCCTCTTGTCCATGCTCCAGGCTACGCTGACCTTGCCTGGCATCGCTGCCATCGCGCTCACCCTGGGCATGGCCATCGACGCCAACGTGCTCATCTTCGAGCGCATCCGCGAGGAGCTCGCCGCCGGCAAGTCCATGCGCGGCGCGCTCCACGCCGGTTACAGCAAGGCCTTCGGCACGATCTTCGACACCAACATCACCACGCTCATCGCCGGGCTGGCGCTATTGATCTTCGGTTCCGGTCCCGTGCGCGGCTTCGCGGTGGTGCACTGCCTGGGCATTCTCACCTCCATCTTCTCGGCGGTGGTGGTGTCGCGGGCCATGGTCAACCTCGTCTACGGACGCCAGAAAAAGCTGACCCGCCTTGCGATCGGCCAGGTCTGGAAACCCGAGAGCAAGTAAGGGAGAGAGCCACATGGAAATGTTCCGCATCAAGAAGGACATCCCCTTCATGCGCTATGCGCTGGTGTTCAACGTCATTTCGATCGTCACCTTCGTGCTGGCCGTGTTCTTTCTTGCCACCCGCGGCCTGCATCTGTCGGTGGAGTTCACCGGCGGTACCCTGGTCGAGGTGAACTACGAGCAGGCCGCCGATCTGGAAAAGGTACGCGGCGCGCTCGCCAAAGCCGGCTATTCCGATTTTGCCGTGCAGAACTTCGGCTCTTCGCGGGATGTGCTGATCCGCTTGCCCCTAAAGTCGGGCAGTGTCGAGGAGGCCGCCGGTGAGCAGGGCATGGCCCGCCAGGGCGAGCAGGTGATGGCGGCCCTGGAAGCCGAGGCGCCGGGCGCGACGCTGCGCCGGGTGGAATTCGTCGGGCCGCAGGTGGGCAAGGAGCTGGCCGAGAATGGCGCCTTGGCGCTCTTGGTCGTGATCGTCGGCATCATGATCTATCTCGCGTTTCGTTTCGAATGGCGCTTTTCGGTTTCGGCCATCATCGCCAACCTGCACGACGTGGTCATCATCCTGGGCTTCTTCGCGTTCTTTCAGTGGGAGTTTTCCCTCTCGGTGCTGGCCGCGGTGCTGGCGGTGCTGGGCTACTCGGTGAACGAGTCCGTGGTGGTGTTCGATCGGGTGCGGGAAACCTTCAAGAAAGTGCGCGGCATGACGACTCCGGAGGTGCTCGATCACGCCATCACCCGCACCATCTCGCGCACCGTCATCACGCATGGCTCGACCCAGATCATGGTGCTCTCCATGCTGATCTTCGGCGGCGAGACGCTGTATTACTTCTCCTTGGCGCTGACCATCGGCATTTGCTTTGGCATCTACTCCTCGGTGCTGGTGGCCTCGCCGCTCGTCATGTGGCTGGGCGTCTCCCGCGAGCAGTTCGTCAAGCCGCCCAAGGCCAAGGACCCGAACGTGACCGAGGACGGCGCTTGCGTCTGAGGCCATTGAAAAACATGGCGAGGCCGGCGCAGATGCGGGGCTGCGCGGCGCCGCAGATCGCCTGCGGCCGTTTGACGGCGGCTGGCGCATATCCGCGCGCCGGTGCTCGGCGGATTTTGTTACCGAATTTTTCCCGCGCTTAGCGCGAGGCCGGCTTGCGGTTATGCTGGCGGCCTAGCGCCGCCCAAGGCGGCGCGCCTCGACAGCGAAGGAGATCGATATGCAAAAAATCAAGGTGTGGGATGCGCCCACGCGCATCTTCCACTGGTTGCTGGTGGCCGCGGTGCTGGCCTTATTCGTGACCGGCAAGGTAGGCGGCAATGCCATCGAGTGGCATGGGCGGATCGGGCATTTCGTGCTGGGGCTGATCGTCTTTCGGCTGGTCTGGGGCTTTGTCGGCTCCACTTATGCGCGTTTCGCGCAGTTCTGGCCCACGCCAGCACGCATTCGTGCCTATCTGCGCGGCGAGTGGCGCGGCCAAGGCCACAATCCGCTGGGGGCGTTGTCGGTGTTCGCGCTGCTCGGTCTCGTCGGCCTGCAAGCTGGGATTGGCTTGTTTACCAACGACGACATCGCTTTTCGCGGTCCGCTCTACCCGCTCGTAGGCGCCGAGCTCTCTAGCCGCCTCACCGGGCTGCATCACCTGCTCGCCGATGTGCTGATGGGCTTCGTGCTCTTGCACATCGGCGCCATCCTGTTCTACGCCCATGTCAAGAAGGACAATCTAATCAAGCCCATGTTCACGGGCTGGAAGGAAGCCGAGGCGGGCGAGCCGGCCCAAGGGGATAGCCTCGCCGGTCTCATCCTGGCGCTTGGCGTGGCGGTTCTGGCGCTGTGGCTTGCCGCCGGGAGTTGGCTGCCGGCGCCGCCGCCGCCCGCGGCGCTGGAAACGCCCGCCTGGTAAGCCGCAGGTCTTGGGGCGTAAGGATAGTCCGAGGATAGCTAGCGCCATGCTGCGTTATCTGGCGCTGGGTGCCTGCCTTCTTGCCGGCGCCGTCCAGGCTGAAAGCTGGACAGCGCGGCCGCTGCGTGAAATCGCCGTCTATCCCGAATCCCGGGCGCCGGCGCAAGTCGTGCCGCTCGATGAGGCCCGGCTCGCCGCCGAGGTGGGGGGCCGCATCGTGGCCTTGCCGGCGCAGCAGGGAGCTCAGGTGGCGCGTGGCGCCTTGCTTGCCCGCATCGATGACCGCCAGTATCGCATCGAGCTCGAGCGCGCCGAGGCGCAGCTGCGCGTGCTCACGAGCCGGGCGCGGCTGGCCGAAGCTCAGTTCCAGCAGGCCGAATCCCTGGCTGCGAAAAATTTCATCAGTCCCGATGGCCTACGCATCCGCCGCACCGAGTTGGAAGTGCAGCAAAGCGAACTGGCGGCGGCGCGCGCCAATCTCGCCGCAGCGCGGCTTGCGCTCGACAAGACCCAGGTTCGGGCCCCTTTCGCCGGGGTCGTGCGTGAGCGCCAGGCCAGCGTCGGCGACCTGGCCGTGCCGGGCACGCCGCTCCTGGTTCTCGCGGCGACCGGCCACACCGAGGTGCGCGCCCGGGTGCCTGCGGCCCAGCTCGCGGCGCTCGAAGGCGCTCGCGCTTGGACGCTGGTGGCGGGCGCGAGCCCCTTGCCGCTCAAACTCGAGCGGGTCTCACCCCTGGTGGATAAGGCCACGCAGACCCGCGAGGTGATCTTCAGCACCTCCGAGCCCGTGCCGCCGGGCACGGCCGGGGAAGTGCGCTGGATGACGCCGGTGCCGCATTTGCCGGCCGCCTATGTGCAGCAGCGCGATGGTCGTCCGGGCGTGTTCGTGGTGCGCGATGGCAAGCCGGTGTTTCAGTCCTTGCCTCAGTTTCAACCGGGCCGGCCCGTGCCCGTGGCGCTACCGCTCGATACCGCCGTGGTGGACCAGGGCCGCCAGACCCTGGGAGCGGCGCGGTGAGCGTTTACCGGCGCCTGATCGACAATCATCCGCTCGCCAATATCGCCTTCGTGCTGGTGCTCTTGGGCGGCGTGTTCGCCTATCTGACGCTGCCCCGGGCGCAGGACCCGGAAGTGAACTTCAACTGGGTGAGCATCATCACCACGCTGCCCGGCGCCTCCGCCGAGGATGTCGAGCGCGAGCTGACCGGCCCGCTGGAAGACGCCATCAAAGAGGTCAAGGACATCAAGTTCGTGTCTTCGGCGAGCCGCGAGTCGGTGTCTTCGATTCTCGTGCGCTTTAATGAGCTCTCGGAGCGGCGTTTCGATAAGCGCATCGCCGATCTGCGCCGCGAGATTCAAAACAAGGCGGCCGCCGAGCTGCCGCAGGATGCCAGCGATCCCCAGATCATGGAGATCACGACATCGAACGGCTTTCCTACCGCCATGCTCGCGCTCTCTGGCGCCGGCGGCGGTGAGCCCCTGCGCCGCGCCGCTTACCTGCTCAAAAAGGAGATCGAACGCCTGCCCGGGGTCGATCAGGTGATTGCCGCCGGCCTGGATGAGCCGGAGCTGCATGTCGATTTCGACCCGGCGGCGCTCACGGCGCGTGGCGTGTCGCCGGCGCAGCTTGCCGATGGTGTGGCGGCTTGGTTCCGCAACACCCTGGCCGGACGCATCCGCGTCCAGGATGCGGAGTGGCTGGTGCGCTTGGAAGGCAAGACGGCGGACCCGGAAGTGCTCGCCCAGGCCGCCATCGGCGTGCCTGGCGGCCGTGTCAGCCTGGCCGAAGTGGCCGCCGTCAGCCGTGGCCATGCGCGCGCCGGGCAGCGGGTGAGCTACAACGACGAGCCGGCCATCATGCTCTCGGTGACCAAGCAGAGCCGGGCCAATACCCTCGCGCTGGTGGCGCGGCTGCAAGCACTGGTGGCTGAGCGCAACCCGCTCTTGGCCGCGCAAGGTCTTAGGCTCACCGTGCTCGATGACCAGACCTACATGACCCGCGACGCCATCGCGGTGATGGAATCGAACGCCTGGTTCGGCCTATTGCTGGTGCTCGTGCTCTGCTGGCTGTTCCTCGGGCCGCGGCTGGCCCTGCTCGTCGGCCTAGGCGTGCCGTTCGCGCTCGCCGGCACCTTCATCGTCGTCGATGCCATCGATTCGACGCTCAATCTCACGGTGCTCTTGGGCGTGGTCATTGCCTTGGGGATGCTGGTCGACGATGCCGTCGTCGTGGTCGAGGCCATCTATTACCGCCTCGCGCGGGGTGTCGCGCCGCGCGAGGCGGTCATGGACGGCGTGCGGGAAGTAGCGGCGCCGGTGCTGGCCTCGGTGTTGACGACCGTTGCGGCTTTCCTGCCGCTGATGCTGTTGCCCGGCATTCTCGGCAAGTTCATGTTCCTGGTGCCCTTCGTGGTCACGGTGGCGCTCCTCGTCAGCTTGATCGAAGCTTTTTGGATGCTGCCTTGCCACATTCTCGCCTTCGCGCCGCGTCTGGATGGCGCCAGCCGTCCTGGCCAGGCGCGGCGCGAGCGCTTCACCCATTGGCTGCGGCTACGCTATGCCCGGCTGTTGCTCCGGGTCATGGCGCGGCCCCGGCTGGCTTTGGCGGGCATTGCCGTGATCTGCGCGCTGGCCGTGGCGACGGTGGCCGGCGGGGTGGTGAAGCTACAGTTCTTTTCCTTCGATGCTTTTCGCCTGTTCTACGTCAATGTCGATATGCCGTCCGGCATGACGCTGGAGCGCTCGCTGGCCGAGGCCGAGCGTGTCGCCGCCGTGGTGCGTCAGACCTTGCCTGCCGCCGATGTGCGCTCCGTGACCGCCTATGCCGGCATCAAGTTCACCGACACCGAGCCGCTCTATGGCGACCAATACGCTCAGGTGCTCGTTGCCTTGCAGCCCAAGCAGGGCGACATGGCCGACACCGCGGCCTTGATCGAGCAGCTGCGCCAGCCGGTGCTCGCCATGCCGGGCGAATCGGCGCGTTCCTTCCTCGAATTGAAGGGCGGGCCGCCCACCGCCAAGCCCATCAGCGTCAAGGTCAAGGCCGATGATTACGCCGAGCTGCGTGCCGCCGCCGATGCGCTGAAGCAGGCCGCCGCCGCGATTCCCGGGGTGAAAGACCTGACCGACGACGATGTGCCCGGGCGCGCCGAGCTCAAGCTCACCTTGAACCGCGAGAAGCTCGCTCGGGCCGGGGTTTCCGCCGGCGAGGTGGCGCGTCTGCTGCGGCTTTATGG
>JAOAIO010000060.1 GCA_026414665.1 Azovibrio sp.
CGGTCATGGCGTACCGCGCTCGCGCCCCCCGCTCGCGCCCCCCTGTCACTGCCCCGCCTATACCTCGCCTCTGCCTCCCTCAAACCACGCCGATACGGCGATGGCCTCCGGCGCATAGGCCAGTTTCCGCAACACCTGGTCGGCGCGCGCGTCGAGTCGCTGTCCCAGCCAATCGCTCCTACCTGGGAAGACGGATGATTCGGGCGCGATGCCCGGCACCTTGACCGCCCAGCCATCCAGCAAGGTAGCGAAGTGGAGCATTTCCCGCGCCAGACATTATGTCTCGACCAGCATTCTCAGCCAGGATGCGGGTGCAAAACGCCCCACCCCGGGCCCCACCCCGGGAGCCCCCCGGTGAGCTACGCCTGTCAGATGCTCCAAGCTTCCACCGCCAGGGGAGCGCCCCACAGGCGAGCGACGGTTTCGCGCACCTGCAAGGGGTTGCCGCTGGTGGCGAGCTGCAATTGGCCATGGCCACCCAGCTGGCTTTCGCCTTGGAGACGCCGTTCCACTTGGCGAGCGACGGCCTCGCCGGTATCGACGATGGCGACCCCCGCGGGCAGCCGGGCGGCGATGCCAGCCCGCACCCAGGGGTAATGGGTGCAGCCCAGCACCACCACATCGGCACCGGCTGCGGCCAGGGGCTGCACATATGCATCCAACAGCGCTTCTACCCGAGCGCTCCTGGGGCCGTCGGTTTCGATAGCCTCGGCCAGCCCCGGACAGGGCTGGGAAACGACCCGCACCGATTCGGCATGGGTCCGCACGAGGCGTCGATAGCGCTCGCTCTCGAGGGTGCGGGTCGTGGCCAGCACGCCGATCACGCCGCTGCGTGTCAGCGCCGCCGCGGGCTTCACCGCCGGTTCGAGCGCCACGACGGGCACCGCCACCGCGGCCCGGATCGGTTCCGCCGCCACTGCCGTGGCGGTGTTGCAGGCCACCACGATGGCCTTGGCACCGCGTGCGACCAAGGCCTGCGCGATGCGCTCGCCGCGCGCTCGGATGAAGGCCTCCGGCTTTTCGCCGTAAGGCAGGAAATGGGTGTCGGCAAAGTAGATGAAGTCCTCGCCCGGCAAACGGGCGCGCAGCGCGGCCAACACGGTAAGACCGCCGAGACCGGAGTCGAAGACGCCAATGGGATGGGACAAGCGGCTCAAGGACAGGAGATTCTCCGACAGCGCCACGCCCGGGCACGGCATCGGGCAGAACGTGACGCAAGGCGCTCGCCCCCGGCACGCGGGGGCCGAGCGCGCCAGATTCACATGCGGGCGATCATGGCCTCGCCGAATTCGGAGCAGGACACCTCGGTAGCGCCTTCCATCAGGCGGGCGAAATCATAGGTGACTTGCTTGTCGGCAATCGCTGCTTCCATGCCCTTGATGACGAGATCGGCCGCCTCGCGCCAGCCCAGGTGACGCAGCATCATCTCGGCGGAGAGGATGAGCGAGCCGGGATTCACCTTATCCAACCCGGCATACTTGGGCGCGGTGCCGTGGGTGGCCTCGAAACAGGCATAGCGGTCGGAGATGTTCGCCCCAGGCGCGATGCCGATGCCGCCGACCTGAGCCGCGAGCGCATCGGAAATGTAGTCGCCATTCAAGTTGGTCGTGGCGATCACGTCGTACTCGGCCGGGCGCAGCAGGATCTGCTGCAAGAAGGCGTCGGCAATCGCGTCTTTGATCGTAATCTCGCGGCCGCTGTTCGGGTTCTTGATGCGACACCAAGGGCCGCCATCGATAGGCTCGGCGCCGAATTCCTCACGCGCCACCTTGTAGCCGATGTCGCGGAACAGCCCCTCGGTGAATTTCATGATGTTGCCCTTGTGCACCAGCGTCACCGACTTGCGATCGTTGTCGATGGCATAGCGAATCGCGGCGCGGACGAGACGCGTCGTGCCCTCGACCGAAACCGGCTTGATGCCGATGCCGGAAGTTTCGGGAAAGCGAATCTTCTGCACGCCCATTTCCTTTTGCAAGAAGGCGATGACTTTCTTCACCGCCTCGGAACCCGCGGCCCACTCGATGCCGGCATAGATATCCTCGGTGTTCTCACGGAAGATGACCATATCCACCAGCTCCGGGTGCTTGAGCGGGCTCGGCACGCCTTTGAAATAGCGCACCGGACGCACGCACTGGTACAGGTCGAGCTCCTGGCGCAAGGCCACGTTGAGCGAGCGGATACCGCCCCCGACAGGAGTCGTCATCGGCCCTTTGATCGACACCGAGTACGCCTTCAAGGCCGCGAAGGTCTTTGCCGGCAGCCACTCGTCAGGCTCGTCGAGGCGGGTGGATTTTTCGCTTGCCGCCATAGGCTTTGTGCACGGCCGCATCAATGACTTTGAGCATCACCGGAGTGATATCGATGCCGATGCCGTCGCCTTCGATGAAGGGAATGATGGGATGATCGGGAATCGGCTGGCCAGGCACGATCTTTTGGCCGCCGGCGGGAACCTTGATGTGGGATACGCTCATGGCTTCACTCCTATATTTTCGTTGGCATACGGGTGACCGGGATGGTGGGTGCCGCCCCCGGAGAGCGGGATCGAGGCGTGCGTGCATTGCGCCCGTCCGGCTCTCGATTATCCCGTAAGCGCCGCGGGCTGTCAGCCATGCCGCGGCGCCGGTGCTAAGATTGGCGGGCAAACCGATCCGCCGCGCCATGAAAATCTCCATCGGCCTTTACGGCACCACCGCCCACCGCATCGCCCTGGCGCTCATCCAGGGCTTCAACAAGCATTATTCGGCGTTTCGCCAAACCTGCCGCGCCGCCAAAGCGCGTTTCGAGCAAGGCGATTGGCAGGCCGTGCATCGCGCCGTGAGCGAGCGCATCCGCTTCTACGATGAGCGAGTGAGCGAGACCGTCGAGCAGCTCAAGCTCGAATTCGACGCCGCGCACATCGACGACGCCACCTGGCAACAGGTGAAGCTGCTCTACATCGGCCTACTCTTGAACCACAAGCAGCCGGAGCTAGCGGAAACCTTCTTCAACTCGGTGACGACCAAGATCTTCGATCGCACCTATTACCACAACGATTTCATCTTCGTCCGCCCGGCCATCTCCACCGAATACATCGAGGGTGAAGAAAGCCCCTGCTACCGCAGCTATTACGCGCATCGGGATGGGCTCAAGGGCGCGATTCGCGCCATCGTGCTCGATTTCGGCTGGCAGCGTGCCTTCGCCGACCTCGACCGGGACATCGACGCGGTATATCGGGCCATCATCGAGCACCTCGGAACGCTGCCCGCCCGCGAGGTGAATTTCCAGATCCAGGTGCTGTCCTCGGCCTTTTATCGCAACAAAGGCGCCTACATCATCGGCAAGGCCATCAACGGCCAGCATGAATACCCATTCGCCGTGCCGGTGCTGCACGATGCCGACAATAAACTGTATCTGGACACCATCTTGCTTGATCCCTGGCGCATCTCGATCTTGTTTTCCCTCTCCCGCGCCTATTTCATGGTGGACATGGAGGTGCCTTCGGGCTACGTCCAGTTCCTACGCTCGATCATGCCCGGCAAGCCGCGCTCCGAGATTTACACCATGCTGGGCCTGGGCAAGCAGGGCAAGACCATGTTCTACCGCGACATGATCTATCACCTGCACCATTCGGAAGACAATTTCATCATCGCCCCTGGCATCCCCGGCCTGGTGATGCTCGTCTTCACCCTGCCCTCCTTCCCTTATGTATTCAAGGTCATCAAAGACCGGTTCGGCAGCTCGAAGCAGATGGACCGGGCCACGGTGAAGCAAAAGTACATGCTGGTCAAGCAGGTAGACCGCGTCGGCCGCCTGGCCGATACCCTGGAATTTTCCAACGTCGCTTTTCCGCGCGACCGTTTCGACCCAGCCCTGCTTACCGAATTGGAACGCCTGGCGCCCTCTAGCCTGGAAGTAGACGGCGAGCAGCTCATCATCAAGCACCTTTACATCGAGCGGCGCATGGAGCCGCTCAATCTGCATTTGGAAAAGCTCGAACGCCAAGGCGACCTAGCCGGCATGGAGCATGCGATTTACGAATACGGCAATGCCATCCGCGAGCTGGCCCAGGCCAATATCTTCCCCGGCGACATGCTGTGGAAGAACTTCGGCATCACGCGCTACGGGCGCGTCGTGTTCTACGACTACGACGAAATCGAGCTCATGACCGACATGCACTTTCGCGCCATTCCCCCTGCCCCCGACTTCGAGACGGAAATGTCAGGCGAGGTTTGGTATCCGGTCGGACCGCGCGACGTGTTCCCGGAAGAGTTCGCCACTTTCTTGCTCGCTTCGCCGCTCATACGCAAGCTCTTTCTCAAGCACCACCAGGACCTGCTCTCGCCCGCGTTTTGGCAGCAGACGCAAGCGAAGCTCCGCGCCGGGCATGTCGAAGATTTCTTTCCCTACCCCGAAAGCCTGCGCTTTTGCCGGCAAGCGCCGCCCCGGGATGCTCCCGGCCCTAGCGCATCAGCATCGCTTTACACGCCGTAAACCCAAGCAGGACAGCGGCGCGCTCGGAAAGTCAGCGCCACGCTGCTTTGAGCAGGATCAAACCACCCGGCCGCGCATATCGGAAAATCAGTAAATTCTAAACTCCGAGACGAGCCGTGCCTCTCGACCTTCTGCTCGACACCTTGGGCGACCAAGGCAGCACTGCCCTTGCCGGGCTCGTGATCGGCGCCCTATTCGGCTTCTGCGCCCAACGCTCGCGCTTTTGCCTACGTTCCGCGTGCATCGAATTCTGGCGCAGAAGCGGCACGGCAAAGCTCGCCGTCTGGCTCTTCGCCTTCGCCACGGCATTATTGGCCACCCAACTCCTTAGCTGGCTGGGGGAGTTCGATGCCAGCGCGGCGCGTCAGCTTTCTAGCCGCGGCAGCCTCTCCGGCGCCCTCGTCGGCGGCCTGCTGTTCGGCATCGGCATGGTTTTGGCCCGCGGCTGTTCGAGCCGTATGCTGGTGCTCGCCGCCAACGGCAATCTACGCGCGCTCTTGGCCGGGCTCATCTTCGCCGTCACCGCCCAGGCCGCGCTCGCTGGCAGCCTCGCGCCGCTACGCCAGTGGATCGCCGGCTGGTGGACCGTGCCCGCCGATAGCCGCAACCTACTCGCCCTGCTCGGCTGGGGCCATGGCGGTGGCCTAGCGTTCGGCCTCGTCTGGCTGCTCGCGGCGCTCTACTGCGCGCGCCGGGCCCGACTCTTTGCCTGGGGCCTGTGGGGCGGCATCGGCGTCGGCCTGACGGTGGCCCTAGCCTGGCTCGCCACTTACCAAATCTCGCTACAGGCTTTCACGCCAATCCCGGTAGAAGCCTTGAGCTTCACCGGCCCCTCCGCCCGCACCCTGATGCGCGTGCTCTCGCCGTGGGAGCCCGCCCTCGACTTCGATCTCGGTCTCGTTCCCGGCGTGGCCCTCGGCGCTTTCATCGCCGCCTGGCAAAGCCAGGAGCTGAAACTCGAAGGCTTCAAAGATGGTCAGAGTATGCGCCGCTACATTCTCGGCGCCATAGCCATGGGCTTTGGCGGTATGCTTGCCGGTGGCTGCGCCGTCGGCGCCGGTATTTCCGGGGCTGCCATCTTCGCCCTCACCGCCTGGCTCACCCTCATCGCGATGTGGATCGGCGCCGGCCTCACCGACTACTGGCTCGACCGTCGACGGTAGACATCGGCCTCGCCGATGCGATTCCGACCGCGGCGCGCCTCTTGGCTGGGCAAGTGCGCGGCCGCGTGGTGGTAGACGTCAACCGCTGACCGCCGAGCCTCGCCCCAAGCGCGCGACTACCCGCGCGGCTGGGGCGCGCTCAGCGGATCAGCGCGGGAAGTACATCTTGGCCTTGTCGAGCTTGTAGGTCCAGGGCAGACCGGCGTTCTTCCAACCATTGACGATGCGCTGGCCGGCCTGCGGCCCATCCTTGGCGGCATCGCCCTCGAAGCCTTCAGCTACGCTATAGACCCGCGTATAGCCGGCAGCTTGCAGCCGGTCGGCGGCCTTAGAGCTACGGTCGCCAGAACGGCAGATGAGGATGATCGGCACGTCCTTGCCCTGCAAGCCGAGCTGGGCCAAGCGGCGTTCCACTTCCGGCAAAAAATCCTGGAAGGGTTCGAGCTTATACATGTGCCGCTTGTCATCCCATTCTTGCATCAGCTCTTGGTGTTCGACGAAAGGAATCAGGGCATCGACCGGCGTGGCCATGCCGACGTACATGGCCTCGTAACGGGTACGAACATCGAAGAAAGCGACCTTGTTACCCTCCCTTTGCTTCATCTCGAACGCCTGCTTCGGGGTGAGATAAAGCCCAAGCTTGGACACTTTGATCTCGGGCAGCTTGCTCCAATCGGTGCTTTCCGGCGCCCACTGGGCAAAGACGAGGCTGCTCAATGCCAACATACAGAGCGTCACGAGGGTATGGATGCTACGTTTCATAGGTTTCTCCCGAATGGTTCACAGTGCGATGCCGGGATTGCCGGCTACGCCTTTCAAAGTGGGTAGGTTGAGTTCGACAGGCTTGACGGTTTTGATGGCGCGCAAGTATTCGGCCACCACATCCCAGATTGGCGCGCCGGCGCCCTTGGCTTCTTCCGACACCGGCGCCCAGCCCGCCACTTTGTAGACCTTGTTAGGGTCGAGCGGCTGGCCTTTGAGGCGCATGTCCTGGATACGGTTGCCCATGCTCGCGGTCGGGTCGCAGGTGTATTGCAAGCCACCGACACGCACCATGTCGCCCCCCTGCTGATAGTAAGGATCGGGGTTGAACAGGTTGTCGCAGACATCCTCCAGCACGGTCTTGATGGTAGTGCCGGTCATTTCGGTGAGCGTCGTCCAGGGGTAGGTGATGGCGGTCTGATCGAGCACGTGCTCCAGGGTGATGGTGTCGCCCGGCAACAGCGAGGTCCCCCAGCGAAAGCCTGGAGAAAAGGCGATGTCAGCCCCCTTGACGTGCATCAGGGCATCGCAGATCACCTGGTCGAACGTGCCGTTGAAGTTACCGCGCCGATACAAAAGCCCTTCGGTCACGGCCAGCTTTTCCGAGAGCTTGTCGAGATACGGCGCGCGCACCTTGTCGATCAGCGCCTGCATGTCGCGGTCGGCAGGCAGGAAGTTGGCGAACACGGGCAGAAGCCGGTAACGGTAGCCCACCACCTTGCCGTGCTTCACGTCGAAATCCATCACCCCCAGGTATTTGCCGTTCGAGCCGGCATTGGTGACGAGCGTCTGGCCCCCGGAATGCTTCACCACCACCGGCTGGGGCACGCCATCGTGGGTATGGCCGCCAAAAATGGCGTCGATGCCCTTCACCCGGGAAGCCATCTTCAGGTCCACGTCCATGCCGTTGTGAGAGAGCACCACCACCACCTGGGCGCCCTTGCCCCGAGCTTCATCCACCACCGCCTGCATGTTCTCGTCCTGGATGCCGTAGCTCCAGTTGGGCACCTGCCAGCGGGGATTGGCGATCGGCGTATAGGGGAAGGCTTGGCCAATGATGGCCACGGGGATGCCGTTGATCGGCTTGATCACATAGGGCTTGAACACCGGGTCGCCGAAGTCGGTGGTCTTGACGTTCTGGGCGACGATGTCGATCTGGCCGGCGAAGTCTTTTTCCTCGATTTCCTTGACGCGCTCTTCGCCATAGGTGGCCTCCCAGTGCAGGGTCATGACGTCTACGCCCAAAAGCTTGCAGGCATCCACCATGTCCTGGGCGTTGGTCCAAAGCGCGGTGCCGGAACCTTGCCAGGTATCGCCGCCATCGAGCAGCAAGGCGCCCGGGCGGCTCGCCTTGACGCGCTTGACCAGGGTGGCGAGATGGGCAAAGCCGCCCACCTTGCCGTAGGTCCGCGCCGCCTGCTCGAAATCGAGGTAGGTGAAAGCGTGCGCCTCGGCCGTGCCGGGCTTGATGTGAAAGGCTTTCAGCAGATGCTCGCCGACGAGATGCGGCACCTTACCCTGCATGGCGCCGATGCCGAGATTGACGTTCGGTTCACGGAAATAGATCGGCAAAAGCTGAGCATGGCAATCGGTGATGTGCAACAGGCTCACATTGCCAAACCGCGGCAGATCGTACAGCTGACCGGCCGCCTGTGCGGCCTGGGCGAAATCGTTATGCAGCGCGAGGCCGCCGCCAGCGGCGACGGCGAGCAGCTGCAAGAACTCGCGGCGATTCATGCGCATGGATTCATTCCTCTCAAATACAGCAAATTAACGATCACTCATGCACCCGGACAAAAAAGCCCGGCAGAAAGACTGCCGGGCGAGGCGCGAAGGTCTTACGGCTTATTGACCGGAGAAGCCGGGTCGAACAAATACGCCATCAAATGCCGGATCTGCTCCTCGGTGAGAATTTCCGCATCGCCGTTGCGCGGCATGTTGCTGCAGGCATTGAAAGCCTTGGCATTCCAGATCTTGCCCCAGGTGTATTTGATGATGTCCTCGCTCCGACCGCGGACATTGCCGTAGTTGAGCAGACTCGGGCCGATGGTGCCGTAGGCGATTTCGTGGTGGCTCATCTGGTGACAGTTGTAGCAGCCGCCACCGTTGTCGGTCGGGGTTTTGTCGGTCCAAGTCAAGCCACGGCCGCTGATGGCGATTTTCTCGCCCTCGCGCCAATCACCGAAATAATGGCCATCGGCCGGGTAGCGGATGGTTTGCATCTGCGCCGCCTCGATGGCTTTTTGCACACTTGCCGGAGGCGGCTTGGGCTGGGAACAGGCCGCCTGGAAATCCAGCTGATAGATGCGGTACTTGGCGGCAATGCCGGTGGTCTTGAAGGAAGCATCCAACATGGCCTTGAACGCGGGCCGCAGCTCGTCGTTGGCGAGCGCCACGCCTTGCAGCGCCCAGAGCAGCGGCGCGGCCAGCAAGAGTTTTTTCATGATCGTCTCCTTAGCGCTTGATGCCGGGCGTGAGCACCGTGCCGCCGTTGCCGGTAGCCGCCATATACACCGACAAGGCGATGGTCACATCCGAGCCATAAATCGGCTCGGGGAAGCGCTGCTGACGGAAACAGTCGCTTAGGCGATGCTGCATGGTCCAAAACTGGCCATTCGAAACCCGATAGGCCGGCCAGGTGCCCCAACCCGCGGCAGCGCCCGCCTGGGTGCGCAGATCGGGCAGGTCCTGCAAGCGGATGCGCTTATCCTTGTCGCCATGGCAAGTGGCGCAGGAAAAATCCATGGGACCGCCGCGATAGTAGAAAGCCATCTTGCCCAGCTCGTACATCTTCTTCATCTGCGGCGGACGCATGTCGATGGCGATTTTCTCGCCGTTCGATTCGGTAACGATATAGGCCACGAGCGCCTGCATCGTCTCTTTCTCGCCCTTGCCCCAAGGCGCGTCGATGACGAGCTTGGGATCGATGCCCTGAAGCGTCTGCATGCACGTCATGAGACGCGTCTCGAGGTCCTCTACCTTGCCGGTATCCTTGAAATAACGCGGCAGGCGGGCGCTTGCGCCTTTGACCACGCCAGGACCGAGGCCAAGATCGCATTGTTCGAGCGAAGCATTCTTGGGGCCGCGCTTTTGCTTCCAAAGCGCCTCGCCCTGAAGCGCGAAGAGTTCGGAAGGATTGCCGTCGGCAATCATTTCTCGGTAGCGGGCGATTTCGTCGGTGGCCGAATCGGCCTGCACGCCTGAGCAGACTGCCCAGGCCAAGAGGCCGGCAAGCACGCTGTGTTTCATGTCCCCTCCGTCGAGGTGTTGAGTGTTATGAGCGGGCCCCAACCGGCGCCCGCTTGGCTATTGACTGCCGAATCGTCGCAAGATCAGGCGATGGCCGCTTCGTCGGTGCGCGAATCGCCCTTGTTGTCCTTCCAGCTCACGACCACCTTGTCGCCCTTGGCGCCGCCCTTGAACTTGAAGGCCAGGTAGGGGTTCTTGGAAACGGCAGGACCAAACTGGGCTTCGAGCACGGTCTTGCCATTCCAGGTAGCAGTGAGCTCGGTGATGAAATGCGCGGGCACGAGATTGCCGGAAGAGTCCTTGCGCTGGCCGGTTTCCATTTCGTGGCTCATCAGCACCTTGACTTCGGTCACGCCGTCCTTGGAAGCGGCACGGATCTTCATGGGATTTGCCATGTCATTCTCTCCTCGATCTGTTGGGTTAGCCGCCGCAGCCGCCCAGGGTGACTTTGACTTCCTTCATCGCCATCAGGAACTTGCCATCGGCTTTCACCAGGGCATAGACATTGGACGTCTGGCCCATCTTGCAGCGCGTCTGGACGTTGGCCTCGGTGCCCTCGGGCAGCTTGAAGATAGCGGCGAGCGCATCCGGGTTCTTCTCGATCAGGATGGCGATGGATTCCACCTTGGGCAGGCTGGTAGACACCCCAATCGGCACCACAGCGCCGTTTTCGGCGATATCCGGGGCGTTGATGCTGATGTCGCCAGAGTTGGCGGGTTTGCCAGCGCCCAAAGCCGCCAGGGTCTTTTCCAGGCTGCCGGCCTTGAAGGCGCTTTCGTTCCAGGCCGCCAGGGCCAGTTCGGGCTTGATCACACCGGCAGCTGCCAGCAGACCCAGCACACCCAGACCGCCGCCGGTCTTGAGCACTTCACGACGTTGCTTAATCATGCATTGTCTCCTTGTTGAGGGTTCAGTCACTTTGCCGGGGCGCCCGACAAAATCCATTTGACGAGCGCGGCTGCATCTGCATCAGAAAGCTGCGGATGAGGCGGCATGGGGACGGACCCCCACACCCCGGCACCTCCCGCCTTGACCTTGTGGGCCAATTGGGTTTCGGCCTCGGCTTGGCCTTTGTACTTGGCCATCACCTCATTGAAACCGGGGCCGACGATCTTGCCGTTAACGCCGTGGCAGGCCATGCAGCCCGACGTATTGGCAAGCTGGCTAAGGCGCGCCGATTCGGACAGCGGCTCGGCCGCCTTGGCCTCGGACTTGGCGCCCGTGACCTTGCCCCGGGCTTGGCCCACCTCGCGGTTTTGCTCCGCCAGGTTGCCATGCGCGTCGGCGGCATAGTCGGGCAAGCTCGACACCAATTGCACCTCCTTCTTGCAGTGCCTCATGCAGGCCACGTTCTTCACATCCGGCTTGCCGCCATTGCCCAAGCCCTTGCCCGGCCACATGCCGTGATCGGTCGTCATGCCGTTGCGGTTTGGCATCCGCTTTTGCACTTCGGCGATGTTTCGGTCCGAAAGTTCAAAATCCGCGGGCACGATCTCAGCGAGATGGAGCAGGTAGGCAAGGATGCCATAAACCTCGTTCGGCTTCAGGGACTTCGGCTCGGTCCAAGGCATGGCCCGGTTGATGTAGTCGAACAAGGTGGAAATGGTCGCCACCTTCATCAAAGTCGTGCGCTGCGGCGCCGACCCATCGCGCAGCGACTGCACGCGCCCGGTCTTGATGTCATCCTGGGTGGTGCCGCCCACGAGCGGGGTGAACACTTCGTTCGACTCGCCAAAGGAGCCATGGCAGCTGGCGCAGCGGGCCTCGAACACCTCGGCGCCCAGATCGACACTGCCGGCGCCCTTGGGCAAGCCTTTGAAGTCGGGCCGCACGTCGATGTCCCAGGCCTTGATCTCGGCTTCGGTCGCGGGGCGGCCCAGGCCTTTGTAGTTGTCAAAGGCCGAAACCGACCCTGCCAGGCCAGCCAGGGCTAGGGCGAGCAGCGATTTAGAGAACCTGGACATTGCTCACCTCCCCGGTTTCCGAGACCTTCCAGGACTGGATGGCGTTGTTGTGGTAGATCGACTTGGTGCCGCGCACGGCGCGCAGCTGGCCATAGCTGGGCTGCACGTAGCCGGTTTCGTCGATGGCCCGCGATTGCAGGATGGCCGGCTTGCCGTCCCAGACCCAGTCGATGTTAAAGCGCGTGAGCGCCTTGGAGAGCACCGGAGTTTCGAGACGCGCCGTCTTCCAGTTGATGCCGCCATCGAAAGAAACATCCACGCGCGTGATCTTGCCGCGCCCCGACCAAGCCAGGCCGGTGACGTTATAAAAGCCGGTATCGAGCAGCATCTGCCCCCCCGAAGGCGTGGTGATGACCGACTTGCATTCCTGGATCGAGGTGTATTGGCGGTGCAGGCCATCGGGCATCAAATCGATGTAATGCACCGCCTCGTCCTTGGTGGCATAGGGCTTGTCGCCCACCTCGATGCGGCGCAGCCATTTCACCCAAGACACCCCCTGCACCCCAGGCACCACGAGACGCAACGGATAGCCGTTCTCGGGGCGCAGCATCTCGCCGTTCATGCCATAGGCGACGAGCACCTCGCCGGATTCGACCATTTCCATGGGGATGGTGCGGGTCATTGACGAACCGTCAGCACCTTCGGCAAGGACATAGCGGCACTTTTTGAAATCGACGCCGCAATCTTCGAGGATGAGGCGCAAAGGCACGCCCGTGAATTCGGAGCAGGACAACATGCCGTGCGAATACTGCACGGTCGGCACGGCCACATTCCCCCACTCCATGCCGGTGTTGGCGCCACACTCAATGAAATGGATGCGCGACACCGACGGCAAGCGCATGATGTCATCCATGGTATAGACCTTGGCCTGCTTCAAGAAGCCGGGGTCGGAACCATTGACCATGAGGCGATGCTTGGAAGGATCCACATCGTGCCAGCCCTGGTGGTGGCGCTCGAAATGCAAACCGGAGGGGGTGATGATGCCAAAGAGGCCCTGCAAAGGCGTAAACGCCACCGAGGCAGCGGAAACCCGGGTCAGCCCCGGGGACTCACGCCGCACCAGGTTGCGCTCGTACTTAGACGGCATGCCATAAGGATTAGCCGCCACCGGCAGGCCCAGGCTGGTAGTCCAGGGCGGGTTGCTGAGAATGTTGGGATCGCCGTCGGCGGCATGGGCCACCACCGGCGCGGTCATGGCGCCCGCCGCCGCGAGAAAGCTCTTACGCAGAAAGTCACGGCGGCTGCTCGCCCCCTGGCTGGCCACGGCGGCCACTTCCTCCTCGCTAAGAAAATTCTCCGGCGCTGGCCTAAGCCGCCCCGGTTTTTGTCGTAGGTCCGTCATTGAAACTACTCCCCCGTGTCTTGGTGTGTTTGAATAATGCGTCGCGGTCGGACAGGCCATGGGCACGACGATACCCCCTCATCCCTGCCCCATCCGCCCGGTCCATGCAAATTATTACCAATGGTTTATATCGTCAACTTCTAATGCTGCACCGGCGCCGCGCGCGGCCCGACATCGATCACGCCCCAAGACGCGTCGGCTTGCGCGTGGTGGCGCCAATGCGTAATGTCCGCCCCCGGCAAGGAGGACATGCCACCCCCTTGTCATGCAAAACGGCGATAGCCGCGGCTGGAAACGCACGCTAGGCTTGCACGGCGCCGAGCACGCCAAGCGCGCGCCGCCCCCAGCCTCGGCCGCCCAGACATCAAGCAAAGGATAAGCACACGATGGCACAGAACCACACCGCCAAGCACGGCAACGGCGGCACCCTCGGCTTTGAAGCCGAGCTCTTCAAGGCCGCCGACAAGCTGCGCGGCAACATGGAGCCTTCTGACTACAAGCACGTCGCACTGGGCTTGATCTTCTTGAAGTACATCTCGGATGCCTTCGAGGCCAAGCACCAGGCGCTCTTGGCCGAAGACCCCCAAGCCGCCGAGGACAAGGACGAATACCTCGCCGACAACATCTTTTGGGTGCCATCGGCGGCGCGCTGGTCGCACTTGCAGGCCAATGCCAAGCGGCCTGAGATCGGCACCATGATCGACGACGCCATGCGCGCCATCGAGAAGGACAACGAGTCTTTGAAAGGCGTGCTGCCCAAGGCCTCCGCCCGCCCCGCGCTCAACAAGGTCATGCTGGGCGAACTCATCGACCTCATCTCCGGCATTGCCTTGCAC
>JAOAIO010000061.1 GCA_026414665.1 Azovibrio sp.
GTGTATAAGAGACAGCGCTGGGGGGGTGCGATTTATCGTGGATAAGTCGCACTATCCACAGGGTTTTTCCACTTTCCGCGATGGTGACAACGCGCGCACCTGGTCGCGCCGATCTGTCACCAGTCGGACGCCGGTCGCGGCGGATCAAGGGGGGGGGTGATTTATCGTTCTGGCGCGGCTTGGCGGCCAGTCGAGGGGGGGGCGATTTATCGCGCTCAGTCATGCGATGGTGACGCGGCCGAGCTGGCCAGCTCGATGCGATGTCACCACGACCCGCCGGGACGGCGGAACGAAAGGGATAGAAGCCCGAAGGGGCGAGACAGTCGGCCATGCCGGCAGGCTCGATGCGCAGCACGATAGCCCGGCCCTGGCATCGCCAGGGTGAGCCTACTTTGTGAGCTTCTTCGGAATCGGTGGCGGCGAGCCGAGCAACAGCAGCCCGCCCGTCACCTGCTTGACGTTGGCACTCGGATAGACGGCCTGCACCTTGCGCAGCACCGGCAGAAACTCCTTCTTGAAGTCCTTGTCCGGGTCTTTGCCCTTGTACTCCTGGGCGAACTGCTCGCGCAGCGACTTCCAATGCAGCACAACGCCCTTGCCCTCGATGCGGTGCAGACGATGGGCCAGCCATGCGTACACGTCCAAGGCCAGCGCGGAGCCTTTCAGCGCGTGCAGGGCGCGATTGTCCAGCGGCACGGCGCTATCACGCAGCTCGTTGAAGTAGTGCTCTGAGAGCGTCATCACGCCCGGCCAAAGCGGCTTTTGCTGGCTGTCGCGGTTGGACACCCAGGCGTCGAACTGCTCGACGGGCTGACCGTTGAACGTGCGGCCTCGGAAACCGAGCTGCAAGCGGCACGCGGCCAAGGCGTGCATCTGCTTGCGCAAGGTCGTGTAGCGTGCGCCCTGGCTCGCGGTATCGGCTCCCAGCATCAGGCGCAGGAAGTCAGCCGCGCTGTCACCGATGGGGATTTCGCGCGTGCCGTGGCGCACCGCAAACGTGGAAACCCAGGCCAGCGCAAGGCGCGGCATCACCCCGTAGGGAATGGGCTGCTGCACCGGCCCTTTGCCCTCGTCCAGCCAGCCGGCTTGCACGTTCACCCAGGCTTGGCCGGACTGGCGCATGAACTCGCGGCCCTCGACCTTGGCGCGGGGCAAACCGACCTGACACAGCACGGCATGGGTGAAAGCCATGTCCTCGCCGGATGGCGGCGTCGTGGCGATGTCGGTCGCCACCTCCAGCAGCTTGCCCTCCTGCTTGCTGAGGGCCAAGGCACGGCCGGCGCTGGCCTTCTTGGCCGGCGTGGCCTTCTCCTGGGCGCGCTCAACGCGCTGCACGGCATCCTTGACGGCTGGCGGCAGGTTCAGCGATGCACCGACATTCAGCGGCGAGCGATCACGCTTGCCGCGCGCCTGGGCGGTCTTGGCGGCAACATCGGCAGCGGCGGCCGGCTCGATGCCGGCGGCGATCAGCTCGGCACGGTAGGCCGCTTCGTCGAACTGGTCGCCCAGGTCTAGGGCTGTCTGTCGGTTCCCGTTTTTGCTAAGATTGGTCATGGTCATTCGCCTGTTTTGGTAATGGTCAGCGGCCCTTACTGAGTTCGCCACTCCGGGGCCGCACCCGGCCCGACACGTTGGCGCGTGTCGGGCTTTTCTTTTCTGGCCTCATAGCGGCCCGCTCTCCTCGCGCCAGTTCGAGGCATCGACAACGATTTCCGGCGACAGGCCGGACACGTCGGCCAGCGTGGTAAGCGCCTTCTCGAACGTGCGGAAGCGCACCGGCTGGCCGTGGTAGGTGACGGCGCGCAACGTGCGGCCCTGACGCGCGTACAGCGTGAAGCCGGCGGCATCGTCGGGATACAAAACCGCCTGCACCGGCTCTGCGCCGGGGGTGTCGCAAGCCGCGTTCAGGCGGTCAAACGTCCACGGCCGGGCCTTCTTCGGCCTCGGCTCCAACTGTTCAAAGAAAGCGTTCACAAAGCCCTCGCTCTGGTCTTGCGGGATACCCGTCTGTTCAATGCTCTGGTTCATCGTTCGCCACTCCTAGAAAAACCGGCGTTGGCGCGCCGGGGTTGGTATTGGTGACAGCTCGGCGACCTGGCCAGCTCGCCGGCGTCACCACGTTGTCACGGCGCTGACAGCGCCGTGGGGAAACTGTTCTGTGCCGTCACTGCATGGCCTCCCACGGGTTGATGACGTTGAGGCCGGCCGCTTGGAACGGCGCAACGTCGCGCGTGGCGACGGTGAAGCCGCGAGCGTTCGCAATGGCGGCGATGTAGCCGTCTGGTGTGGGGAAGCCCTTGCCGGCGGCACGGGCGGTAACGGCCAGCTCGGCGTAGTGCCGCGCTGCGTCGGTGTCGAAGGCAAGCACGCGATCCCCGAACAGCTCCAGCAGGCCATCCAGCGTTTGCGACAGCGCATCTTTGCGCCGGCCGGACGGCAAGGCACCGATACCGAACAGCAGTTCGGCAAGCGTGACGCTGGACAGGTAGAGGGTTTCGGCCGCCTGCTCATCCAGCCACGCCCGCACGGCGGGATTCGGTTCCGCTTTCATCGCCTCGGAAACGACGTTGGTATCCAAGACGATCATTCAAACCTCACAGGCTCGGCCGGGGTCTTGTCGCGCACCTGCTCGAAGGCTGCGATGTCGTCATCGGTCAGCCCGACGCGGCGGCCCAACTCGGCCAAGGCCGTGCCCAGGCGAAGCCGCTCCGGCGGGCGAACGGTCGATTCGAGGATGTCGCGGATTTCGGCCTCGGTGCTGCGGCCGTGCGTTGCTGCGCGTACTCGAAGCGCGCGATGCACCTCGTCCGGCAGATTTCTAACGGTAACTGTCGCCATGTTGGCCTCCTGCGCTTTGCGCTATCAATGAAAGCATTCTAGGCCTAATGCCATCACTGCGCAACAGTCCGAAAACGGTCGTTTTGTGGATTACGCAACACCGGCCCGCCCTGCCCTGCTTTCGGGCCTGTTCTGTGTCCGCAATGGCGTCTATAAATCAAAGTCTATAAACTGCCGGTTTCATCGAATAAACGGACGAAAACATGAAGATCGGTTACGCGCGGGTATCGACCGACGATCAGCGTATGGACTTGCAGCGGGACGCCTTGACGGCGGCCGGCTGCGAAAAGGTGTTCACCGACACGGCCAGCGGCGCGAAGGCGGCCCGGCCGGGCCTGGATGAAGCCCTGTCGTATGCCCGCAAGGGGGATGTCCTGGTCGTGTGGCGGCTCGACCGCCTCGGGCGCTCGCTGCCCGAGCTGGTCAAGATCGTGGGCGAGCTGGAAGCCGCCGGGGTCGGCTTCGAGAGTGTCACGGAACGGATTGAAACCAGCTCGGCCGCCGGCCGTCTGGTGTTCCATGTGTTCGCGGCGCTGGCCGAGTTCGAGCGGCGCTTGATCGTGGAGCGCACGCACGCGGGGCTTGCTGCTGCGAGGGCACGCGGGCGCAAGGGCGGACGCCCTGCCCTGCCCCCTGAGAAGGTCGCTGCGATTCAGGCGATGGCCGCCGGAAATCGGTCGGTGACGGAGATTTGCAAGGCGCTCAAGATCGGGCGTAGCACGCTCTACAAGTACGCGCCGGGTATGAAGGAAGGGGCCGCAACTGGTGACAAACCCGCTTGACCTGGTGCGCGGGCCTGTCACCATTCATTTACTCAAAAACTCGTTTGCTCAATAACTCGCATGAGCGTTTAAGCCTGCGCCCTGCCCTGTTCTTCGAGCACTTGCCGGCACATGGCCTGCATGTCGATTTCACCGGCCGCTATGGCTTCAAGGGTGGCATCGTCCAGCGCCTGCACGATGCTGGTTGCCCGGCGCTCCAGCTCCTGGCGGGCGATGCGCTGCCAGTCCTCGACATCCATCAGGGACGCCAGCCCGGCCGCGTTGGCTCTGCCGTAGCCGCGCAGTACCTCTTTCGCTGTCTCGTTGGACATAGATCCTCCTACGGTCATTCAGTGGGGTACGGGCCAAGGAAGCGCACGCCGTTGAAGTGGATCAGGTGGGACGGTGCATCAGCCACCCACACTTCGGTTTCCCAGGCGATTTCGCCCAGGTAGCGGCCCATGATGGCCCGGTTCGGGAAGGCGGTCACATAGACCAACCCGGCGGTCGATCCGGCGAACAGCTTCGCCAGCTCGGCGTGCCGCTTGCCATCGACCGGGCCGTGACTGGTGACGGACTCGACCAGCAGCAGCCAGTTTTTCGCGGTGAAGTGCAACACCACGTCGGGCATCTTGCCGTGTGAATCCACATCGACGCCTAGGCCGGCCAGCAAGGGCGCGTCGAAGTAGCCCCACTTGTCGCCCGTGTCGCCGGCATAGACCAGCACGCTACCCGGCGCGAAGCGCGGGGCGAAGTCCTCGATGATGGCCCGGATCAGCTCGCTATGCTCGCCGGGGCTGAGGGTGATTTCCTTGCCCGGCGCAATCTCGACCGGGATACGGTTCTGTTCGCGCTCCTTGGCATAGCGGGCAACCAGCGTTTCCCGCTCGGCCAGATAGGCGGTCAGGCTGTCATGCCATGCCGGCGTGCCGAAGGTACGCAGCAGGGCCAGCGCGGCCGGCTCGATCTGATAGACGGCCTTCGGGCTGTTCACCGGCCGGTCGGGCTTGTCCGGGTTGTAAAGGGCAATGCCGGCATCGCAGAACTGGTGCATGGTCTGCCGGCGGAACGTCTCGCGGGTGTTCGGTGCGTACTCCTTGCCGTAGTGCTCGCGCGCCCAATCCATGATGGGCGTGATACCCACAAGCGGGTTTTCCGCGTCGGCCCACGCCTTGCCCGGCGTGAGGTTCAGCAGGGCCAGCAGCGACAGCGCGGAGCGCTCGTTTTGCTGCGCTCTGGGCAGGCCCAGGGCAATGATGATCTGGTGCGCGGCCTCGATGTAGTCGTTCTTGTCGTTCATTCGGTCAGAGTTCCTAGCTTGGTGTCGATCTGTTCTTGCGTGAGCGTTCCTTGCTGCATGGCCCACTCGCCAAGCTCGATCAGGGTTTCACGGCTCGGGTACTTCATCAGCTTGAGGTCGGTCGCATTGACCTGGGTATGGCCGTTGAAGCGCCTGAAATTCTCATCAACCGCGGTTGTGTTCAGGAACACGGCCAGACCACGGGCCAGCGCCTCGGGCAATCCGCGCTTGTTCTCGTGGAACAGGTTCAGGTGGTTCTCGAAGCCCAACACGGGCGCGTCACCGAAGGCGCTCGGCTCGACCACGCTCGCCACGATCCGGCGCTTTTCTTCCTTGGACGAGAAGCGGCGAACCACGCAGTAGAAGCCGCTCGGGTACAGCCATTTTTCGGTGTCGGCGTTGCGCTCGATGGCGTTCGGCTTCTTCATGCCCTCGATGGGCCATGTGGTGCCGGTGCTGCTGAAATGGCCCGGATACAGCAAGGGAACGGTGCCCTCCCCTGGCATGTCACGCAGGTGCTCTTTCAGCCTGAAATCGACCACCGGGCCGGTGGATACCTTGATGCCCAGGTCGCCCAGCGTGGAGCGGATCGCCTCGGATAGCTCGATGGCGTTCTTCTCCGGGGACGTGGGAACGTGAATGAACCGCTCCGGGTCATCCGGGAACACGATCCGGTCGAACGGGTGTTCGTGGGTCACAAGGTCGGCGAAGGTGTCATCGGTCGATGTCGTGACCGTCACCGGCCCCTGCTGGCCGTCCCGCTCCAAGCGGATGATGATGTTCTCTTGCAGCACCTCGTCATCCTTGAATGCCTTGCTGCGCGACTCGAACAGGTGCATGTGACGGACGGCCGCACGCTCAAGAATGAAGTCGCGGAACGGTCGGTAATACGGCCCATTGCAGAAGCTGCGCGGGATGATGGCAACGATCTGCCCGCCCGGCGCGGCCTGGGCGACAGCTAGCGCGACGAAGGCGCTATACAGGTTCACCGTCTCGATGCCGACACGGCGCAGGGCCAGCCGGTGAGCGGAATTGCTGTTGATCTTCTTGTAGGGCGGATTGAGGATGGCATGGGTGTAGCCCTGACCCTGCAGACCTTCGGCGGTCGCCAGCTCGATGTAGTCGCCCGCGATGATGTTCGTCTTGACCTGGTTGTAGCCGGCCAGGTGCTGCGCCAAGTGCCCCCGCAAGATGTCGTCAATCTCGTAGGCGGTCGCTTCGACCGTCTCGAAGCCGAAGCCGCCGGCCGTCCAGCGATCCAGGAACGCGCACGACAAGGCGCCTACCCCGGCGCCGGCATCCAGTAGCCGACAGGTCTGCAGGGTGCTGGCCGGGAACAGGGACGCCATGAAGCGGGCCACGCTCGAAGGCGTCATGAACTGGCCGAACTCGGCCTTACGTTTCTGCGCGATGCGCGGGGAAACCTCTTTGCGCACGTTATCGACCACTTGCAGCATTGTCGCCCCCCGCCTCGCTTTGATGATTCGCTCTTAAACTCATTTACTCAATCACTCGGAAGCTGTTCAACGAAATCCGTCAGCAGCTCCTTGACGGTCTTTCCCTGCTTGGCGGCATAGACCTTGAGCTTGGTGTGCTGCTCGGCGCTCAAGTCGAAGTTCACGCGCTTGGTGGTCGCCTTGTCGGCAAGACTGGCAAGGGTTGCGGCCTTGTTGGTCTTCGCGCTCGGCCGGCCTGCGCTGAGGGTGCCTTTTGTGCTCATCATTTCAAATCCTCATAAACTCAAATGAGTTTTTGCGTAATCTCGGCCATCAGGGCGCGCACCTCGCGGGCGGCGTCACCCTCGGGTTCGTCATCCATGACCGTGGTTCCGGCGGCAGCCGTACCTGGATAAATCACCCGCTGCGTGATGCGTGACTCCAAGACGGGTAGGCCGTAGCCGTTCAATGCGTCGGTGACTTCGGCCCCGATGCGGGTGCCCTTGATGGCCCTGGACACGACAAAGGCGGCTTGCAGCTTGCCGTCCGTGACCTCGATCCGCTGCTTCACCAGCTCGACAAGATCGGCCGTCGCCCAAATGTCGTAGGGGGAGGGTTGCACCGGGATCAGGATGAACGAGGCGGCCTTGATGGCCGACACGGCCAAGTCGGCCGCCTGGGGCGCTCCGTCGATCACCACGAAGTCTTTCCGGCCGATGGCCTTCAAGTCGCGGTCAATGGTCGGCCGGTCGATGCCGACAACGGCCAGCGGGTTGTCCTCGCGCACGGCGGCCCAATCGCGGGCACTGCCCTGGGGGTCGGAATCGACAAGCAAGACATCCTTGCCGTCCAACTGCAAGGCGCGGGCTAGGTGTGTGGCGATGGTCGTCTTACCCGACCCGCCCTTTTGGTTCAGAACGGCGATGACGTGCATATAGCATCCTTTGAGTGAAAACGTATTTACTCATTGGAGTATATGCGTATTGCCCTGGGCGGTAAAGCGCCCGTGCTCGATCCTCCCCGGCCTACACGCTGCCCCCCGACGCTGCGCCGGGCAGGGGAAAGGCGGCCTTGCCGCCCGGCTCGATGTCCAGCTTCCAGCGGCTAAGACTTGCATCCTGGACGGCAGCCACCTTGTCCGTGTGCCTGTAGATGTACGTCGCCAGCTTCTCGATCTGCTCCGCCTTGAGACTGACGCGCCCGCCTTCGTTCAGTCGCTTGGTGATCTGGTTCAGGTTCCGGCCGATGCTTCGGAGCTGATAGGACGATTCCCATAGCGCCCTGGTCGCCTCCATCGTGAATTGCGGCTCATGGGTCAGACTGGCCCGCACGCAATTGACGATCCAGCGGGTAGGCGAACAGCCCTCGGCCTCGGCCCTGGTCGTGACGCCTTGGTACTCGGTCGGTGTCAAGCGAACCTCGATTCGCTCCTTCGGCCCGTCGTCGGGCTGGCCGGCTGCCTGGGCGGCGATCCAGTCGCGCACCTCGGCCGGCATGTCGTCCTGGACGATGTAGCGCATCAGTGCCCGCATCACCTCGGATGGTTTCTTGTCCGTCCTGGCACACCACGCTTCCCACTGCTCTTGCAGCTCGACGGGGACGCGAACGCGGTAGATGTGACTGTCTCGGGTTGCCCCGATTTCGGCTTTTCTTGGCATGGCCTTCTCCGGGGAAAGGGGGGAGTCCCATGTGTGGGCATGCAGCCGGAAATTTTCGTCATGACGAAATCTTCGCGAGAAGCCGTCGCCACACATGATTCCGGCTTCACGTAGTGTGGCACAAAATACCGGCGTTAGCCTATCCTGCATTAGCCCACACTCCCCCACACACTTTTCGTCATGACGAAGTTTTGGCCCTCTTTTGTCGGGAAACGCGGTCTTTCGCCCGACACTCACGGAAGAATTTCGTGATGGGAACGAAAAAGCCGCCTTACGGCGGCTTTTGCTTGGCATCGAAACGTGGCCTACAGCGGTGAACAAGTTCGCCCGGTCAGCAAGACAGCCGCCGCGCGCCCTTCGTACTCGACCAGCAACAGCGGCTTTTTCATGGCGTCCGGGTCGGATACGGCCTTGCCACGCGGCCAACTGGTCAGCTCGCCCAGGTCGCCGGGTTCGGTGCCGCCCGCGCCTGTGTCGTCGCCATCGGTGCCGGGGGTCGCCTTCGGCTTGGTCTTCGGCTCGGTGCCTTGCTTGTCGATTCCGATCCCCTGGTTGCCGCCCGAAATTTCGTCATGACGAAATTTTGCCGGGTCGCCATCGGTGCCGCCTTCGGTGCCAGCTTCAGCGCCGCCGCCCGTGTCGGTGCCGCCAGTGTCAGCAGGCGAGGGCAGGGGACCGGCAAGGCGATCAATGGCGAAGTGGTGAAGCAGGCACAAACCCTGTGAGACACGAAGACCCGGCAGCTTCATGCCGAGGCGGCCGAGCTGAAAGCGGCCATGCTGCGGGAACATGCCGAAGTATTGGAATCGACCCGCAAGGCGATACGGCAGGAAATCGGCGAAGCAATGGGGCAGGTGGCCCGCTCGACGGTGGAAACCAATCGCTCGATCTGGTCGGCTGCGCTTGTCTCTGGCGTGACCTCCGGTGTAGTGGCTGGACTGGCTGTGTTTCTGCTTCTTTGAGCAAGTGAAGTTAAATTCATTTACTCATTTGCGCATAAATAGGCTATACTCAAAGCTTAGAGAACGTGCCAAAATAGGCTCGTTTGGTAGCACCGAGACATTAATTTTGGGCATCGCCCATCTACTTGACCGGCTCCGCGCTGCGCCCGGTATGACAGGCTGGAACAGGACAGCATGACCACGCGGAAAGGCGCGTTGTGATAGCCCGCTAGGGTGCGCTCCCGGATGGGGAGCAAGACCGCCACCACAGGCGGAACGGCTGACAAGCCCGATGCCCTCCCTTCAACCGAAAGGAGTGGCAATCCATGATCTCTTACATCCACGCGCCAGTTATGGCGCTCTGCTTCTTCATCCTGGTAGCGATGTGGCGCTTTTGGGCCTGCATTGACAGACTGGGATTCACACGCGAGGTCGGCCGTCGCGCCCCTTCGATGATCCAAGGCGACATCCTCGCCGCAACGCTCGCCATCATGCCGTTCCTGGTTGCGGCTGTGGATTGGTCGGGCCTCACCCTGCCGCGACAGTCGGCCCCAATTTCGCCATATGCGGCGGCCTTCATTTCTCTTGCCTGCCTAGGCGGTTGCATGTTCATCCTGCGCAACTCTGGCGAACGCTTCGCCGGGCATTGGGCCGGTACAAGGGAAAGCGCCTTGCGTACCGTGGCGGCACTTCGCATCATCGACGCGGCCGAGCTAGCCCACGCCCTGGACTACCTGCAAGCCCACGAGACTGCACAACGCCCGCAAGGTGTTGGCCGCATCATTGAGGCCGAAGCGCGGGAGGTGCAGAAATGAAAAAGCTCTCCCTCGTTTTGGTCGTCGCGGCCGTCCTGGTCGGCTGCAACAAGACCCCCGAACCTGTCCAGTCGGTTGATTGGTACAAGGAACACAAGGCCGAGCGCGAAGCGATGCTCGCCAAGTGCAAAGCCAATCCTGGGGAGCTTGCCCTGACACCGAACTGCGTCAATGCACAAGCGGCAAAGGAGGCTATCGCCTTCGGTACGCAGTCCGGTATCAAAACAACGGCTCCCACCTTCAAGAAGAAGGGGGAATGACAAATGGCTGATTGGACTCTTTTCACCTTCATCGGCGAAACCGTCACAAATGCAACCAATGCCTTTGTGGTGCCTGCTGCTGCGGACTTGATTTACAAGCTCCAGATGACCGCGCTGCTAGGCGTGACGCTCTATTTCGTCCTGACAGGCTATGCCATTGCCACAGGCTCCGTAGAAGCCCCTTTCCCGACCTTCATCAAGCAATGCGTGAAGATCGGGTTCATTTCAGTCTTTGCTCTCACGGCGGACGGGTATCACACCCATGTCGTGGAGACATTCCAAGGGCTAGAAACAGGACTATCCAGCGTCCTAGATGCCAGCTCGGCGGCCCCTCCTGGGTCGATCTACGAGACGCTGGATAACGTGCTGAATAAGGGTGCTGGGCTGGCTTCGACGTGCCTAGATCACGCTCTTGAAGCGGGGTGGAACATCGGCGCGGCCGTGAGCTGGGTACTCGCTGCACTGTTCATCTCTCTGGGAACGTTGGTCTTCGCTCTTGTCGGGGGCGTGAACATCATCGTGGCCAAGTTCTCTCTTGCCATTCTGTTTGCCCTCGGGCCTCTGTTCATTCTGGCGTTGATGTTCCCGGCCACGGCGAAATTCTTTGATAGCTGGATCGGGCAAGTCCTGAACTACATCTTTACCGTCGTCATCCTGGCAATGGTCATGGCATTTGGTATCGCTGCCTTTGACCACTTCGTAGCGACGGCAAATCTGTCCGGTGATGGTCAGCAGAACCCCTACATGGTTGGTCTGCAAGTGCTTGGCCTAACTCTCGCACTCACGTTTATTGCGAAACAGGCATCCGGTATCGCCTCCGGGCTGGCCGGCGGCGTTTCGATGGCGGCCCTCGGGCTTCGTCAAATCCTCTCGCCGGCGAAGCCGCTGGTCGATGCAGTGAACCCTTTGGCTCAACGCACGCGCCTCGACCCGAGAACTGGGCTTCAGACCAATAGCAGTCGAGCGGAACACTTCATGATGGGGCGGACGGCATGGAACCCTGCTTATCGGCAGGCGGTGAAGGAGCACATGCAGACCGGATGGGGTCGCGCCAACGGCGGCAGCATGAAAAAGGGGTGACGGGCCATGTTTGAACAACTTGAACACGAAGCCTTGATGCGGCTCATGCGGTATTCGCTGGGCTATCTTCCTGATAGTCGGCGCATCGCCCATTGGCTGCAAGAGTGGGAACGGGCAGACAATCCACGGAGCATCAAAGCCAAGGTTCCCGGCCTTGCCGCCGATCACGCGCGAGACGTGCGCATGCTGGCGCAGGCAGCGAAGGCGACGGGGGCCAAGCCCTCGACACTCGGCCGCCGCGAGTACGTCTTCAATATGGAGAACATCGCGCGGGCCTATCCCCTTCCGGCGACGGAGCTTGAGAGATGAAGGACAAGCCGCACGACGAAGCGATGGCCCAGGCGTACCGCAAGCGCCCGGCCGAAGCCTTCGCCATGTTCCGGTCGCTGCTGCTCGATGGCGGCCAGCGTGGCGAATGGCGTATCTTCTGGCGTCATGTCTGGCTTGCGCTGCGTCGGCGGTAACTGTCCCTCTCGGTCTGCACCACGGCCCCGCCTCGGCGGGGCTTTTCTTTTGGTGACGGTGGATCTGCCTCGATCGCGCGGGCCTGTCACCATCGGTCGAATTGGTGACGCCGGCGAGCTGGCCAGGTCGTGGATCTGTCACCACGGCAGGGGAGGGGCAAATCAGCACGCCGCCCCCTTGGCCCTACCGGGCCAGTGGCGAGAAAGGCGGCGCATGTGCGCCGCTACCGGGAATCAGGCTTTCGGCTCCTTCTTCCTGGTCGTGGCCGGTTTCGCCTCGGGCTTATCCAGTCGGGCGAGTAGGGCGCTTGCCTGGGCTTGGGTCGCTTCGAGCTGCCCGGCCAGCCCTGCTGCCTTCTCGCGGGCCTCGGCCGTCGCTTTCCGCTCCTGGTTCAGTTCGGCACGCATCGCCGCCAGTTCGGCGGCCGTGTTCTGTTGCTGCTCCTGGTTCGCCTTGCGCTCGGCCTCGATGGTGGCCTGAGTCTTCACCAGCTCGGCCCGGATGCTGTCGCGCTCGGTGGCGGCATCCTGCGCGGCTTGCCTCTGCTCTGCCAGAGCGGCGCGGGCATGGTCGGCGTCCTGGTGCGCGCGGTCGAGTTCGGCCCGCAGGTCGGTCGCCCGGCGCTCGATCTCGTCGGCCTTCGCCTCGGCTCGCTCGGCGCGGGTTAGTGCCTGGGCCAGCTCGGCCCGCACGGCGGCAAGTTCAGCGGCGGCCCGTTCCGTGGCGTCCTGGTGCGCCTGGGCGGCATCGAGCGCCTGCGTCTTCACCCGCTCCAGCTCGGCCGCTTGTGTGTCGAACGCTTCCGACTGCTGTTCGGATAGCTCGATGAGGTCGGCTTTCTCGGCCTCAAATGCTGCCTTGGCGGCCTCTAGCGATTCATTGGCGAGCTGCTGCGCCGTGGCCCACAGGCTCTGCCCCATGTCCTGCAAAACTGCCTGCAAGGCGGCCGGCATCGGCTCCCTGACCGTCTGCACCTGCTTGCGCTGCTGCTGCCGCCATTCCTTCATCGCCTCGACCACGTTGTTCATGCCGGCACGGCTGAGCTGGCGCACGGCCTCCACGCTTGGAAACTCGCCGGTTTCGCTGGCTGCATGGAGCTGGTCGGCGGCGGCGAAGATGCGTTCCTTGATGTCCGGGCTGAGTGCCATCGCGTTACCCTTTGGTGTAGCGGTAGTAATCGTAATACTACTATTATTATTCCTATTGCGCCACTCCCTGAACCCGGTTTTGAGCGGATGACGGGTCAAGGGGTTGGTGCGGCCCGCAGCCCGAAGGGCGAGGACACGGCCCCTTGACGCGGCAGGAGCGGCCCAACGCTCACCGGCAGGGGGCAGACAAGGAAGCGAAGCGCCCCGCCGGCTGCACCCCTGACGACAGAGGGCGACTCGCTCCCTTCCCGCTGGCGGGAAGGGCGGGGGGATGGGTGGTAGGCGCTGCAAGCGCCTTTCTCCCTCTCGACGGCCATCGGCCGGCGTGGGGGCGGCGTGTCCCTTCTGCCATGCATCCGCAAGACAGTTTCAGCGGTCGTAGAAAGCTCCAGGAAGCGCCGTAGGCGCGTTTTAAGCGCTTCCCCTTCCCTGACCCTGCAGACCTGCAGGAAAACGCCTCTACGGCCTTCCTGTGCGTTCTGGTGGCCTCGGCGGTTCGGAGTGGAACCGCGCGGCGGTAGCCGCGCCCTGGTAAACAGTCCTGGCCGAAGGCCAGCCATTTGAGCCGGAGGGGGAGCCGGCTTGTCCGGGGGAACCCCGCAGGGGTGCCCCGGCCGTAGGCCGCTCTGCGCCGCTTCGTTTGCGCTGTCGGTAGAGTTTTCCACCGAAAGCGGCGCTCCCATTACCAGCAAAAATTTATAGGATCTTTTTTTAAAGGCAGAACCGTACCGGTTTTAGGGGGGGGGGAATTTATCGCGCAAGGGGCTGTCTCTTATACACATCTGACGCTGCCG
>JAOAIO010000062.1 GCA_026414665.1 Azovibrio sp.
CGAGCGGGTCAAGGGCTTGGCCGACTGGCGGCGGCTGACTTCCAGTGAGCACTTCAGCGTCGACGGCACGTTGATTGATGCCTGGGCATCGCACAAGAGCTTCCGGCCCAAGGACGGTGATGGCCCGAGGCCGCCGGGGCGCAATCCCGAAGTGGATTTCAAGGGCCGCTCCCGCGCCAATGACACGCACGTCTCGACCACGGACCCGGAGGCCCGCCTGTTCAAGAAGGCCGAAGGCATGGCCTCCCGGCTGTGTCACATGAGCCATGTGCTGATGGAGAACCGCAACGGCCTTGTTGTCGATGTGGCCGTCACCGAAGCGAATGGGCGTGCCGAACGTCAGGCGGCCTTGAAGCTTCTGGCGCGTCACGCCCGGCGCGGCGCCACGGTTGGGGCAGACAAAGGCTATGACACCGCCGACTTCGTCGCGGGCTGTCGCCGACTGGGCGTCACGCCGCACGTCGCGCGAAAGAAGACAGGCTCGGCAATTGATGGCCGGACGACGCGGCATGCGGGCTATCAAACCTCCCTCAAGGTGCGCAAACGGATCGAGGAGGCCTTCGGCTGGTTGAAGACGGTAGCGGGCTTGCGCAAGACGCGTCTGATCGGCCAGGCGAAGTTGGCGGGCCAGGCGCTGCTGTGCTTTGCTGCGTACAACCTGGTTCGCATCGGCAGCCTGTCCGGCTGGTGGGATGCGCAGCATGTGTAGGGCGAAATGCGCCCGGATTCCGCCCAAAGGCGGAAAAACGGCTGGAAAACCGGCCAAATTGGCCCTCAACCAGGACTGAACAGGGTCGTATTGAGGCGATAACACCGAAAAACGACCGTTCAGGAATGGGTTGGGGAGGTTGAACATGGATTTTTCAACGGCCTGTTAGCATCATACTTCAGGAATAACAAAAATAGAGATCGGAAAATACGAAATAATTAGCAATTTGGCATGCAATAACATTACTTCCTTCTACGGATAAATTTCAAAAAAGTATTTTGAGGTACCTGAATATAATCAGCAGTAACTTTGGACAGAGTGGGGGTGAGACATGAGTTCGATTGCAGCCAAGATCAGGGGCGCTTTGTTCGTGCAGGTCTTATTGGCGGCATGCGCCGGCGTGGTGGCGCACATGCTGGGCGCTTCGGATACGGTGGTGCTGGGCGTGGCGCTCGCGACTGGCATCCTGCTCGCGCTCGGGTTTTCCTACCTACTCGGCACGCGGGTGACAGGCCCCTTGCTGGAATTGCGTCAGATCATCGAGCAGATGTACAAGGATGGCGACCTGACCCGGCGTGTGCCGGTTTCCGGCAACGACGAAGTCGCGGCCATGGCCAGCTCCTTCAACAAGTTGATCGGCAGCTTCCAGACCATCATTGGCAAGGTATTCTTCAATTCTGTCGAAGTCGAAAAGGCGGCCCGGCAGTTGATTGCCGAATCGCACCGGGTGGCTTCCGGCTCGTCGCAGCAGCATGCCGCGGCGCAGGCTACCACCGAGGCCATGGGTCAGCTCACGCGCAATATGAACGAGGTCAGTCACCGCGCCCATGAGACTTCGCACATTTCCCAGGAGGCGAGCGCCTTGTCGCGCGAGGGGATGCAAATCGCTACCGAAGCCTCGTTGGAAATGGAGCGCATCGCCAATTCGGTGACCCAATCGGCCCAGGTCATCCAGGTCCTGGGCGAGCGCTCCCAGGCGATTTCGGGCATCGTTCAGACCATCCGCGAGATTGCCGACCAAACCAATCTCCTCGCGCTCAATGCGGCCATCGAAGCGGCCCGCGCCGGCGAGCAGGGGCGCGGCTTCGCCGTGGTGGCCGACGAGGTGAGGAAGCTCGCCGAGCGCACGAGCCTATCGACTACAGAAATCGCCGGCATGGTGAGCAAGATCCAAAGCGGCACGCAAAACGCCGTGTCGAGCATGGAGGATGGGGTCAAGCAGGTCGGCAAGGGCGTCGAACTCGCCACCCAGGCCGGGGAATCGATCAACCAGATCCAAAGCGGGGCCGAGCGGGTGACGCAAGTCGTAAACGACATCAGCGCCGCAATCCGCGAGCAGGGCCAGACCAGCAGCCAAATCGCCCAGAACATCGAACACATCGCGCACATGTCGGAGGAAAGCGCCCAGGCAGTAAACCACACGGCCGAAGCCGCCCGCCATCTGCAAACGCTGTCGCGCTCGCTGCACCAGGCAGTCAGCCGCTTCAGGATCGGCTGACAGGCCGCCGACGGCGCTCGGCAATCCGCGGCGCGCTCCCGCACCTATCGATTGGATAGGGCGAGTCTCGGTCGCGGCGCGCCAGGCGCCTTGCGTCTAGCCGGCGCCGCTACGTGCTGCAACAGCCTCACTCAGGGCAGGCCGCCTCAAGAGTCGGCAGGCCCCGGCCCAGCCCGGTCTTGCCAGCGGGCGGCGGCGCGCTCATCGCCCTCCCGGGCATCGACCCAGCGGCCGCCGCCAGGCGTCTCCTCGCGTTTCCAGAATGGCGCCCGGGTTTTCAGGTAGTCCATGATGAATTCGCAGGCGGCAAAGGCGGCGCCGCGGTGGGCGGACGTAACGGCCACGAGCACGATCTGATCCATGGGCTTGAGCGGCCCAACCCGATGTATTACCAGCGCATCGAATAGCGCCCAGCGCGCCCGAGCCTCGGCCACGATGGCCGCTAGCGCCTTCTCGGTCATGCCCGGGTAGTGCTCCAGCGTCATGGCAGATATGCACTCGCCCTCGTTCATGTCGCGCACCAGACCGACGAAAGCGGCCACGGCGCCCACGCGGGCATCTCCAGCGCGTAAGCGCGCCACTTCGGTGGAAAGATCGAAATCCTCCGCCTGCACCCGCACCGGCATGGCTCAGCCTCCCGTCACCGGGGGAAAGAAGGCCACTTCGTCGCCATCCCGCACCGGATCCGCGGCGCTCGCCATTTCCTGGTTCACCGCACAACGCAAATTGGGCAGTTGTCCCAGGGCGGCACGCCCTTGGCCAACTAGCCAATCCCGTAATTCCCCCACACAGCCAAGACCCGCGGGTAGCTCCAGGATTTCCTCGCTCAGGCCAAGGCGTTCACGCAGGCTAGCGAAATACAGAATGCGCACGCTCATGCCAACAGCTCCGCAAACGGTAGAAAATCGACCAGCTCACCCGGCCCGATGCGCGCGTGTGGCGGCTTGATGGCCAACCCCTCGCTCCACACCAAGGAAGTGACGACCGCCGAACTCTGGTTCGGGAATAGCACGAGCTGCCCGGCCGCATCGCGGCGCACGCGCAAGAACTCGTATAACGGCGTATCACGCTGCCAGGCAAAGCCGGCAGGCAGGCGGTAGGGCTGCGGCAGACCGACGGCCCGGCCTTGTAGGCGCTGGAGAAACGGCCGCACCAGCACCAAGAAGGTGACAAAGGCGGATACCGGATTGCCAGGCAGGCCGACGAACCAGGCCGTCTCGCCTTGCCGCCCCCCTGAACGCCGCAGCCGTCCGAGCGCCAGGGGTTTGCCCGGCTTGATCGCGACCTGCCACAGGTCGAGTTCGCCTTCGGCCTGCACCGCGGGCTTGACATGATCTTCGTCGCCCACCGAGACACCGCCACTGGTAATGACCAAATCGTTCTCGTTGGCAGCTTGGCGTAGCGCAGCCCGAGTGACTGCCAGATCGTCGGGGATGTGCCCCAAGTTGCGCACCTCGCAGCCCATGGTTTCGAGCAGGCTGATTAAGGCGAACTGGTTGGAGTTGTAGATGCCGCCCGTAGGGAGCGGCTGGCCGGGTTCGTGCAGCTCGTCACCAGTGGAAAACACAGCCACCCGCAGACGGCGCAGCACCGGCAATTCAGCAAGCCCAGCCGAAGCCGCCAAGGCAAGCTCCTGGGGCCGCAGCAGCGTGCCCGCAGCCAGGATTTCCTGGCCTACGTCCATATCCTCGCCGCGCCGGCGGATGTTTTCCCCCACCCGGGGCAGGTGCCGGATGACCACGCCGTTCTCCCTCTGTTCGCAGAGCTCCTGCATCACCACCGCATCGGCTCCGGGCGGGATGGGCGCGCCGGTGAAGATGCGCGCGGCGCTGCCTGGTTCCAAGGCATGGCCGACAGAACCAGCGGGAATGCGCTGCGTGACCGGCAGGCAGACACCTGGCGCCGCGATATCGGCGCTCCGAACCGCGTAGCCGTCCATGGCGGAATTATCCAAAGGCGGCACGGCGACGCTGGAGAACTGGGACTGGGCGAGCACCCGTCCGACCGCGGCGAGCAGGGGCAGGTGCCGGATCTCGGCAACCGGAGTGGCCATGGCCAGTAGCCGTTCCAAGGCTTCGGGATAGGTCAACATGGGCGCTTTTCCTTCAATGCAAGGCAAGTCATGATGAAGTCGACGATGGCTACGGCATCGTCGAGCGGTAGGCACGGCAAGTCGATGGCCAAGGGGGCATCGCTTGCTAGCGCGAGAATATCGCGGCGCTCTGGATAAAGGGGCGCCAAGCCGGTAGCAGGCCGGTAAACCTCGAGCTTAGGGATGGGTTCTGCCTTGAAACCCTCGACCAACACCAGGTCGCAAGGCGCCAGCCGGGCGAGCAAATCGCTCAGGTCCGGCTCCGGCGCGCCGCGCAGTTCGTGCATCAAGGCCCAACGGGCATTGCAGGCCAGCAACACCTCGCCAGCGCCAGCCATGCGGTGCCGCCAGGAGTCCTTGCCTGGCTTGTCGATGTCAAAATCGTGATGGGCGTGCTTGATGACCGACACCGAAAGCCCGCGCCCCTTGAGCACGGGAATCAGTCGTTCGATGAGGCTCGTCTTGCCTGCGCCGGAACGGCCGGCGATGCCGAAGGCTTGCATGGATGGCTCCCCATGAGCGTTAACTCAGTGCATGGCTGGTCTTGCCCTCGGGCACGGCGAGCACCGCCGCAAAGCCGCCGCCCGGGGTACGGAAATTGGTAGTCTGGCCCTGGTAGAGCCGCGCCGCCACGAGTTGGACCTGGCCGCGGTAGGCGTAGTTGCGCAAGTCGAATTTCAAATCGGCAAGCGCGCCGCCCACCACGAGCCGACGCTCAGGCGGCGGCACCAGAGCCTGCGCGATGTAATTACCGGCCAAGATTTCCTCGAACACTCGCTTCGTGAGCTTATCGCCGCGATAGGCCGCGCGGCTACCGAAACCAGCGGCAGGCTTGAAAAACCACTGACGCCGGGTCTGCCAGAACATCTCTGCGCTGGCCGCCGTCACCGGCAAGGTGCGCGGAATCGCGGCGAGGAGGCGCTCACGCACGCTCGGCGCCGCCCCGGCGGCGGCCAGCCAATCGGGGTCCGACAGCAACACCAGATTGCGCTTGTCCGCATACAGGGCATGGGCGCGGGGATGCGGGGTCAACAACGCCGCGCCGGCCAGGTAAGCGGCCTTGAGGTGGCCATGCGCCGGCGCCTCCAAGGCGAAATCGGTCAGCCGGTTATAGACCAGATCTACCGGCCCGCTGGCATGACAAAGCCGGGCGCCATCCCAGACGAGCTCAGCCGGATCGGCGATGCAGGTAGCGATGCCCGCAGCGCCCAGCAATCTTTGGAACAAAGTGAATTCCGGCGCCAGATACTGGCTGGCCGGCGCCTCATCGACGATGGCAATGCGCGTCAGCGCCTGCTCGCCGCGCGCCTGCCGCCATTCCTCGCGGAACATGGCGACGAAAGCGGCCTCCGGGTCCGAGTTGCCCACGGGGTGGCAACGCCAAGCAGCCGGCAGGCCGCCTCCCGCTTCTTGGGCCCGCGCCAGGTAGGCATTGAGCAGGCCGCCGCCGGCATTGGTGTTGATCTCGATGAGACGCGGCCCGGCCGGATCGAGGTGGAAGTCGTACCCGAAAAACACCCCGGGATGGCCGGGATCGTAGCGGGCGATTTCCGGGGCCCAGGCAAGCACCGCTTCCTGATAAGCAGGCAGNGCCACGACCGACTCCATGGCGGCGATGAAGTCGGCCATTTGCGTAAGACACGCCGCGCTGACGAACACCACCGTATCAGAAAACAGGTGGGGATGGCTCTGGCGCAGCGCCGCGTAATCGAGCCCCCCCCCGGCCTCGAGGGCGCGTTGCAGGGCCTGGTGATCGGTGGTGAGGCAAACGCATTCGCGGTTGAGATAGCGTGCCGCGGCGCGGCCATCCTCGGGCAAGGCGGCAATCAGTTCGTGCATGGCGTGGGATGACGGAAGAAATCGAGCACCACGGCCAACTCCCGGGTGCGCCTCATGGGCGGCAGGCTGCGCCAGACCCGCTTGCCGTAGGGCTTGGTGATGAGACGCGGGTCGCAGATCATGAGCACGCCGCGATCGGCCTCGGTGCGGATCAGCCGGCCAGCGCCTTGCTTGACGTTGATGACGGCGCGCGGCAACTGATATTCGACGAAGGCATTGCGGCCGGCCCTGTTCATGGCCTCGATGCGCGCCGCCAGCACCGGATCGTCGGGGGGCGCGAAAGGTAGTTTGTCGATCACTACGAGCGACAGCGCCTGACCACGCACGTCCACCCCTTCCCAAAAGCTCTGGCTGCCGACCAAGATGCCGTTACCGGCAGCGCGGAAGCGTTCGAGCAACTCGTTCTTGCCGCTTTCACCTTGGAGGAAGAGCGGCAGGCGCACTCCGGTTTGCCGCGCGTGGTCTTCGACGAACTGCGCCAATAGCTCATGCGTGCGGCGCATGGCCTTCAGACTCGTGCACAAGAAGAACGCGCCGCCGGCGCAAGCAGCCAGCACCGGCAGAGCCGCCTCGACCACCGCATCGGTGTAGGCATAGGAATTCGGCTCGGGCATGGCCTGTGGCGCGTAGAGGATGGCCTGCCGGCCGTAATCGAAAGGACTTTCCCAGCACCCGGTCTCCGCCTCCCAAAGCCCAAGCTCCGCCTGATAATGGTGGAAGCGGCCCTGCACGGCGAGCGTGGCCGAGGTAAAAATCCAAGCGCGCGGATGGCCGCCCATCTGCTTTTGGAAGATGTCCGCTATCGCAAGCGGCGTCACATTGAGCTGCAAGGTCTGGGTAAAGGCCTCACCCCAACGCACCGTCTCCGCGCCGCTCTCCGCTTGCCAGGCGGCAAACCGCTGCTGTAGCTCGAGGCTGCGCTGCCAACACTTTTCTAGCGCCTCGGAACGCTGGGCCTGGGTCTCCAAAATGGCGGCGGTCTGCGCCAGACACTGCACCAGGGTAGCGAGCGCCGGGTTGAAGTCGGGCTTTTCTTCCAGCTGCCGAGCCGCAAAGCGCCCTGCATCGATGCCGACGGCAAGACGCAAATCCTTGGCCGCCTTCTCCAGTGCCGGCAGCACGTTTTGCAGATCGAGACAATCACGCGCCGCCGCCAGCCCCTCGACCCGGGCATCTCGGGCCAGCTCGACGACTTGGGCGGTAGACACGCTCTGGCCAAAGAACAAAGTCGCCACCTCCGGCAACTGGTGCGCCTCGTCGAAAATCACCGTGTTGCAAGCCGGCAAAAGCTCGGCCATGCTCGCCTCGCGCAGCATCACATCGGCGAAGAACAAATGGTGGTTGACCACGACCACATCCGCCTCCATCGCCTGCCGGCGTGCCGCCATGACGAAACAATCCTTGTAGTCGGGACATTCCTGCCCGAGGCAGTTATCCCGTGTCGACGTCACCCCATTCCAGACCGGCGAGTTTTCCGGCACATCGCCACACTCGCTCTTGTCGCCAGTGCGAGTGATCTGGCAAAAGCGCTGGATCTTGGCCAGGTGGCTGACTTCTTCGCGGCTATGCAAGCGTCCCTCTTGCACGGTGCGGCGCAGGTAGTAGTGGCACAGATAGTTGGCTCGCCCTTTGAGCAGCGCCACCTGCACCGGCGCCTTGAGCGCATGGCGCACCAAGGGCAAGTCCTTGTTGAACAGCTGATCTTGCAGTGTCTTGGTACCGGTGGAAATGATGACCTTGCCGCCTGCTGCCAGCGCCGGCACGAGGTAGGCGAAGGTCTTGCCGGTCCCTGTCCCGGCCTCGGCGATGAACACTTTCTGCCCGCGAATGGCCTCGGCGATGCGCATCGCCATCTCGACTTGCTGGCTACGCACGCGAAACCCGGGAATGGCCTTGGCCAAAGGACCGTCGGGGGCAAAGGCGGTATCGACGCAATCCAAGTTCAAAACCCCAGTCGCACCGCCGCGGCGCAAAGACGCCGCAGCAAAGACCAACCCCCAAGCAGCGGCGCCCCTTCCTGGCAGGCCGGAGAACTAACGTAACCCATCGTCCCTTTGAACCTCTAGCGTGGCGTGGCCGTGGCAAGGTCTGAGCGTAGCGGACACCTCAAAAACCGTCGCAAGCGGGCGGAACGCCTGGCGTTTGGAAGGCGGAATGCGCAAACCTATCGAGCAGATAGTCGAGCATCCGCGCCATGCGCAACACTGCGCTACGGCCGCGCCGTCGGTTTGTCGAGGCGCCAGAGCGCCGATCGCCACACGAAAATGGCGCCAATGTTACCCGCGGCCACCCGCCCCGGAAAGTGTTTATACTCCACCACAACTTTAGTCATAGTCGTGGCACCCCGTGAAACTCCGTATCGACGAACAGAGTCTGCCGCGCATCCAGCGCTGGGGCATGCTCGGCCTTGCCGTGGCGCTGACCCTAGCGCTGGGCGGCTATTTCACCCTAAGCCACCGACTAGCCCGCGACGCGGCGCGCCAGGAAATGGAAAGCGTCCTGCTCCTGCAGCAGGAAACCCTGCTCAAGACCCAGGTGCTCGAGGTCGCAAGCTACCTCGAACACGTGCGCTCGCGTACGGAAACGGTGCTCAAGGCGCAGATCCGTGACCAGGTCGAACAAGCGCTCCTCATGTTGCACGGCTTGTACCGCGAGCACCGCCATGCGCTGCCGGAGGCCCAGCTGCGCCGGATGCTCGTCGAGGCCCTACGCCCGGTGCGCTTTCTCGGCGGCCGCGGCTATTACTTCATCGACGATTTGCAAGGCAACTGCGTCTTGCTGCCTACTGCCCCGGAACGGGAAGGCAGCTCTCTCCTCGACAATCGGGACGATCAAGGCCACTACATCATGCGTGGCCTGCTGGCCGCCGTAGACAATCCCGAAGGCGCTGGCTTTTCGCGCTACCGCTGGTACGCGCCAGGACGCACGGGGATGCACGACAAGATCGCCTATGTCGCCCGCTTCGCGCCTTATGACTGGATCGTCGGCACCGGCGAATACATCTTCAAGGTCGAAGAGGACTTGCAAGCCGAAGCGCTGGCGCGCATCCGCGCCTTGCGTTTCGGGGCCGACGGCTACATCGCCGTGCTCGACCGCGAGGGCACGCCGCTCGTCTCGCCATCCCGGCCCGACTCGGAAAACCGTCCGCTGCACACTTTGCCCGCCGAGGAGCAGGAAGTGATCCGCGCCATCATGCGCAAAGCCAGCGCCGGCGGCGGCCTACTTCGTTATGACTGGATCAATCTGCGCACCGGCAAGATCGAGCCCAAGCTCGCCTTCGTGCACAGCATCCCGGCCTGGAACTGGGTCCTGGTGAGCGGCATTCACATGGGCGAAATCGAGGCGTCTCTGGCGCGCCAGCGCGCCAACCTCGAACAAGAACTGCAACAGACGCTGCTCGTTAGCTCGCTGGTCCTGGCGCTCGCGCTGCTCCTGGCGCTTGTCTACTCGGGCCTTTATTCGCGCTGGTTCCGGCACCTGTTCGAGCGCTATCGGACTAGCCTCGAAGCAAGCCATCAGGCGCTTTATCTCAACAAGTACCTGATGGATCACGCCGCCGACATGTGCCTGCTGCTCGATCATAGCGGCCGCGTGATCTACAGCAACCGCAGCGCCCAAGATTTTCTCGGCCAGCCGGACGCGCCGCTCACCGGCCAAACCTGGCAGGAACTGCCGCTACCACCGCTCCCACTGCCCGAAGTCGCGGCAACCACGGAATTGACCTACACCGATCCGGCAGGCCGGCAACGCCACCTCGAAGCCCGGCTCTCGCCCGCCGATTACCAAGGTTCGGCCTACTTCTGCGTCATCCTGCGCGACATCAGCCAACGCCGCGAGCAGGAAGAACGGCTGCGCCACTTGCGTGAGCACGATCCCCTCACCGACTTACCCAATCGTAACTTGCTGCACACTCGGCTCAGCCAGGCCATCGCACATACGCGCCAATCCGCACGCGCGCTCGCCGTGCTCTGGATCGACCTCGACCGCTTCAAGCTCGTCAACGATTCACTCGGCCACCCGGTCGGCGACCGGGTTCTGACCGAGACTGCCATGCGTCTGCAAGGCCTGCTCCGGGCCCGCGACACCATCAGCCGCCACGGCGCTGACGAATTCGTCGTGGTCTTAGTCGGGCTAGACCATGCCGAACGCGCCGCCTTGATCGCGCGTAAGATCCAGGACCGGCTCGCTGCGCCGTTCGTGCTGGACGGCCAGGAGCTGACCCTGACCACCAGCATCGGCATCGCCCTCTTCCCATCCGATGGCGCAGACGCCGATAGCCTCATCAAAAACGCCGAAGCCGCCATGTACCATGCCAAGCAGCTCGGCCGGAACAATTGCCAGTTCTTTACCGCCGAGATCAACGAGCGCTTCAACGAGCGCCTGAAGCTCGAACACGGCCTGCGCCACGCCCTGCAAGCTGGCGAACTGCAATTGCACTATCAGCCCCAGTTCAGTCTCCAGGATGGCCGCATCAGAGGCTGCGAAGCCTTGCTGCGCTGGGAAAGCCCGCAACTCGGTTGGGTCGCGCCAGCCCGCTTCATCCCAGTCGCCGAAGACAGCGGCCTGATCGTCAGCATCGGCGACTGGGTGCTCGCGCAGGTCTGCGCGCGCATCGCCGACTGGCAAGCGCGCGGCCTGCCGCTCTACCCGGTGGCGGTGAATGTCTCCGCCCTACAATTTAAGAACGGCAGCATCGTGCAAAGCGTGGCCCAGGCTCTGCGCAGCACCGGCATCCCGGCCGAGCTGTTGGAACTCGAAGTCACCGAAAGCGTGCTCGCGCACGAGACGGAACGCATCTGTGAGCAGCTGCGCACGTTGAAGGCAATGGGCGTCAAGCTCGCCATCGATGACTTCGGCACCGGCTATTCCAGCCTCTCCTATCTCAAACGCTTCCCGCTCGACCGTCTCAAGATCGACCGCTCTTTCATCCAAGACCTGCCCGAAGATCAGGACGATGCCGCGATCACGCTGGCCATCATCGAGATGGCGCGTGCTCTAGGGCTCTCGACCTTGGCCGAAGGCGTCGAAACCCCGGCGCAGCGCGACTACCTCTTCAGGCAAGGCTGCGAGCAGGTGCAAGGCTACCTCTACGCCAAACCGATGCCCGAAGCCGATTTCGTCGCCCTAATCGCCCAATCCCAGCCCGCATGAGCACGATACGCCGCCCAGAACCCAAAAAACTAGCCGGCCTGGGTAGGCCGGCTGGCTACGTCGGCGCCGCTACGGCGGAGCGCCGCCGCACGGTCAAAGCGAGAGCACCTGGCGGTAAGCGCCAAGACCGCTCTGCGCCAAGGTCGGGCTCACGTCCTGGCGGGCCTGGGCTTGCACGTCCTGACGGGTACGGCTCTGGCGCTCCTGGGTGGCCGCTTCGCTGCGCCCTGTAGGCGGCGCCGCGGACGGGCCCGCCGTCATGTCGCGGGGCGTATCCTGGGCAGCGCCTACGCCCGCATTCGCCATGGTGCCGGTCATGGCGGCCGGCGTGGCAAGAGAGGAGGCGGCCCCCCCAGCGGCGCGCGCGAGCGGCGCGCCGCCCCCCGGCGCGGGCTCGGACAGACGCGCCGCCACGGCGGGCGCCGGCGCCGCGGCGGTAAAGCTCGCCGCCTCATTACGCCCCCGATCCGCCTCGTTGGCATTTTGCACCGGCATGTTTTGTGGCACGGCGGCCGACTGCCGGGCGGCGGCGCGGGCGTCCTCGACATTCTGCTGCTCAGCGGCCAGCCGTGACTGCCCAGCGGCGCTCAAGCTAACGCGCGTGCTCGCCGCCGACAACGCGGCCAGGGGGGCGCGCGCATCTTCTTGCCTAGCGCTGCGTTCGCTCACACGCGCCATCCCCCCGCCTCCCCCGGCTTCGGCACCCGCGGGAAGCACGCCGTAGCGTGACGGCATCGCCAAACGGTTCACGTCCATGATCTTGCCTTTCTCGAAAAGACCACTTACACGC
>JAOAIO010000063.1 GCA_026414665.1 Azovibrio sp.
CAGGAAGACCCCATCCGAATTGCGCTGCAGGATTTCGGCCGCCGCACTCACGCTTCCAGCCAGGCCAGTAGATCGGCCCATTGCTCAGCATCGCGTTTGAATCTGGAACGTGGCGGATCGAAGATGGTCTGGCCGGCGGCGGCCACGTTTACGTAATTCTGGGTATTGCGTAGATAAGCCAGGATGGGAATGTCGAAATGGCGCAGAAACTCTTCGAGCATGAGGGCAGCGCGGGTGCGCGGATCGACCCGCATGGCGACGATGCCGATCTTGGCAGCGCGGCCACGCATTTCCTGGCGCAGCGCATTGATAAAATCCTCGGTCGCCGCCATGTCGAAAATGGACGGCACCACGGGAATGACGACCCGGTCCACGGCACGCAGATAATCGTTGAGCTTGTAGCCCTGAAAGCCTGCCGGGGCATCGAGCACCACCCAGTCGGGATCCTGGGGCAGGTTCACAAGCATCTGGTTGCCGGCGAAGTAGCCAGTGACGGCCGGCAATTCCGGAGCGCGGAAGGCCATCCAGCGCAACGCCGACTGCTGTCGATCGAGGTCGCAGAGACTGACTTTGAGATTCCGGTTGGCGAAGTAGCCCGCCAGGTTCGTTGCCAACGTCGTCTTGCCCGCCCCGCCCTTGGGGTTTGCCACCATGACTGCGCGCATTGACCTCACTCCCTTCGATCATCGGTAAACTTGCAAACCCGCTGATTATAGGCGGGCGGCATGATCCTCTGCTAAGGAGTTTGCAATGCAACGCAGTTCCCCCGATGCACGACACGGCATTCAATCGATCGAGCTGGGCTTTCAAATCCTCAAGGTGCTGGTCCGACACGGCCGGCCGATGATGCTCAAGGATCTGGCCGCCCAAGCCGGCATGGCGCCCGCCAAGGCGCACCGCTATCTGGCGAGCTTTCTACGCACTGGCCTGGTGGAGCAAGACCGGCGCTCGGGCCGCTACGATCTCGGCGGCTGGTGCCTGGAGCTAGGGCTCGCAGGGCTCGCCCGACTCGATCCGGCACGACTCGCGGAACCCATTTTGGAAGACCTATGCGAGCAAATCGACGAAACCGTTGCCCTCGCGGTTTGGGGCAACCGCGGCCCCACCATCGTGCGCTGGGCCGATGCCGGCGGCGCAATCACCGTCAACCTGCGCCCCGGCGCCGTGCTGCCGCTCGCAAACTCTGCCACTGGGCGCGCCTTTGCCGCCTTTCACAAGGCGCCGGCCGTCAAGCAAATGCTGCAGCAAGAACTACAGGAAAACGCTCGAACCGGCAAGGTCACGATTGGCAGTCTGCGCGCCCAGCTCGACAAAACCCTCAGCGAGATTCGTCGGCGCGGCATAGCCCGCGCGAGCGGTAGCCTGACGCCGGGCATCAACGGCTTTAGCGCTCCGGTTTATGACTTTGGCGGCAACATGGTGGCTGCCATCACCGCACTCGGCGCGGTCGGCCATTTCGACAGCGACTGGGACAGCCCCATTGCCGTCGCGGTGAAAGCGGCCGGCGCCGCGCTATCGCAGCGCCTGGGCGCCGCGCCCCGGGACGAGGCGGGATAGGTAGGCAGCGCCGCAAGAACGGCTTGGCGCATGTTTTCCGCCCACCGGGTGAAAGGCGGATCGCTGGACATCGTCGCGGCAAAAGCGCGAGCGCGGCGAGCCTGATATGCGGCCTCTGCGCCGGATGCGCAGGCTCTTCTATACTTGGATCTATCACTTTCGTCGGCAATCGCCATGACCACCCCGCTCGCCCTGCTCAAAGCCATCCGCGCCGGCCGGCTTCTAGAAGTCCGCGCCTTGCTCGATGCCGGCGTCCCGCCCGAATTCGACGACGGCCAGGGCGACCCGGGCCTGCCCCTAGGCATGGCCTGTTTCATGGGCTTTAACGACATCGCGCGGGAGTTGATCGAGCGCGGCGCACGCGTGAACCGGCCGGACAACCGCCTGCCCACCTCGCCGCTGGCCATGGCTGTAAAGGGCCGCAAGCCGGAAACCGTGCGCTTACTCTTGGAAATGGGAGCCGACTTGCCAGAAGGCATGGAAACCGGCTTGAGCGCGCCGGAAGTGATGCTGGCCCAGCTCAAAGCCATCAGGAACGGCTATAGCCAAGCCAGGACACGGGAAGAGGCCAGCCAGGCCGAGACGTTCGAGGAAATCCAGGTATCCGGCTGTAGCGGCCTCGACACCCAGGTGCTCGAAGCAGACGTGATCCGGGCCGCCCAGGAAATGGCCCTGAAACACAAGCTCTGACCCTAGGCCAGCCTCCGGCCACCGGCCGGTCAGCAGCCGTGCTTGTTGTACTTGCCGTGCTTGTGATGTCCCTTCTTCTTGCCGTTACAGCTCGGGTGCGCGTTGAAGGACTCACCGCGCCTGCCACCGGCGCGATAATGCCGGCCGGCGCCACCGTTACCGGAGTTTCCGATGGCCTCGCCGAGCGCGGCGCCACCTCCAGCGCCCACCCCGGCTCCAACGATAGCGCCGGTGCCGCCACCGACCTTCTGGCCCACGGCAGCACCCGCAGCACCGCCAACGGCGCCGCCGACAATGGCGCCGGTCTTATTCTTGCTATCGGACGCAATTCCGGCGCCGGCCCCGCCGCCAACTGCGCCGCCGACAATGGCGCCGGTGCTGCCGCCCACGCTCTGACCAATCGCGGCACCCGCCGCCCCGCCGAGGGCGCCCCCTACCCCGGTCTTCAATTCACCGGCCTGGGCCTGACCGACCAACAGCAGCGCACAAAGCAACAACCCGTTTTTGTTCATGACAATGCACTCCTTTGCGTGAAAGACGTGGATGAAGCAACGGCCAAGGTCGCGCCCCGTTGACACGGGGCGCGACCCGATCCGCGCAGCTAGGCCGGGGTCGTCGCGTCAACCTCGCGCTTACGGGCCGAAACGAACGTATAGACCGCCGGCACGACGAACAAGGTCAGCAGCGTGCCAAGCGACAGTCCCCCGACGATCACCCAGCCGATTTGCTGGCGCGACTCGGCCCCGGCGCCGCTGGCTAGCGCCAGCGGCACGGCGCCTAGCACCATGGCGCCGGTGGTCATGAGAATGGGCCGCAGGCGCAGCTCCGCTGCCTCGAGCACCGCCTGTCGCAATTCCCGGCCTTGCGCCTGCAACTGGTTGGCGAACTCGACGATCAGGATGCCGTGTTTGGTAATCAAACCGACCAGCGTCACCAGGCCGATCTGACTATACACATTCAAGGTGCCGCCGCTAAAGTACAGCGCGGCTAAGGCGCCGGCCATGGACAGCGGCACGGTAAGCATGATGATGAAGGGATCGCGGAAGCTCTCGAACTGGGCCGCGAGCACGAGATAGATGAAGGCCAGCGCCAATACGAAGGTCGTGGCGAGCGCGCTCGAAGACTGCTTGAATTCACGCGACTGGCCGTTGTAATCGACCGCATAACCTGGTTCGAGCAGCAGCTGCGCCGTGCGCTCCAGGTACGTCAGCGCCTCGCCCAGCGTATACCCCGGCGCGAGATTGGCAGTGATGGTCACGGCCCGGCGCTGGCCGAAGTGGTTCAGTTCGCGTGGGCTGACTCGCTCTTCTACCGTCAATAGATTGTCAAGCGGAATCATCGCCCCATCCGCGGCGCGCACGTGGATGCCGCCGATATCGGTCGGAGTGCTGCGCTGTGCATCGGCGACCTGGACGATCACATCGTATTGCTCGCCATCGCGCTTGAAGCGGGTCACAGGCCGGCCGCCCAGCATGGTTTCGAGGGTGCGCCCGACAGTTTCGACCTGCACGCCAAGATCGGCGGCCCGCTCGCGGTTCACCGACACGCTCAACTCCGGCTTATTGAGGCGCAGATCGGTATCGACGTTGGTAAGCCCCGGATTCTTGCGAATCTCCTCGAGGAATCGTTGTGTCACCTGTTGCAATTCAGCGTAAGGCGCGCTCGTGATGATGACGAAATTGACCGGTCGTTCACGCGGGCTCTGGCCTAGGGACGGGGGCAGCACCGGAAACGCCAGAATGCCGGGAATGGCAGCAAAGCGCGGCGCCAACTCCTGGGCCACCGCCGCCGCCGAGCGCGAGCGCACGCGCCAGTCGTCAAGCCCGACGAAGGAGATGCCCTGGCTCACGATGGGGTTACCCACTACCACGAAATAGCGCTCGACATCGGCTGTATCGGCATAAACGGCTTCGAGTGCGCGCGCATAATGATCCATGTAAGCGAGCGTAGCGCCTTCCGGGCCGGAAAACGTGCCCACCACCCGACCACGATCCTCGATCGGCGCTAGCTCCGATTTCAGCGTCTTGAAGAGGCTAAGACCCAGGATCGCCACGCCGAGAAAGATCAACAGGACCAGGCCCCGACGTTCAAGCGCGCGCGCCAATAGCTGCCGGTAGCCGACGCTAAGCCAGGTAAGCCAGCGCTCGATGAGCACGAAGGCTTTGCCGTGTTTTGCCTCGTGCCGAAGCAGGATGGAGCACATCATCGGCGACAAGGTGAGTGCCACGAAACCGGAAACCAGCACCGCCCCGGCGAGGGTCAGGGCGAATTCGATGAATAGCTTGCCAGTACGCCCGGTCATGAACGCCACCGGGGCATACACAGCCGCCAACGTCAAGGTCATGGCCACCACGGCGAAGCCGATTTCCTTGGCCCCGACGAGCGCCGCCTGCCGCCGTGTCATGCCGCGCTCGATATGCCGATAGATGTTTTCGAGCACGACGATCGCATCGTCGACGACCAGCCCAATGGCCAGCACCAACGCAAGCAACGTGAGCGTATTGATGGAAAAGCCTAGCACCAGCATCAGGGTAAACACCCCAATCAGCGACACCGGAATGGTCACCAACGGCACCAGGGTAGCGCGCAGACTCCTCAGGAAAAAAAAGATGATCGCCACCACGAGCACGATGGCTTCCAAAATAGTGGTCAACACGGCCTCGATCGAGCGGTCGATGAACACCGTGGTGTCATTGGCCACCTCGACACTCATGCCGGCCGGCAGCTCGGCCCGGATCTGCGGCAGTTCCTGCCACAGCGCATGGGCCAGATCGAGCGGATTGGCGGTGGATTGCTTGATCAGCCCGAGGGAAACCGCAGGCTTACCGTTAAAGCGCACCACCGTGCGCTCGGATTCTGGCCCCAACTCGACCCGCCCCAGGTCGCGGATGCGCACCGGGTAGCCATTGACGGTGCGCACCACGACGGCGCCGAACGCTTCCGGCTGCTGCAAGTCGGTCTGGGCCACCACGGAAAATTCGCGCTGCAAGCTCTCGATGCGCCCGGCCGGCACCTCTACATTCTGACGCCGCAAGGCATCCTCGACATCCTGCGGCGTCACCTGGTAAGCCGCCAAGCGCTCGCGTTCGAGCCAAATGCGCATGGCGTACTTACGCTCGCCGAATACGCGCACATCGGCCATGCCCGGTAGGGTCTGCAAGCGCGGCTTGACGATGCGGCTGGCGATGTCGCTCATCTCCAACGCCGAATGCCGATCCGAGGCAAAAGCCAGCCAGATGATGGGATTGGCGTCGGCCTCGACCTTGGCGATGACAGGCTCGTCGACCGCATCCGGCAGCTTGGCGCGGGCGCGTGAAACCCGGTCGCGCACATCGGCCGCCGCCGCATCCGGGTCGCGCTCGACCTTGAAACGGATGGAGATCTGACTACGCTCGGCCCGAGAAATGGAAGACAGCACCTCGATGCCCTCGATACCGGCGAGCGAGTCCTCGAGCGGCTTGGTGACTTGCGATTCGATGATCTCCGCCGAGGCGCCGCGGTAAGTGGTATCGACGGTCACGACGGGCTCGTCGATCTTCGGATATTCGCGCACCGCCAAGCGCCCATACGACACCAGCCCCAGCAGCATCACCACCAGCGACAAGACCGTGGCGAATACCGGTCGCTGGATGCAAATCTCGGCAATGCGCATGGCCTTCCCCGCCGCCTATGGCTGGTCGACCGGCTGCACGGCCTGGCCATCGCGCACCTTCTGCTGGCCGGCGCTGATCACCCGATCTCCGGGCCGGAGCCCGTCCCGCACCTCGACCCAGCCCGCGCGGCGCGCGCCGAGACGCACCGGCACCGCCCGCGCCTGCCCCGCTTCGACCCGGAACACCTGGGTTTCAGCGCCGCTCACCACAGCCTGCTCGGGAATCATCAAGGCATCGGCGCGCTCACCGAGCGCCAGCCGCACGCGCACGAACATGCCCGGGCGCAAGCGCATCCCCGGGTTGGGCAGCAAAGCGCGACAAGCCACGGCGCGGCCGCCGGCATCGACGAGCGGATCGACCGCCGCAAGCCGCGCGCGAAACACCTCGCCCGGCAAGGCATCGGCGCTGACTTCGAGCTCGAGCCCAGACTGCAAACGGCTGAAATAGCCTTCCGGGAGGCGGAAATCGACTTTCAGGGTAGCGATGTCCTCGATATTCACGAGCGCTTCGCCTTCCTTGACGTAATCACCAGGGCTCACCTTGCGAATCCCGACGATGCCGTCGAAAGGCGCCAGGATGCGCGTCTTGTCAAGACGCGCCGCGGCCAGGGCGCGCGCCGCCTCCTGCACCTGCAAGGCAGCCTTGCTAGCGTCGAGCGCCTGCCGGCTGATGAACTGCTTTTGAAACAAATCTTCGTTGCGCTGCTGGGTGGCGCGCGCTAGGGCGAGCTGGGCCTCGGCTTGCTGCAATTCCGCTGCCTGCACGCTCGCATCGAGACGAAACAGCAGGCTGCCGCGCCGTACCGCCTCGCCATCACGAAAGTGGATAGCAGCGATGCGCCCCGCGACTTCGGGGCGCAGCAATACCGATTCATTCGAGCTCAGACTTCCCACCGCCGCCACCTCATCGACGAGACGGCCTGGCCGCACCTCCACCACCTCGACGCGCACCGGCGCGGCGCCTTGCGCCTTGAGCGCGGGCACAGCGCCGTCGACCGACTTGGCTGCCGTCGGCCAGCGCGGCAGCAGATAGGCCAGGCTCGCCACAACCAGCAAACCCGCCAGGGCCAACGCGATGCTGGCGCTGCGATGCCTTGACCTCGCCATTTCCCCTCCTGCTTCAATCCCCGCCAGTCGGCGGCAACACGGCATCGGCCGCATCCACCTCGAAAGCCTGTAAGCAGATCGCCGGCTCCACCCCCGGCGCGCCGCGCAGCTGCCTAGCCTCCACCGGCACCACGCCCGCCCTCACCATGTCGATGGCCTGGGCCGCCGCCAGGGACAGATCGACGATGCGCTCCCGGTGACGGCCGTGCATACGGTCATTGACCCAGACCACGACACAATGTTCGCTACCCGGCCGGCGCACCGCAATCCAACTGCCGAGCGGAAAACGATTGCTGGCCGCGGTGAAGGCACGGCCATCGAAACGCTCGCCATTCGCGGTACGCCGCCCGTGGAATTTCTGACTCTTGCCGTAGTAGCTGGCCCGGCCGCGCAGAATGGGGCCTTCGACCTCGGGCAGCACTTTGAGCAGCGGTTCCTTGTCCACCGGCAGCCATTCCACTCCGGCTTCGAGGCGTAAGCCCACCCCGGCCTCGGCTGGCGCCGCGAAGCCGGATGGGCGCTCCGCATCGGCCATGGCGACGCCGACGCCGAGCGCCAGCCACAACAGCCCGATGCCTCGCGCCGGCCGCGCCAATGCCTCACACCACGCGGGTCTGGGCTTCGTCGCCCTGACGCGCCTCGATCTTGCCGATCAGCCAGGCCGCTTCGCCGGTGCGCTCGAGCTGGGCGAGCGCGGCTTCGGCCTGTTCCGCGGCCACGATCACCACCATGCCGATGCCGCAGTTGAAGACCCGATGCATCTCGGCTTCCGCGACATTGCCTTCGGTCTGCAGCCAGTCAAACAGCTTGGGGCGAGGCCAAGCCGCCTTCTCCAGCACGGCCACGGTGTTCCCGGGCAGGACGCGCGGCACGTTTTCGAGCAGGCCACCACCGGTGATGTGGGCCATGCCCTTCACATCTACCTTGTCCATCAGCGCCAGGATGGATTTGACATAGATGCGGGTAGGCGCCAGCAACACGTCGGCAAGACTGCGCTCACCATCGAAAGGCGCGTTCAAATCGGGGCGGGCGCGCTCGATGATCTTGCGCACCAGAGAATAACCATTGGAATGGGCGCCGGAGGAAGCCAGGCCCAGCACCACGTCGCCCGGACGGATGCTGGAGCCGTCGATGATCCGGGACTTTTCCACCACGCCGACGGCAAAGCCGGCGAGGTCATACTCCCCATCGGGATACATGCCGGGCATCTCGGCGGTCTCGCCGCCGATCAGGGCGCAACCGGCCAGCTCGCAGCCCCGGGCGATGCCGCCCACGACGCTGGCGGCAGTATCCACATCGAGCTTGCCACAGGCGAAATAGTCGAGGAAGAACAGGGATTCGGCGCCCTGAACCAGGATGTCATTGACGCTCATGGCCACCAGATCCTGGCCCACGGTGTCGTGCCGGTTGAGCAGGAACGCGAGCTTGAGCTTGGTGCCCACCCCATCGGTGCCCGACACCAGCACCGGCTCTTTGTAACGCTTAGGCACCTCGAACAGGGCGCCGAAGCCACCGATGCCGCCCAGCACGCCATCGCGCAGGGTTTTCTTGGCCAGGGGCTTGATGCGATCCACGAGGGCATCGCCCGCGTCGATATCCACGCCGGCATCACGATAGGAAAGGGAAGTCTGTGCACTCATTTACGTCGATCCTTGGGGAGTTTCCCGATAAAGCCTTGGCGGGATGCTAAAATCCGGCGCCCGAAAAGCACGGATTCTACCCTGAAACCCTCCATCCCCATGCGCCAGCTGCTGCTCGACCTGATGCCCACCTCGCCGCCGAGCCTCGATAACTTCGTTCCTGGCGGCAACGGGGAAACCCTGGCGGCCCTGACCGCCTGGCTGGCGGCGGAGTCCGGCGAATCCAGCTTCCTGCTCTGGGGCGAAGCGGGTTCGGGCAAGAGCCATCTGCTCATGGCCAGCGGCCTGCCCCGCCGCGATGCCCGCCAGGACCCGGACCTGGCGGACCTGCCCGAAGATGTGCGGCACCTGGCTGTGGATCATGTGGAAGCTCTCTCCGCCAGTGGCCAGGTGGCCCTGTTCAATGCCTTCAACCGCATCCGGGCCCGGGGTGGCAGGCTGCTCACGGCCACCCGCCTCCCGCCCGCCCGGCTGGAAGTGCGTGAGGACCTGCGCACCCGCCTGGGTTACGGGCTGATCTACCGTCTCACCCCCCTTTCCGACGAGGAGAAGGCGGCCGCCCTGACCTGGCAGGCCGAGGAGCGGGCCTTCAAGCTCCCCCGGGAAGCGGTCGATTACCTGCTCAGCCACGCTCCCCGGGACATGCGCACGCTCTCGGCCTTGGTCGTGGCGCTAGACCGCTACTCCCTCGAACACAAACGCCCCATCACCCTGCCCCTCCTTAAGGAGGTGCTGGCCTCACCCCTGGAAACTTGACCATGCAACTTGCGCTGTTCGACCTCGACAATACCTTGCTGGCCGGCGACTCGGATTTCGAGTGGGCCCAGTTCCTGATCGACAAAGGCGTGCTGGACCGCGAAGTCCAAGCAGCCAAAAACATCGAGTTCTATGAAGCGTATAAGGCCGGCACGCTCGACATCCACGCCTTTCTCGCCTTTCAGCTCGCGCCCTTGGCGCGCCACAGCCGCGCCGAGCTCGACGCTTGGCACCGGGAATACTTGCAGCAACGCATCCGGCCACTGATCCATGCCACCGCCCGCGCGCGAGTGCGCCAGCATCTGGACGCCGGCCATCTCGTCGCCGTGGTGACGGCCACCAACAGCTTCGTCACCGGGCCCATCGTGCGCGAATTCGGCATACCACACTTGATCGCTACCATTGCCGCCTGCCGGGATGGCGCCTTCACCGGCCAGCCGCGCGGCACGCCCTCCTTCCAAACCGGCAAGATTACCCGCGTCGAAGAATGGCTGGAAGCGCAAGGCCTGTGGTGGTCAAGCTTCGAAACGAGCTGGTTCTACAGCGATTCGCACAACGACCTGCCGCTCCTGGAAAAAGTCAGCCGCCCGATCGCGGTCGACCCGGACGAGCGTCTACGCCAGGCGGCCGAGGCAAAAGGCTGGGAAATCATCAGCCTGCGCGCCTGATGTATGATGATGACCTTTCCTGAAACGAAGCACGGATGATCCGAAAATTCATCAGCCGGGTTCTTAGACTCGGTAGCGACAAGCGCGCCGGCGGCCCACGCGAAGCGGCCATCATCCCGCGCGCCAGCCACGGCATTAGCCGCGAGCAGATCAGCCCCGGCAGCCGCCGCGTGTGCGAGACCTTGCAAAGCCATGGCTTCAAAGCTTACGTGGTGGGCGGCGCGGTGCGCGACCTACTGATCGGCGCCCGCCCCAAAGATTTCGACGTCGCCACCGACGCCACGCCGGAACAGGTGCGGCGCTGCTTGCGCCGCTCGCGCATCATCGGACGGCGCTTCCAGATCGTACATGCCTACATGGGCCAAGAGATCGTCGAGATCACCACCTTTCGCGGCGCCCTCGGCGATGATGCCAAGACCGACGCCCACGGCCGGGTATTGAACGACAACGTCTTCGGCACCATGGCCGAGGACGCGGCGCGGCGCGATTTCACGGTCAACGCCCTGTATTTCGACCCAACCACCGAGCAAATCCACGATTACCACCACGGCGTAGCCGATCTCAAGCAAAAGACACTGCGCATGATCGGCGACCCGCGGGTTCGCTACCGCGAAGACCCGGTGCGCATGTTGCGGGCAGTGCGCCTAGCCGCCAAACTCGGCCTCGTCATCGACCCCGAAGCCCGGCGCCCAATCCGGGAAATGGCGGAGCTACTCGAAAACGTCCCGGCGGCGCGTCTATTCGACGAAATGCTCAAGCTGCTCACCTCCGGCCACGCCGTGCGCTGCCTGCAGCAGCTACGCGAAGAAGGGCTGCACCACGGCGTGCTGCCCCTGCTCGACATGATCTTGGAGCAACCCCTCGGCGAGAAATTCGTCATGCTGGCCCTCGCCGACACCGATGCGCGCATCCGTCAAGGCAAAAGCTCCTCGCCTAGCTTCTTGTTCGCCACCTTGCTCTGGCACCAGGTGCTGACGCACTGGGCCGAACGCCAGGCAAACGGCGAGCTGCCGATTCCGGCACTCTATCAAGCCATGGAGGCCGTGCTCGACGGCCAGGGCGAGAAACTCGCC
>JAOAIO010000064.1 GCA_026414665.1 Azovibrio sp.
GGGCCCGCCAGCAGGTAGGCGAGCGCCTGACCAGCGTCATGGACAGCCTGCCGCCGGGCACGAGCGGCGGCTTGGCGCCGATTACCACCCCGCTCGGGGAAATGTTCATGTTCACCCTCGAAGGCGACCTGCCGCTCGCGGAAAAGCGCAGCCTGCTGGAATGGGTGATCCGGCCGCAACTGCGCACGGTGCCCGGCGTCGCCGACGTGAACAGCCTAGGCGGCTACGTGAAGACCTTCGAGGTCGTGCCCGACAACACCGCCCTGGCGGCCCGCGGGCTGTCCCTGGCGCAACTGAGCGAGGCCTTGGCAAGCAACAACCGCAACGATGGCGCCGGGCGCCTGAACGATGGCGAGGAGGCCCTGCTCGTGCGTAGCGAAGGCGCCATCCGCAGCCTGGAAGACGTCGCCGCCATCGTCGTGCAGGGCGGCAGTGGCGGCATCACCCGGGTGGGCGATGTGGCCGTGGTGCGCTATGGACACTTAACCCGCTACGGCGCCGTGACCCGGAGCGGCGAAGGCGAGACGGTACAGGGCCTGGTGCTGGGTCTGCGCGGCGCCAACGCCCGCGCCGTAGTGGCGGGCGTCAAGGCGCGGCTGGCGGAAATCGCGCCGGCGCTACCGCCCGGCGTCAGCATCGTGCCTTTCTACGACCGCAGCTCGCTCGTAGACCGCGCCGTGCACACAGTCTCGAAGGCGCTGCTCGAAGCCATCGTGCTGGTGCTGGCGCTCTTGCTCGCCTTTCTCGGCAATCTGCGCGCTGCCCTGGTCGTGGCCCTGATGCTGCCGCTCTCGGCCTTGGCCACTTTCATCCTCATGCAAAGCTTCGGCCTTTCGGCCAACCTGATGAGCCTAGGGGGCCTGGCCATCGCCATCGGCATGTTGGTGGATGCGGCCGTGGTCGTGGTGGAGAACATCGAAACCGAACTCGCCCACGCGCCGGCCAATCTCCCCACCTTGCACCTGATCTACCGCGCCGCTCGGGAAGTGGCGGCGCCGGTGGCTTCCGGGATTTTCATCATCATCATCGTTTTCTTGCCGCTCTTATCCTTGCAAGGGCTCGAGGGCAAGATGTTCGCGCCGGTGGCGCTGACCATCGTATTCGCGCTCTCGGCCTCGCTGCTCCTCTCTCTTAGCGTGGTGCCGGTGCTCGCCTCCTGGCTGCTGCGTCGCGGCGCGCATCGCACGCCTTGGCTGGTCGCCAAGCTCGCGGCAGCATACGATCGCCTGCTCGCCTGGGCCTTGAGCCACACCCGGCCGCTCATCGGCGGCGCCTTGCTTAGCCTGGTAGCGGCCGGCGGCGCCTATGCGCTGCTCGGCAAGACCTTCATGCCCAGCATGGACGAGGGCGACCTGATCATGCAGCTAGAGAAGCTGCCTTCCATCACCTTAGAGCAGAGCCTGGCGCTCGATGGCCGCATCCAGCGCGCGATTCTGGCGCAGGTGCCGGAAGTCAAGGCGATCGTCGCCCGCACCGGCGCCGACGAGCTGGGCCTCGATCCCATGGGCCTCAATCAGACCGACACCTTCATGGTGCTCAAGCCCCGGAACGAATGGCGGCAGCCCGACCCGGATTGGCTCGCCGACCAGTTGCGCCAGGTGATGGCCGACTTCCCCGGCATCGGCTTTTCCTTCACCCAGCCCATCGACATGCGGGTTTCGGAAATGCTCACCGGCGTGCGCGGCGCCCTGGCGGTGAAGATTTATGGCCCTGAGCTTGCAACCTTGAACCAGCTCGCCGCGCAAGTCGAGGCCAGCATCAAGGCCGTGCCCGGCGCCGAGGACACTTTCACGCTCAAGAATGAAGGCGTGCAGTACCTAGCAGTCCAGATAGACCGCCTCGCCGCCGGCCGTGCCGGCCTCCATGTAGACGAGATCGAAGACACGCTCAAGCGTCTCATCGAGGGCCAGCGCGTCGGCACCGTCATCGAGCAAGGCCGGCGCCTCGCCTTGGTCATCAAGGGCAGCGCCGACCTGCACGACAGCCCTGCTGCCTTGGCCGGGCTCTTCATCGCCGCCCCAGACGGCCAGAACGTGCCACTTAGCAGCATCGCCCGGCTCGAGCGGGTGGATGGTCCGGTGAAGGTAGACCGCGAAAACGCCGAGCGTTTCGTGGTGGTGCAATCCAACGTGCGCGGCCGCGACCTGGTGGGCTTCGTCGCAGACGCCCGCCAGGCCGTGGCCCGCAACGTCTCGCTACCGCCCGGCTACCGCATCGCCTGGGGCGGCCAGTTCGAGAACCAGCAACGCGCCGCGGCCCGGCTGGCAATAGTCGTGCCCATGGCGCTAGCGTTGATCTTCTTCCTGCTCTTCTCCACTTTCCGCTCGGTGCGCCAGGCCGTTCTGGTGCTCGCCAACATCCCCTTCGCCCTAGTAGGCGGCGTATTTTCCCTGCTGCTCGCCGGCGAATATCTCTCCGTGCCCGCCTCCGTCGGCTTCATCGCCCTACTCGGCATCGCCGTGCTAAACGGCGTGGTCATGGTCAGTTACTTCAACCAGCTGCTCGCCACCGGGATGCCCATCGCCGAGGTGGTGGTAGAAGGCGCGCGGCGCCGCCTGCGCCCTGTCCTCATGACCGCCAGCATCGCTGCCTTCGGCCTGGTGCCGCTCTTGTTCGCCACGGGGCCAGGCTCGGAAGTGCAGCGGCCGCTCGCCGTCGTCGTGATCGGCGGGCTCGTCACTTCGACCCTGCTGACGCTCATCATCCTGCCCATCCTTTATCGCCGTTTCGGCGTGCGCCCGCCGACACCTTTCCGCGAGATCGCCAATGTCTGACACGCCCTTGCTACTTACCCTGATCGTGCCCGACAGCCTCGCCGAGGCCGTGGCCGACGTTCTGCTCGCCCACCCGGATCTGGCCGCCGGATTTTCCTCGATGCCGGCGGCAGGACACGGCAGTTCGATCGAACTGGTGGATGCCGCGGAACTGGTCTCCGGCCATGCCGAGCGCTGCCGCTTCGATAGCGTCTGCGCCGACCAGGCCCAGGCGCAGGCGATTCTAGCGCTAGTGCGCGCCACATTCCCCGGGGCCAATTGCTATTACTGGCTGACCCCGGTGCAAGCGCACGGGAGGCTGGCATGATGCGCGGCGCGCTCCTCTTGCCGCTGCTGCTCGTAGCCGCGCACGCGCTAGCGGCGGAGCACGAAGCGCTGTTGCCGCCTACCGCCGTAGTGCGCCGGGTGCTGCTCGACTTGCCGCTCGTACGCGCCGGCCAAGACGAAATCGCCCAAGGGGAGGCCCAGCAGCGCCAGCTCGAAGCCGGTCCGCACGAGTGGGCGCTGCGCCTCGAAGGCCAGCGCCGCCAGAGCCGCGAGGCAGCCAGCGAGCCAGACAAGCGCAGTCACGATTGGGCCGTAGGCTTAGAGCGCGCCTGGCGTCTGCCGGGCAAGGCCGCACTCGATCGCCAGATCGGCGCCGAGCAGCGGGCGCTGGCCGAAGCGGCGGCGGCAGAACGCCTGCACAACGGAGCAGGCTTGCTCTTAGAGAGCTGGTTTGCCTGGCTACGCGCCCGCGAACGCCTGGCCCTGGTCGAAGCCAGTCTTACCAGCCTGGAGCAGGAAACCCAGGCCATGATCCGTCGCCACGCGCTCGGCGATGCCGCGGAACTAGAGCGCCTGCAAATGGAAGCCGCCTTGGCGCAAATGCAGGCCGAACACCAGGCTCGCCGCGCCGACCTGCAAACAGCCCAGGCCCGGCTCGAACAGCGCTTTCCCGGCTTGCCACTACCGGAGCGGCAAACGCTGCCCCCGCCGCCCGCCCCGAGCGGCAGCTTCGCGGCCTGGGAAGAGGCGCTGCTCACGCACGCCCCGGCGTTGCAGCTGGCCCGGCTCGAGTCGCGTCGCAGCCGCCTGGAGGCCGAGCGCGCCGACCGCGAGCGCTTTGCCGACCCCAGCCTGGGCGTGCGCCTGGCGCGCGAAAAAGACGGCGACGATCGCTTGTTCGGCCTCACGCTCACCCTGCCCTTAGGCGGCGCCGCCCGCCAGGCCGAGGCCGATCAGCGGCGTGCCGCTGCCAATCTCGCCAGCGCCCGTGAGGCCCAGGCGCTGCGCGAGACCCGCGCCGCGGCGCACGCCGCCTGGCAAGCCGCACATGGCGCCTGGCAGGCCTGGCAGGCGAGCCAGAACGCGGCGGCGCGCCTGCGCCGGGCGGCGGAACTGCAAGCCCGCGCCTACGCGCTCGGCGAAGGCAGCCTAGCCGAGCTGCTCGCCGCGCGCCGGCTCGCCTTTGCCGCCGAACTGGATAGCCGCCTGGCGCAGCTCGATGCCTGGGAAACGCATTACCGCCTACAGCTCGACCGCCGCGCCTTGTGGAATTTCTCGCCCACATCCGCCGAGCAGAGCCCCACGCCATGATCGCCACCGCCGACCCCCGCCAGACCTTGCGCCGCCGCCTACTCTGGGTCGGCAGTCTCACCGCGATGTTGGTGGGGCTCTTTACCTGGTACACCGAAAGCGAGCGCATCGACGAAAAAGTGCTGGCGCTCGCCGTCACCGTAGCGCACCGCATCAGCCCAGAAACGCTGGAAGCCCATGCGCATGGCAAGCGCGATACCGCGGCGCTGCAAAAGACAGTGGAAGAGATGACCGCCGATCACTTCGGCATCGTCGAGCTGTATGACCGCGACCAGCAGCGTCTCATCGAATATGTGCCCCCCGCGCTCGAAGCGCTCGAAGCCGAGTTAAAGCAAAGCGGCCATGTCGAGCTGGCCGACACGCCGCGCTACATGAAACGCCTGGTGCAAGGCCGGTTCGCACTGGTGGTGGCGGTGCCGATCACCCGCGCCGACGGCGAGATCGTCGGCTATCTCGAAGGCGTTTATCTACCCGACCCGGAAACCTTGGCGCAAATCCAGTGGGACGTGCTGCGCACCGTGGCCCTGGTGGTGCTCGCCATCGCCCTCACCACGCTCACCGTCTATCCGGTGGTGCTCGCCCTGCACCGCGAAGTGCTGGCGCGCAGCCGCTCCATCCTCAAGGGCAACCTCGAGCTCCTCGAAGTGCTCGGCAGCGCCATCGCCCAGCGCGATTCCGACACCAACGTGCACAATTACCGCGTGACGCTCTACGCCATCGCCCTGGGAGAAGCCGCGGGGCAATCCGCCGCCGAGATGCGCCACCTGATTGCCGGCGCTTTCTTGCACGATGTCGGCAAGATCGGCATTTCCGACACCATCTTGCTCAAGCCGGGCCGCCTGACGCCCGAGGAATTCGCCGTGATGCAAACCCACGTCAGTCTCGGCGAAGCGATTCTGCGCCAATCCTCCTGGCTGCTTCAGGCGCGCGACGTCGTCAGCTACCACCACGAAAAATTCGATGGCTCGGGCTACATGGCCGGTCTGGCCGGGGAGGCCATTCCTCGCAACGCCCGCATCTTCGCCGTCGTCGACGTCTTCGACGCCCTCACCTCGCGCCGTCCCTACAAAGCGCCGATGTCTGCCGCCGCCGCGCTCGACATCATGCGCCGCGAGCGTGGCCGCCATTTCGACCCGGTCTTGCTCGACCTGTTCATCCCGCTCGCCCCGGCGCTGCTCGAACGTTACGGCAGCGCCGACGAAACCACCCTGCGGCAGTGGCTGCTCCCAGCGCTCGAGCGCTATTTCATGCGCGATGCTGGCTAGCCGCCCGGCAAGCGCAGCCGGGCACACAAGCCGCCCAAGGCGCTGTCAGCGAGGGTGAGGCTGCCGCCGTAGAGCTCGGCAAGGTCACAGACGATGGCCAGCCCGAGACCCGAACCGGGCTTCGCCTCATCGGCGCGCACGCCGCGCTGCAACACGGCGGCGCGCGCCGGCGCGGGCAGGCCCGGACCGTCATCCTCGACCCGGATGTCGAGCGCCTCGCCACTGCCGCGCACGCTCACTTCGACCCGGCTCGCCGCCCACTTGCAGGCATTATCGAGCAGATTGCCGAGCATTTCCTGAAAGTCCTCGGCATCGCCGTGAAAATAGGCCGTCTCGGGCACGGGCGCCAGGTGGAGGGCGAGGCCGCGCTCGCCGTGCAGCTTGTCCATGACGCGCACCAGCGCTTCTAGCAGCGGCCGCACCACGGCCTGCTGCCCGGGCCGCTGTCCGGCCGCCGCAGCTCGAGCCCGCGCCAGGTGGTAATCGACCTGGCGCCGCGCCGCCGCCACCTGTTCCTCGACCAAGCGCCCAAACGCGCCGGACTCGCGGGCAGCGGCATTGGCGAGGATCGCAAGCGGCGTCTTCAACGCGTGCGCCAAATTACCAGCTTGGGTCCGGGCGCGCTCCAGCACGGCCGCATCGTGGTCGAGCACGCCGTTGAATTCCTGCACCAGCGGCAGGATTTCGCCCGGGTAATCGCTTTCGAGCCGCCGCCGACGCCCGGCCCGCACTTGCGCCAGATCGTGCCGGAGGCGGGCGAGCGGCGCGAGCGCAAACTTGAGCTGCAAGGCCACCGCGAGCAGCAAGCCGAGCGCCAGCAGGACGAGGCTTACCGTCAGGATGCCGGCGAAATCGCGCACCGGCTGGCGCAGCGCCGCCTCGTCGAGCGCCACCGAGAGGCGCAGCGGCTCGGCTGCGCCCATCTCGGGCAGGATCACCCGGCTCAAGACCAACAAGCGGGCGCCATCCGGCCCGGTCAGCTCGTATTCGGCCGCAGCACCGACTTGCAAGGGGCCAGACGGCAGACGCAGCACGCCATCCCAGAGCGAGCGCGAGCGCAGGCGCGGCTCGCCGTCAGCGCCCTCGACCTGCCAATAAAGCCCGGCATAGGGGGTGCGAAAGCGCGGGTCGCTCAACTCGCGCCGAAGGCGGGGCTGCCCGGCGGCATCGACTTCCAAGTGGCCAGTGAGCTGATTGAGGTGCATGAGCAGCTCGCGCTTGGCCTGGCGCCGCACGTGCTCTTGAAACAGATCGGTGAGGATGAGGCCAGTGACGGCCAGAGTCGCCAACACCCAAACGAGCGTGCCGACGAACAAGCGCCGCCCGAGCGTGCCCGGCGCCAGCCTCATGACGAGGCCGCCGGGCAGCGCAGGCAGTAGCCCAGGCCGCGCACGGTCTCGATCATGTCGGGCGGCAGCTTCTTGCGCAGCCGCGCCACGAACACTTCGAGGGTGTTGGAGTCGCGCTCGAAATCCTGGGCGTAGAGATGTTCGGTGAGCGCCTGACGCGACAAGACCTCATCCGGGTGGTGCATGAAATAAGCAAGTAGGCGGTATTCATGGCTCGTCAGGCCAAGCGGCTGCCCGGCCACGCTGATGCGCCGCGCGCGGGTATCGAGTCGCAACGGACCACAGCAAATCTCGGCGCTGGCGTGGCCATGGGCGCGGCGGATCAGCGCCCGCAGCCGCGCCAGCAGCTCTTCCATGTGAAAGGGCTTGGTCAGGTAATCGTCGGCGCCAGCGTCGATGCCGGCTACCTTCTCGTGCCAGTTGTCGCGGGCAGTGAGAATCAGCACCGGCATGGCGCGCCCGCCGGCACGCCACTCGCCAAGCACGGAGAGCCCATCGCGCAACGGCAAGCCCAGATCGAGCACGACGGCATCGAAAGGCATTTCCATCCCTAAGAACAGCGCATCACGGCCGTTGTCGGCCTTTTCCACCACATATCCAACTTCTTCGAGGACTTTGCCCACCTGGGCCGCGAGATGGGGATCATCCTCGGCGAGCAGGATGCGCATCAGGGCCTACCTCGCGTTTTCTGCTGCAACAGCGCGCCGCTGCCGGCATCGAGCTTGAGCTTGCTAAGCGCGCCATCGGGACGCAGCAGCTTGAGCTCATACACCCAGCGGCCGGACTCGCGCTCCAGCTCGACTTCGAGGACCTGCCCCGGATGGCTTTTTTCGACTCGGTCGAGAATCTGGCGCAAGGGCAGGATCTCCCCCGCCGCCAGCGCCTGGCGCGCCTGTTCATGATCGGCGGCATCGGCGCGCACGGGCGCCGCCGGCGCAACGGCCAAAGCCAGCGCCAGGACGCCTGGGATCAACATCGGGGCGCCTCGAAAAACCGTCACGCGCGGGCGGAAGGCAAGGCGCAACGCCGCCATCCGGCCGCGCAGCAGGTTTTTCGAGGTGCGCATCGTTCTAGGCTGCATTCGGGCTCCTCCTTCGCATACCATCCGTTTGCCGAGCCTACGCCATTCTCGCTGAACCGCGGCTGAACGTCAGCTTCAGCACCGGGTTATCGCATGCCCCCAGAAGGGAACGCCCAAACCCGTGCGGTCATCGAAAAACCATGCAGCGCCCCACTCCCGAGACACGCCTTAAGCATCTTGGCATCGCGCGGCCTGAACACTCGAGCGAGGATGGCGGGCGATGCACGCCTGGCTAACCCCCCTTCTCACTTCAGCCAAGCCGTTTTACGCCAGGAGCCACGATATCTGCATAGGCGATGGCTCTGCTACCAACACGCCCATACGGCAAGCGCCGGCGGCTTATTGCAAATGCGGCAGGATTTCCCGCGCGATGAGCCGCGCCCCCTCGATCGAGACGTGGTCGTCGTCGTAATAGAGCACCTTGCCGTCTTTCATCGCCCAGCACCACTGATCGTCGCAGAAGGGCTTGGCGCCATCGACGAGGATGACTTGCGGGAAGTCGGCAAGCACCTTGCTTACCAAGGCGCGGTAGTCGCGGTTGCGTGCCTCGAAATCGGCGCGCGGCACGGCGCAGGGCGAGCGCAGAGGTTTCTTGTTCAGCCGGAAAGGACGAGCGTCGATGCAGGACTTTGGGTCGAAACCGAGTTCCGGGTTGTCGAGGACGAAGATCNCGCGCTTGCCGGCGGCGGTGAGTTCGGTGAGGGTCTCCCGCATTGCCGCCTCCCAGATCGCGGCAAGGTCGGTCAGCTCCAGATGCAAAGCCGAGAGTAAGACACGCTCATGTTGCTTTTCATGCGGCGCAGACTCGTCTGGGAAAAATCCTTTGCCGGAAAGATAGAGCGGCCCGCGCGAGACGAGCAGCACCGTTACGGCTTTGGGCGCGGCCATGTCGAGCGCCTGGTTGATGATGCCTCGGCAACGGCCCTTGTCTTGTTCTGGAGCCTTGCGGTCAGTAGATATCACATCCCGAAACGGCACACATCCGCCACCGCCAATGTCTGCCACACCCTGCGTGTCCGATGACAGCACCTCGGCCAAAGCCGGGTAAAGCGAAACGCCATGCGAATCGCCCAAGATCAGCACAGCTGGTTCCGCGTCGCGGCTCAGCCGGCAGTAGGCATTGGACGCAGCAAAAGGAAAGCGCCGCTTGCAGCTTTCTTCCTGGTTCTCCGCCGCCCCCGGTAGGTTCTTCTCGTTGAACACCGCATGGTTTTCGACATCCCGCTTAACCCGAAACGCCAGCCCCTCCCGCGCATAGGCGTTGTAGCCGACGTACCCCACCACCATCAGAAGGATGCACAGCGCGGCATTCTTCCAAGCCCGGCGGCGGCCATAGCGTATTGGCCGCTCTACCAGCCAATAGGGGGGCTCCGCCAGAGCGAAGCTCACCGCCACCGCCGCGATGCGCCATTCGCGCGCGGACACGGCACCGTCTTCCATGATGCGTAAGTAGGAGAGCAGCGGCCAGTGCCAAAGATAGAGCGGATAGCTGATGAGACCGATCCAGACCATGGGCTTGATGGCCAAGAACTTGCGATTGACCCAGGCTTGCGGCCCGGCGGCGATGAGGAGGACGGCGCCCAGCACCGGGGCGAGCGCGCGCGAGCCGGGCCAGGGCATGGTGGCGCGGTAGCTGGCGATGCTGGCGAGGATCAACAGGAGGCCCAAGCCGGCGGCAAGGTTGGCAAGCATGGCCGGCTGGCGGTTTTCTGGTGGCACGTCGCGGAACAGCACGCGGTTGAAGATGAGCCAGCGAATGCCTTTTGACAGCCACGCCGGCCAGGCGTGAAACACCTGCACATAGGCGAGCAGGGCGCCGGCCATCAGCTCCCAGAAGCGGGTATGCGGATAGAAAAACGCCTTGACGGCATCGGCCTTCACCCCTTTCTTGGCCAGCCAGAAGGAAAGCAGCGCGACGAGCAGCACGCCGGTGAAGAGATTGAGCCGCTTGCGCCAAAGAAACCAGACGAAAAAAGGGAAGACGAGATAAAACTGCTCCTCGACCGCCAGCGACCACAGGTGCAAGAGCGGCTTTTGCTCGGAGGCAACGTCGAAATAGCCGGCCTCACGACGCAAGACGAAGTTTTCCACGAAGCCGGCGCCGGCGGCGATGTGCTTGCCCAAGAGCTTGAACTCGTCCGGCAGCAGCACGAACCAGCCGATCGCGTAGCAGGTGGCGAGCACGACGATCAGGGCCGGGAAGATGCGGCGGATGCGATGGGCGTAGAACTCGGCGAAGCTGAAGCTGCCGCTCGCCAGGCTCCTGAACAGGATCAGCGAGATCAGATAGCCCGAAATGACGAAGAAGACGTCGACGCCGACGAAGCCTCCCGGTGCGTAGCGCGGAAAGGCGTGAAAGACGACCACCGCCAGCACGGCCAGCGCACGCAGGCCGTCGATATCGGGGCGGTAGCGGGGGTGGTGGTTATGCTCGGGAGGCGGGATTGCAGGCAAATTCATTTTTTGCCCAAATCATAACCCGTTTTGGGATATCCCGGAACGGGTTATTACCGTGCGCGGATGCCCAATCCGCTGCACGATCCGCGCTATGCCGTCTTACGCGAGCTGCTCGTTCGCGAGCGCGAGCGACGGGGCTTGACGCAAGTCGAGGTCGCGGCGGCGCTGGGCAAGCCGCAAAGCTATGTATCGAAATACGAGCGCGGCGAGCGCCGGCTCGATCTGATCGAATTCGCCACAGTCGCGCGGGCGCTATCGGCCGATCCCCTTGCCCTGCTGCGGGCGCTGTTGGAAAAGATCGGCTGAGGTTACATGCCCCCGCCCGATTCAACCGTCTAGCGCGTGCCATCGCCGCGCCTGCGCCGATTTTCCGGCGCATGAGCGGTGGCGGTAAGCCGCACCCGCCGCGCTGGCGGGCCCGCGCGACGTGCAAGCCGCCAATGTAGGCCGATCTCGATTCCCTCGTGCCGCTACGCCGGCCAGCAGTGCGGATCGTCCTGCCC
>JAOAIO010000065.1 GCA_026414665.1 Azovibrio sp.
GCCGATGAGCGCCGCGATACCGAAGCCCGTGCCGACGCGTGAGAGCGACGAAAGGATGTTCCAGCCTAGCCCCACGTCGTTCGGCCCGTTGCGGTAAAACGGGTCGGCGAAAAGTTTTACCGCCGCCTCCCAGGTCCTGGCCGGCGTCGGGATGCTGCCGCCATTCATCGTCGCCAGCTGCCAGATGCCAACGAGGAGTATCAGCCCCAATACCGGCGGCAAGGCGGTAGCAAGAAAGGCGCGCAGGGCCGCCGCGTCATTCTCCGTGCTGCTCGGTCCCGCAAGCTGTGAGGGAGGAGGGGGCGGTGGCACCCGGAGCCGGGGCCGCCCCGTGTCGTGGGAGCCGACTTTTGCGGCGTCTTCGATCCTGATAGCCGTCATCTCGCTCTCCTTGTGCATGATCGGTTAGGACTTGATCTTGAAACCGTCGGCGTATCTGGCGGGGTCCTTGCCGTTCCAGACCACGCCGTCGATGAGCTTCGACTCGCGCATCTCCGACTTCGGCACAGCCACCTTGGCGGCTGCGGCAGCCTCCTTGTAGATGTCGATGCGGTTCACCTTCTTCGCGACGGCGAGGTAGTCCGGGTGCTCCTTGATGAGGCCCCAGCGCTTGTGCTGGGTCATGAACCACATGCCATCGGACAGGAAGGGGAAGGGCACGAGGCCGTCGTTGTAGAACTTCATTGCGTTCCTGTCGTCCCAGGTCTTACCCAGGCCGTTCTGGTAGCGGCCGAGCATGCGCGCGACGATCACCTCGCTGTCGGTGTTCACATAGGCCTTGCTGGCGATGGTGTTGGCGGTCTTCTGCTTGTTCGCAAGCGAAGCATCAATCCACTGGCCGGCCTCGATGATCGCTGCCGTGACCGCGCGCGCGGTGTTCGGGTACTTGGCCACCCATTCGGCCGTCGTGCCGAGCACCTTCTCGGGATGATCGACCCAAATGTCTTGGGTCGTCGCCGCGGTGAAGCCGATGCCATCGACGATCGCGCGGTTGTTCCACGGCTCGCCGACGCAGTAGCCATCCATGTTGCCGACGCGCATGTTGGCGACCATCTGCGGCGGCGGCACGACGATGGTCTTGACATCCTTGAACGGGTGGATGCCGTGCGCCGCAAGCCAGTAATAGAGCCACATCGCGTGGGTGCCGGTGGGGAAAGTCTGGGCGAAGATGTATTCCTTCTCCTTCCTGGCGACCAACTTGGCGAGCGAAGCGCCGTCGGTGACCACCTTGTCCTTGAGCTGATTCGAAAGTGTGATCGCCTGGCCGTTGTGGTTGATCGTCATCAGGATATTCATGTCCTTCTTCGGCCCGCCAACGCCCAGCTGCACACCGTAGATCAGCCCATAGAGGGCGTGGGCGGCGTCCAGCTCGCCATTGACGAGCTTGTCACGCACGCCAGCCCAGGAGGCTTCCTTGGAGGGGATGATTTTGACGCCATGCTTCTTGTCGAAGCCCATGACGGAAGCCATCACCACCGAGGCGCAGTCGGTGAGTGGGATGAAGCCGATCTTGACCTCTTCTTTTTCCGGCTTGTCGGAACCGGCGGCCCAGGCACGGGGAGCGGCGCTCATAACCGCCGCTCCGGTAGCCAAGGCGAGGCCTTGGCGCAGAAAATCGCGGCGCGAGGTTTCAACGACAGGCAGAGTTGGGCTGAGGCTTTCATGTGTCATCTCTCGATCTCCGGATGGGCAACAAAAAACGGCGCCGACCGCTGCCATCGCAGGCAAGCAATCAGACGCCGTTGTCCTTGCGGCGAACCGCCATTGGCTCACCGTTCAATGGCTATCTAGCAAACGACGTGCCAGCCGGGAAAGCCAGGAAATTGCGGAAGGTCGGCGCTGGCGGGACGGCATATCGCACCGCGCGGGTGCGCTGAGGTCAGCGGATGCACCAGTTCAGAGCAGAAGCTTCGCCATCTCGACGACGTTCGCCGCGATCTCGGCAATCGGTCTGGATTTCTCCATCGCCAGCCTGCGCAGGGTGGCATAGGCCGCCTCTTCATCGAGGCCGCGGGTTTTCATCAGGATTCCCTTGGCTTTTTCGATGAGCTTGCGCTCGGAGAGCTTGCGGCTCGCCTCGGCGAGCTCGCGTTTCAAGGCCTGATGCTCCTCGAAACGCGCGATGGCGACCTCGACGATGGGCTTTAAGCGCGCGATGTCGAAGCCATCGACGACATAGGCGGCCACGCCGGCCTTGACCGCGGCGCGAATCGTCCCACTGTCGCCATCCTGGGCGAACATGACGACCGGCCGGGGCATTGCGCGGTTCATCACGGCGATGTGTTCGAGCGTGTCGCGCGAGGGTGATTCGGTCTCGATCAGGATGATGTCTGGTTTGATCTCCTCGATCCGTGCGATCAAGTCCACGGCGGACGGCAGCACGGCCGCGACCTGATGGCCGGCCTGGATCAGGCCGGTGCAGATGTCTACTGCACGTCGCTGGGATTCATCGATGACGAGGATGTTGGCCATGCGTGGCCAAAAGCAACTTGTGCGCCACCCTTCTGACCTGATTGTGCAACCTCTTTTCGTAAATTTTCGGCTCGGTAGTCCAGGAAACGGCGCCAGTTGATTTCTGGCCTCCGCAGCAAAGATGTGTGCATACGGTAGCGCTGACGCTGATGAGGAGCATCCTTGATGGGCGCCAGCCAAAGACCTTGAGCCTACTCTGGTTGAAGAGCCATTTGCCGCCGGCGGATTGGGATGAGCAGCATCGGCTGTTCGATGGACTCGATGGGTAAAGCGGGTTTGCAAGGGTTCTGGTGAGAAAGGTTGACACCCAACCATCAGCCGAAAACCGCTTGAAATCGAGGGGGCGAACGCCGACCGGCCACCGGTCGAATGGAGAAAAGAGAAGGCTACAAGCCTTATCGCGCAGGAAAATTCACCCCAGGCAGGGTGGCGAAACACCAGGCCAGGCCAAAAGCCTGGCGCCCAAGGAAAAACCAGCCGGTAACAGTTGGGTTTTAGAATTGGTGAGAATTGGTGGGGCGTGAGTGACTCGAACACTCGACCTACGGATTAAGAGTCCGCTGCTCTACCAACTGAGCTAACGCCCCGCTACAGGTTGACCGCGCCTTGAGAGATTCGGCTAGGCGGCTTTTCTTGGTGGGTCGGGCGAGACTCGAACTCGCGACCAACGGATTAAAAGTCCGCTGCTCTACCGACTGAGCTACCGACCCGAACCCAGAAAACCCGTAGATTATAAAGAGGCTGACCAGCTGCGTCAAGCGCGCCTTGACAGCATCCGCCAAGTGGCAAGGGGTAGCCGTCAGATTTTGACGCCAGGACAACGCGTCATTCGACGCCGTTGCGGCGCGCCATCAACCGCCAGATGAGCGGGGTGAGAATGAGCTGCATGGCCAGGTCCTGCCGATCCCCAGGAATGACGATGGTGTTGGCCCGGGTCATGAAGGAATCCTTGATCATGGAGAGCAGGTAGGGGAAATCCACGCCACGCGGGTCAGCGAAGCGAATCACCACCATGGTCTCACTGGCGATGGGGATGTCCCGAGCGATGAAGGGGTTGGAGGTATCCACCACCGGCACGCGCTGGAAGTTGATGTGGGTCAGCTCGAACTGGGGCACGATGTAATGCACGTAGTCGGGCATCCGCGAAAGGATGGTACGCATCACCGCCTCGCGCGAATAGCCGCGCATATTGGTATCGCGGTGAATCTTCTGAATCCATTCGAGGTTGATCACCGGCACCACGCCAATCAGCAGGTCCGGGTAGCGCGCCACATCGACTTCCGCAGTGCGCACCGCGCCGTGCAAGCCTTCGTAGAACAGCAGGTCGGTATCTGCCGGCAACGGTTCCCAGGGGGTGAACGTGCCGGGCGCCTGGCCGACGGCCTCGGCCTCTTCTTTGTCGTGCAGGTAGCGGCGGCGGCGGCCGCTGGCGTTCTCGCTGTAGCTGCGAAACAGGCTTTCCAATTCGGCGAGCAGATTGGTCTCGGGCCCAAAGAGGGACAGACGGCGTTCGCCCCGGGCCTCGCGGGCGTCGTTCAAGGCCTTGAGCCCGGCCCGGTCGTAACGGTGAAAGCTGTCGCCTTCGACGATGGCGGCATGCACCCCCTCGCGCCGGAAAATCCCCTCGAATACCTTGCGCACATGGCTCGTGCCGGCCCCTGAGGAGCCCGTGACCGCGATGATGGGATGCCGGGCGGACATGGCTCAATCCAAACGGTGGTAGGAGACGACCCGCTCCACTTCGTGCTTGGAGCCGAGAATCACCGGCACGCGCTGGTGCAGCCTGTGCGGCACGATCTCGAGGATGCGCTCACGCCCGGTACTGGCCGCGCCGCCGGCTTGCTCGACGAGCCAGGCCATGGGGTTGGCTTCGTACAGGAGACGTAGCTTGCCGCCCTTGTCGCGGGTCTTGGCATCCAGCGGATACATGAAGATGCCGCCCCGGGTCAGGATGCGGTGCACGTCCGCCACCATGGAAGCCACCCAACGCATGTTGAAATCCTCACCACGCGGGCCCTCCTTGCCTTGCAGGAGTTCTGCCACGTAACGCTGCACGGGCGGCTCCCAGTGGCGCTGGTTGGACATGTTGATGGCAAATTCGCGGGTATCTTCGGGAATCCGGATGTTTTCCTGGGTCAGCACGAAGGAACCGATTTCCCGATCCAGGGTGAATGCGGCCACCCCGTCGCCCACGGTCAATACCAACAGCGTCGTAGGTCCGTAGATGGCGTAGCCAGCGGCGACCTGCGCGCTACCGGGCTGTAAGAAGGCCTGCTCGGCGGCGGCTTCGGAGGAAAGATCGGCGCCCTCGGGGCATTTCAGCACCGAAAAGATGGTGCCGATGGAGACATTCACATCGATGTTCGAGGAACCGTCCAAGGGATCGAACATCAGCAGATATTCGCCATGCGGATAGCGATTCGGAATCAGCCGGGGCAGGTCCATTTCCTCGGAGGCCATGGCGGCCAGGTGGCCGCCCCATTCGTTCGCATCGAGCAGGATGTCGTTGGAGATCACGTCCAGCTTCTTCTGCGCCTCGCCTTGAACATTTTCGCGCCCGGCTTCGCCCAGGGCCTCGCCCAGACCGCCCTTGCCGATGGTCACGGCGATGTGCTTGCAAGCCCGCGCCACCACTTCGATCAACAGGCGCAGATCGGCCGGCAGCAGGTTATTTTTGCGTTGTTTTTCAATCAGGTAGCGGGAAAGGGTGGTGCGGCTCATGCGGGCTCCGAAAGGCCAGGACGGAAAAAGATTGGGATACGCATTTTAACCCCAAGCCGGAAAGGGTTTGGCAACTGCCCCAGGCCCTAGCGCGACCTGCAACCCGCCCGACCTTTCTCGGCCCAAGGCGGCCAGAGGGGCGGAAGCGGCCGCCCCCCACGCCTGCCCCGATGCTTTATCCTTGCAGTCCTACACGGCACGACAAAGACCGACCCGCGCCAGGCCGCCCGCCGGGCATACCGGCAAAATAGCCACCGTGGGGCTGCCGAGCACGTCTTTCCGTCGCCACGAAAACATTCAGGCTTATGACAAACACCCCGCACCGCTACCCGGATGCACAGATCGCCGCTGTCTACCGCGCCATTTTCGAGCGCCGCGACGTGCGTCACTTCAAGCCCGGGCCACTCCCGACCGGCGCCCTGGACCGGCTGCTCGATGCCGCCCATGCCGGCCCTTCGGTTGGCTATATGCAGCCCTGGCGCTTCTTGCACATCACCGATCCCTCCTTACGCGCCGACCTGCACGCCTTGGTCGAGGCGGAACGGCAATGCACGGCCGAACACCTGCCTAGCCGCCAACAGGAATTTCTCAAGCTAAAAGTCGAAGGCGTACGGGAATGCGCCGAAATTCTGGTAGTGGCGCTCATGCACGGACGCGAGCCACACATCTTCGGGCGCCGCACTCTGCCAGACATGGACCTAGCCTCGGCCGCCTGCGCCATTCAGAACCTCTGGCTGGCGGCCCGAGCCGAAGGCATCGGCGTCGGCTGGGTGTCCTTCTTCGACCCCCAGGCCCTGGCCCGGCTATTGGCCATGCCCGCCGGGGCCCGGCCGATTGCCATCCTCTGCTTGGGCCAGGCCGAATCCTTCCCGGATCAACCTCTGCTCGAACAGCTAGGCTGGGGCCAGCGCCTGCCGCGCGAGCAGTGGCTGTTTGAAAACCGCTGGCCAGCAGACGCCCGCCCCACCCCGGCGAGCTATTGAGTCTGCCTCAGAAAGCGGCGGCTTCCGCCTCCAGGTAGGCCAAGCTCACGTATTTGCCAATGTTGCTATCGAAACCGGCGGTTTCCTTGGCCCGACTGGCTACCCGCGGGTCCTTCAGCACCAGCGCCTTGGCCGCTTCGAGCGGCTCGCCCGCCTCCACCGCGGCAACACAAGGCGCGTAGATGCCTTGGAACAGCTCGCGGTTCCACTGCAACACCCCGGGCCCCGGCTTGCCGTGGCCGGGAACCCATAGCTTGCTGGCGGCGTTTTGCTCGAGGGCGTCATAGCACTTCAGCGTGCCGACGTAGGAGCCGTCGTCCATGTTGGCGATGCGCCGGTCCATGGCCACGTCGCCGACATAGGTGACAGCGTCTTCGACGATTTCGACGCAGATGTCGGCAGGCGTATGCGCCTTGCCGTAGTGATGCATCCGCAGTGTCACCCCGCCGAACTGCAATTCCTGGCCGTGCGCCAGCGGCTGATTCGGCGCCACCACCTGGGTTCCCAGCGTGGCCTGGTTGGTCCATTGCTCCATCAGCGTGCGCCAGAGGTTGCCCTCTAAGCCGCGAATCGCGGCAATGGTGCCGGGATGCGCGTAGATCGGCAGGTCGCCGAAGGCCTCGACGAAGGCCTGATTCCCAAGAAAATGGTCGCCGTGGTAGTGGGAATTGACGATGGCCACCACGGGCTTACCGGGAAACTGCCGCTTGATCTGGCGAATCGCCATTTCGCCGATCTGCACCGAAGCGCCGCTATCGAGCACCACGAGGCCTTTGGGCGTATCCACGAACGTGATGTTGCACATCATGCCCTGGTTTTCCGGCGTGGGAAAACCATCGGGCGAGTAGATCATCCAAACATGGGGAGAGAGCTGCTGCAGGGGATGATCCTTCACCGCCGGACCGCGAATGAAATCGCCCACCTCGCGCGCGAAGGCGGAAACCGCTTGCCAGGGCGCGAATTCGGCAGCGGCCAGCGCGCCGAGCGCCAGACCATTGCGCAAGAATTGACGACGATGCATCCGGGTCTCCTCGTGTGCTAGTGATCGGCGTCGATCATCGCGCCAAACGCGGGACGAAGCAAGGTAAGCTTCGAGCCTCTCATGCCTGCCGCGTTCTACCATGTCACCTCGCCGCTATCCCTTGAGCTTTCTCATCCTCACCGCCTTAGGGCTCGCCACCGGCTTGCCCGGCCTCTTGAGCGTGGCCGGCTACGGCGCCTTGCTGCACCCACTGTTGGCAGACCCGATGGCCGGCCTGGCCCTCGTGGTCTCCGCCGTGGCCCTGATCGGCTCTGGCTTGTTCCCCTTCTGCATCGCCCGGCTGGCTCGGACCGGAGCAACGGAACCAAAACGCTGACCCAGCACCAGGGCCACGCCGCCTCACGCGGCCCAAATTCCGAGATCGATCAATTGCCGCGTCGCCGCCGCAGCCCAGCCCCGGTTCGCCGCCGGGCTGGCCGGGCTAGGATGCAGGATGCGCCCCAAACGCACCGGCAGCCCCGCCAAAGCCAGCCGCGCCCGCTGTTCGGCCCAGACGCCGACACCGATCACCCATTCGGGCGCCAGTGCCTCGACCATGGCACAAAGATGCGCATCGCAAGCCGCCAGCAGGGGCTCCGCCTCCCGCGCCGGCAGCTTGTCCGGCGTCAGATTGCGGCCAGCCGCGAAGAACGCCAAGGGGCAGTAATTGGCCACGAAATGCTCGGCAAAGTAAGCTTCGGGCGTCCCGAAGCGCTGCCGGAACAGGCCCCACAGCCGCTGGCCGCTCACCTCGCTACGCGAACAAGCAAAGCCCTCCACCGGGCGCCTGGGATTCTCCCGCTCCGGCTTGCCCACCGGCCCCTCCAGCCCAAGCCAATCGCGCACCGCGGCGATCTCGCCAAACGGCACGCCAGTCTGGGCCATGCCGAAGGGCCCGGGATTCATGCCCAAGAACACCACCCGCTTCCTACCGCGCCCGTAACGCTCCAGATAATTGCGATGCACCTCCCAAGCGTAATTCAGGGGGTTATAGACATGGCTGACCGGCGCGGCGAAGGGCAGGACATCGACTTCGCGTGACAGCACCCGGGCGGCCTCGATGAGGCGGGCGGCGGTAAAAGACATGGACAAGCACAACGGGAGACACGGCCGGAATTATCGGCCCATTTTCACCGCCCCCCAACTCCCCATTCAGTGTCCCCGATGTCCCGCTCCACCCGCCGGCATGGCCTTCGGCATCAGCGGGGTGAAGCGGGCCTGCTCGGTGCGGCCGTCGGGGAAGGTGATAGCGACGATGGCCTTCAGGGCGGGCAGAGAAGCATACACGCCTTGTCCAGCGAGCTTGTTGTCGCCGGCCGGGGTGAGGGTGATTTCCGCCTTCTGCTTGCCGGAGAGCAGGGTGACCTTGCCCTTGGCGCCGGCGGCGGGCAGTTTCTGGTCGGCGTGGTCGGTGAGGTAGACGGCGACCGGGTTTAGCCGGGCCGAGGGGCTGTCCTTCGCCACTACCAGTTCGAAGTGGTAGGCGCCGGCCATGCACCCCTGGCCGCCGTTGGGGGAGGGCAGGGCGTCGAGGGTGGCATCCTCGGGGGCCAGGGCGGGGGTGCCAAGGCTGACCAGCAGCGCCAGGCCAAGACCGAAACGGGAGAGTGTTTTCATGGCGTCTCCTTGAGGGTTCAATGAGATTGCAGAGGGTTTTCGAGGGTTTTCAATAGGCTTCCTGCTGGCGTTCAGCGAGCAGGCGGGCGAGGGGCTTTGCGCCGAAGGCGAGGAACAGCACCGGGGTGAGCAGGGTGTCGAGCAGGGTGGCGCTGATCAGGCCGCCGAAAATAACCACGGCCACCGGATGCAGGATTTCCTTGCCCGGCGCTTCGGCGGCGAAGAGCAGGGGCATCAGGGCGATGGCGGTGACCAGCGCCGTCATCAGCACCGGGGTGAGGCGCTCCAGGGAGCCGCGCACGATCATGGCCCGGCCGAAGCGCTCGCCCTCGAAGGCGCTCAGGTTGATGTAGTGGCTGATCTTGAGGATGCCGTTCCGGGTGGCGATGCCGGTGAGGGTGATGAAGCCCACCAGGGTGGCGACCGAGAGGGGCTGGCCCGAGAGCCACAGGGCGATCACGGCCCCCACCAGGGCCAGAGGCACGTTGCCCATGATGATGGCGGTGAGCACCAGGGAGCGGTAGCGGCTGTAGAGCACCAGGAACACCAGCAGCAGGGCGATGCCGGCCAGCAGGGCGATGTTGCGGGCCGCCTCGGCCTGGGCCTGGGACTGGCCTTCGAGGCGGGTGAAGTAGCCTTCGGGCAGGGTCAGTTGCTGCAATTCGGCCTCGATGGCATCCACCACGGAGGAAAGATCCCCCGCCTGGGGATCCACGTTGGCGGAAATCACGATGCGGCGCCGGGCGTTTTCCCGGCCGATCTGGTTCGGGCCCAGGTCTTCCTCGACGCTGGCGAGGCGGGAGAGGGGCACCGGCCCCACCGGGGTATCCACCAGCAGCCGGGCCAGGGCTTCGGGTTCCCGGGCGGCGTCCTTGAGGCGCAGGGTCAGGTCGAAGCGACGCCCTCCCTCGATCACCTGGCCGAGCTTTTCCCCTTCGGTGTAGCGGGCCAACTGGCTGAGCAGGTCCCCCGACGCCAGGCCGTGGCGGGGGAGGGCGTTGTAATCCAGGCGCCCCTTCACCTGGGGCATCAGCACCTGCTTCTCGATCTGCAGGTCGGCGATGCCGGGGATGGTGGCGAGCCGGCTTTCCACGGTGCGGGCCAGGGTGCGCAGGGTGTCCAGGTCATCCCCGTAAATCTTCAAGGCGATCTGGGCCCGCACCCCGGAGAGCATGTGGTCGAGCCGGTGGGAGATGGGCTGGCCGACGCTGACGGCGGCGCCCAGGGGCGCCAGGCGCTGGCGGATGTCGGCGATCACCTCCTGGCGGGGACGGCCGTCCGGCTTCAGGTCGATTTCCAGCTCGGTGGTATGGACGCCTTCCGCGTGCTCATCCAGCTCGGCCCGGCCCGTGCGGCGGCCCACCTGGGCCACTTCGGGCACGCCCAGCACAAGCTTTTCCGCGGCGCTGCCCACCCGGCTGGATTCAGCCAGGGAAACGCCCGGGTCGAGCAGCAGAGTCACCGTCAGGGTGCCTTCATTCAGAGGCGGCAAAAAGCGCTTGGGCAAGAAGGGCAGGCTCGCCGCGCTCGCCAGCACTAACAGCGCCGCGCCGATGCAAAGCGGCTGCGTCCGGGCAAACGACCAATGCAAGAGCCGCTCGTTCCAGCGCTTCAAGCATCGCACCAACCGGCTGTCGCCTCCGCCCAGATTGGGCAGGCCGGGCAGCAGGTAATAGCACAGCACCGGCGTGACGCTGACGGCGACCATGAGACTCATCAGGATGGCAACGATGTAGGCGATGCCGAGCGGCACGAACAAGCGCCC
>JAOAIO010000066.1 GCA_026414665.1 Azovibrio sp.
CCAGAAACGGGGTGAGAACAGCACCAGCACGGTGAAAATCTCCAGGCGCCCAAGCAGCATCGAGAGCACCAAGGTCCACTTACCCGTGTCGCTCACCGCGGCGAACCCCGAACTCACCTCGCCCATCCCCAGCCCAAGGTTGTTGAGGGTGCCGACGACGGCCGAAAACGCCGTCTCCTGGTTCATGCCGGCCGCGGTGAGGATGAGCATGAGGAGCGCGAACACCGCGATATAAACGGCGAAGAAAGCCCACACGGCGCTCGTCACCCGGGCATCGACACTGCGATTGCCCAGCTTGATGGGAATCACGGCCTGCGGGTGGATCAACAACTGCACTTCGCGGCTACCTTGCTTGAGCAGGAGCATGAAGCGCATCACCTTGATCCCGCCCGCGGTGGAGCCGGCACAGCCGCCGACGATGCTGATGAACAGGAGTAATACCTGGGCCGCCACGGGCCAATTGTAGTAATCGGCGGACGATAAGCCGGTATTGGTGATGAAGGTGGCAACTTGAAAAAAAGCCTGACGCAAGGCAACGCCCATAGGCAAGGAAGCACGGAAGAAGAGCAGCAGGGCGATGAGGCAGAGCGCCACACCTACCAGGCCCAGGTAAAACAGATTCTCTTCATCCAGCAGGTAAGGCCGTAGGGTGCGGCCGTGCCAAACCATGAAATGCAGCGCGAAATTGACCCCGGAGAGCAACATGAAGCAGGCTCCCAGGTTTTCCAGCAGCGGGCTTTGGAAATAAGCCATGCTCGCATCGTGGGTGGAAAAGCCGCCCGTGGAAATGGTGGAAAAGCTGTGGCATACGGCGTCGAAGAAAGACATGCCGCCCCACCAGTAGGCCAGGGCGCACAATGCCGTCAGCCCGACGTAGATGTACCAGAGGGATTTGGCCGTATCGGCGATGCGTGGCGTCAGCTTGGCATCCTTGATCGGCCCCGGCATCTCGGCGCGGTAAAGCTGCATCCCCCCGACTCCCAGGGCCGGCAGGATGGCCACCACCAGCACCACGATGCCCATGCCGCCCAGCCAATTGAGCTGCTGGCGGTAATAGCGGATGGACAAAGGCAAATCGTCGATACCGGTCAGTACCGTCGCCCCGGTGGTGGTCAAGCCCGACATGCTCTCGAACAAGGCATCGGTGAAATTCATGTGCGGCGCCGTGGCCAGCATCAAAGGCAAGGCCCCGGCCAAGGCGACGAGCAGCCAGAAAGCGGTGGCAATGACAAAGCCATCACGGGTCCGCAGATTGCCCTTGCAGCGCCGCACCGGCAGCCACAGCGCCGCCCCCATGCCGAAGATCAGCAACAAGGCCCCCAGAAAAGGCAGCTGCTGGCCGTCATCGGCCCACAGCGCCAGCAGCCAAGGCGGCACGAGCGTGATGCTAAAAATGAGCAGGAATAGACCGAGAACGCGCAGAACGTGTCGAAATTGCATGAACCCTCCACGGCGCTCGACCAGGCCACACGCCGCAAGCGCCGGGCCGGGATCATGCCGAGGCCGGCCTAAAAATGCCAGAAAGAAAGGCGCAAAAAAAGTTAAGAAAAAATAAAAGGGCGGAACCCATCTTTGGATTCCGCCCCGAGATGCGCTGGATCCGGCTTATTCGTCGCCGCCGAATACGCCGAGCAAATGCAAGAGACTGGTGAAGAGGTTGTAGATGCTCACGAACAGCGACACGGTGGCCATCACGTAATTGGTCTCGCCGCCCTGGATGATGGCGCTGGTCTCATAGAGGATGAAGCCTGACATGAGCAGCACGAAAGCAGCGGAAACCACCAAGGAGAGCAAGGGCATCTCGAAGAAGATGGCCGCCAGCCCGGCGAGGAAAGCCACGATCATGCCCACCAGCAGGAAATTGCCCATGAAGCTGAAGTCACGCTTCGATGTAAGGGCAATCGCCGACAGGGTCAAGAAGATCACAGCGGTGCCGGCCATGGCCAGCATCACGATCTCGCCGCCGTTCGGCAAGGACAGGTAGCGGTTGAGAATCGGCCCCAGGGTATAGCCCATGAAGCCGGTCAGGGCAAACACCAGCCCAACGCCGAGGGCGCTGTCGCGGAACTTGCTCACGGCGAACAACAAGCCGAAATAGCCGATCAGGGTAATGATGAGGCCCGGATGCGGCAGCCCCATGGCGGCGCTCGCCCCGGCCACTACGGCGCTGAAAGCCAGGGTCATGGCCAAGAGCATGTAGGTATTGCGCAAGACCTTGCGGGATTCGGCAGAACCCAGGGCAGCCGCCCCCCCATGGGACAGGACCTGGCCGGACAGGTAAGTACGATCATTCAGGCTCATGGTGAACCTCCTTCTGTTAGCAACGCCGTCAGTTTAACGGCCTTTGCACCTCTATAAAAAACATAGAGAATAAAAGCATGTCTTCGAAAAAACCGAACTTCGACGAGGGCCGGCTCAATTACCGCCACCTCTACTATTTCTGGATGGTGGCCAAGGCCGGCAGCCTCGCCCGGGCCGCCGAACAGCTCGGCCTCACGCCCCAGACCATCAGCGCGCAATTGAGCCAGCTCGAACAAGCGCTCGGCACCTCGCTGTTCGACCTGCAAGGGCGCAAGTTGATTCCTACCGAAGCTGGGCGCACGGCGCTGCGCTACGCCGACGAAATTTTCCTGCTCGGGGAGCAGCTCTGGGACTCGCTCCGCAGCGCCGGCAGCGAACCCATGCTGCGGCTGACCGTGGGCATCACCGACGTGGTGCCGAAGCTGGTGGCGCACCACTTGCTCGAACCGGTCTTGCACCTGCCAGACCGGGTGCGTCTGATCTGCCACGAGGGCAAATTCGAAAACTTGCTTGCCGATCTGGCCATCCACAAGCTCGACGTGATCCTGGCCGACCGCCCCGTGGCACCCGGCATGAACCTGCGGCTCTACAGCCATCCCCTAGGTGAGAGCGAGCTGAGCTTTTATGCCACCCCGACGCTGGCCGCACGCTACCGGGACGGTTTCCCGCACAGTCTGGACGGCGCCCCTTTCCTGCTGCCGGCGCGTAATGCCGCGGTGCGCGCCAGCCTCGACCACTGGTTCGAGACGCACGCCATCCGCCCGAAGATCATCGCCGAAGTTGAAGACAGCGCCCTGCTCGATACCTTCGGCGCCGCCGGGCTGGGCATCTTTCCCGCGCAAACGCCACTTACCGCCGATCTCGCTCGGCGCTATGACGCCGAGCGGCTTGGCGCCATCACGCCGGTGCGCGACCAGTTCTTCGCCATCTCCGCCGACCGGCGCATCCGCCACCCGGGCATCGAGGCCATTCTCCAGGCCGGCCAGCAGCGCCTGTTCCAGCCGGTCTAGGCGCCGCCCCGGGCTTCCAAAGCTTCCCAACGCTCGAGCAAAGCCAGCAGTTCAGCGTCGATGGCCGCCAGCCGCAGGGCGGCCAGCCGGGCCTGCTCCGGGTCCTGCTGATAGAGGGCCGGGTCTTCGAGACGAACCGTGAGTTCGGCCTGTTCCGCCTCCAGGGCCGCGATGCGGTCGGGCAGGCCCTCCAGCTCGCGCTGTTCTTTCCAGCTCAACCTGTCGGCCCGGGGCCTGGCCGGCTCCGGCTGCCTACCCGCCGGGGCGGCCTTCTTCGCTTCCTGTTCCCTGACTTCCCGCTTCCGGGCTTCGGCTTGGCTGTTCTGATACGCAGCCCAGTCGCTATAGCCTCCGGCGTACTCGCGCCATACGCCCTCGCCCTCGGCGGCCAGGGTCTGAGTCACCACGTTGTCGAGGAAGGCCCGGTCGTGGCTCACCAGGAACAAGGTGCCCTGGTAGTCCTGGAGCAACTGCTCGAGCAGTTCGAGCGTTTCCATGTCTAGATCATTGGTGGGCTCGTCGAGCACCAACACATTGGCGGGCCGAGCGAATAGCCGGGCGAGCAAGAGCCGGTTGCGCTCGCCGCCAGAAAGCGACTTGACCGGGGAGCGGGCCCGTTCGGGAGCGAACAGGAAATCCTCCAAATAGCCGATGACGTGCTTTTTAGCGCCGCCGATGTCCACATAATCGGACCCAGGGGAAATCACCTCCGCCAAGCTCGCCTCCGGGTCGAGCTGGGCGCGAAACTGGTCGAAATAAGCCACCTCGATGCGCGTCCCACGCCGGATCGTGCCCGCATCGGGCGCCAGCTCGCCCAGAATGAGGCGCAGCAAGGTGGTCTTGCCCGCGCCATTAGGACCGATCAGGCCGATCTTATCGCCGCGCAGAATGCGGGTAGAGAAGTCGCGCACCACCACTTTGTCGCCGAAACGCTTGCTGACCGCTTGCATTTCCACGACCAATTCGCCGCTCTTCTCACCCGCATTCAGGCGCATTTGCGCCTTGCCGAGCCGCTCCCGCCGGGCAGCCCGCTCCAACCGTAGGCGCTCGAGGCGCTGCACGCGGAACACGGCGCGGGTGCGCCGCGCCTCGACCCCCTTGCGGATCCAAGCCTCTTCTGCCTTCAGCAGCTTGTCGAATTTCTGATTGAGCACGCTCTCGTCGTGCAGCATGGCTTCCTTGCGCCTTTGGTATTCGGCGTAATGGCCGGGAAAGCTCACCAGCCTGCCGCGGTCGAGCTCGACGATGCGCGTGGCCAGACGATCGAGAAAACGCCGATCGTGAGTGACGAAGAACAGGCTGGCATTCCTCTCCAGCAGCAAATCTTCGAGCCACTCGATGGCGCCGATATCGAGATGATTGGTGGGCTCATCGAGCAGCAGCACATCTGGATTCGACACCAGCGCTTGGGCAAGCGCCAGACGCTTCTTCTGGCCGCCGGAGAGGCTACCCACCCTGGCCTCCGGGTCGAGGCCGAAGCGGGCGATGACCCGCTCCACCTGCACCTGCCAAGTCCAGGCGCCGACGGCTTCCAACTCGTACTGCAGGGCCTGGAGGCGTTGCAGCAGGGCCTCGTGATCGCGGCCTGCTTCGGCCAGATCATGAGACACCCGATGGTATTCGGTCAGCAGCGCCGAGGTCTCCCCGAGCCCCGCGACCACTGCCGCGAACACCGTCTGCTCCGCCGCCAAGGGCGGCTCCTGCGGCACATAGCCGATGCGGATGCCAGGCTGACACCAGCGCAGCCCATCGTCGAGCGAGGCCTGTCCCGCCAGCACCGCCAACAGCGAAGACTTACCCGCGCCATTCCGGCCGATCAGGGCCACCCGCTCGCCCGGATCGAGTTGCAAATCGGCCTGATCGAGCAGCGGCACATGGCCAAAGGCAAGGCAGGCCGCATCGAGCTTCAAAAGGGGCATGGAAGTTCCCAAACAAACACGTATGAGGCCGCGCAAGGCGCACCCTAGCCGGCATTCTAATGCGTCTCGCCACAGGGCCGACAGCCCCAAAGCCCCCCCACAGCCCTGGCCAAACTGGCAGGCCAGCCTCGACGAGGCTAGAATACGCGCCTCTCTCCTCGTAGTTCAATGGATAGAACGAGCGCCTCCTAAGCGCTAAATACAGGTTCGATTCCTGTCGAGGGGACCATTTCGTCGAGGATGCTCGCTTGTCCAGCCCCGCTTTCCTGCGCCGTCGCTTCGTTCTGACCGGCCTGCTTCTGGCTTGGCTGAGCGCCCTCGCGCCACTCTTTCTCCTTCACTTTGCCAGCAGTCTCGGCGCCACGCCAACGAGCGCCGATGTGGACGTCATCTGCACCGCGCAAGGCCCGGCGCGCCTGCCCGACCCGACACCCGGCAAAGACACCCAGCCAGTCGCCGGCGCCAGCGTGCATTGCCCCTTGTGCCTTTTGCAGCAACCGCCGGCGCTGCCCGCTGCAAGCGGCGTAACGCCGGCCAGCGCCCTCCCCTCCGAAGCGGCCTCGCCCAGCGCCAGAAACGAGCTTCCGGCGGCCGCCACGCCGCGCTCCCCGGCCCAACCCCGCGCGCCACCGCTCATCCCGGCTTAACTGCCGCGCGCATCTACGCGCCCCTCGGGGCCTTAGCCGCGCCTGTCCTCGGGCAAGGCCCGAGGTTTTCAGCACGCTTGCAACGATTTTGGAGATTTCATTCATCATGCGTAACCGTATCGCCCTTCTCGCGCTTACTGCGCTTTTCCCCCTTTTCGCCCAGGCCGAAGTGAACATCAGCGAACCCTGGGTGCGTGCCACCACCTCGCAGCAAAAAGCTACCGGCGCTTTCATGAAGCTCGAAACCAGCCGTCCGATGACGCTCATCGGCGCTCGCTCGCCCGTCGCGGGCGTCGTCGAAGTGCATGAGATGGCCACCGAGGCCGGCGTCATGAAGATGCGCGCCATTCCGAAGCTCGCCCTGCCTGCCGGCAAGGTCACAGAGCTCAAGCCCGGCAGCTATCACATCATGCTCATGGATCTGAAGGCGCCCCTGCCTGCCGGGGAAAAGGTGGAGATCACCCTGGTGCTCGAAGATGAGCAGCAGCAGCGCCACGAACAAACCGTGACCGCCGAAGTGCGCCCGCTCAACAGCACCGCCCCGGCGCAGCGGCATCAACACGGCAAGCACTAAGAGGTGCGCCATGGCCAGATTCCTGTCTGGCCTGGGCGCCCTGCTGCTGGCGGCCGGCCTCTTGGCCGGCTGCCAGCAGCAGGCCCAGGCCCCGCGCTTTCACGCCACGGTGCTCGACAACCCCGGCTTCGCGGAGGACTTCCGCCTCCAAGACCCAGACGGCAAGGAACGCAGCCTCGCCGACTGGCGCGGTAAGGTGGTGCTGCTCTTTTTCGGCTACACCCAGTGCCCGGATGTCTGCCCTACCGCCCTGTCGCGTGCGGCCCGGGTCATGGAGCTGCTCGGCGCCGATGCCGACCGCGTGCAGGTGCTGTTCGTCACCGTCGACCCGGCCCGTGACACGGCAGAGCTGCTCAAGGAATACCCAACCGCTTTCCACCCCTCCTTCCTTGGGCTGCGCACCAGCGTCGAAAAAACGGCCGAAGTGGCGAAGCAGTTCCGCGTCTTCTACCGCATCAACCCGGGCAGCACGCCAAGCACCTACACGATCGACCATAGCGTGACCACCTACGCCTACGATCCGCAAGGCAAGCTGCGCCTGGCCATCGGCCACGATGCCACGGCCGAAGCAGTGGCCGAGGACATCCGAACGCTCTTGGGAAGTCGGGTAGAATAGGCAGCTCTTTCAAGGAGCTGCCCATGGCGCCACGAAGCTTCAGCAACGAGGAAGTCACGCATATCCTGGAGCAGGTCCTGGTGCACCAGTGCGCCTGCCCCAGCCAGCTCTGCCGGGTGATTCTCGCCTTACGCGAGCTAGCGCAATACGAGCGCGACTGCCTCGACCGTACCGCCACCGACGTGAAGGTGCACTACGCCATCGAAAAGGCCGCCGAAGCATGCGAGGCCATCATGAATGCCTGCCTCGCCGAAGTGCTCGAGCTCGAAGGCTGGGACCCGGTCAGCCTGTCGATGCCGGACTACTTGAAGGAACACCAGCTACGCCTGGTGCGCGACAACGAAGCCCAGTAGACGTGCGGCGTCATTCGATCGACATCAGCGAGACCGACGGCGTCCGCTACCTGCACTTCGGCAATGACGCGATTCAAGGCGCGATGCGTATCGCCCGGCCCTGGGCGCTCGAACTCGAATACACCCGGGACATGCTCGCCGGGCTCATCTTACGCTCGGAACCCGGCTGGCCGCGTACCTGCCTGATGATCGGCCTCGGCGCGGCGGCGCAATTGCGCTTCCTACATCGCCATTTTCCCGCCTGTCGCATCACCGTGCTGGAAATCAATCCGGACGTCATCGCCACCTGTGCGCAGTTCTTCAAGCTGCCGGCCGCAGCAGCCAACCTGGAAATCATCACCGCGGATGCCAGCATCTGGATCGGCAGCGCCCCGGCCGATCACTACGATCTGATCTTGCTCGACGCTTTCAGCGCCCAGGGCCTGCCGCGCAGCCTCGACACCTCGGCCTTCTATGGCGCTTGTCGCGCCTGTCTGAGCGCACAAGGTCTCTTGGCGAGCAACCTGCTTAGCCACAGCGCCGGCTTTGCTGCCCGTGCGCGCCGCATAGACCGCGCCTTCGCCGGTCGCACCCTACGGCTCCCGCCGTGCGAGAGCGGCAACACCATCTTGCTCGCCGCGCATGGCGCACGCATCGGTGTCAGCCTCGCCACCTTGCACGAGCGCGCCGCACAGCTATGGCAGCGCACAGGACTCGACCTGCGGCCGCTGCTCGCCCGTCTGCGCCTAGCGCACAGCCTGCCCGAAGATCGGCATTTGCAACTTTGATCCCGCCATACTCTGGCGCCCGAATCACTTGGTTTTCGGCGCATCAACACCTATAAAGCAAGTATTCCTCCACCTATAACGACGACAAGGCGGAAGTCCAGATGACACCGAACGTCACAGCCTGCCCCCCAGCCTGGGAGGGCAAGCCCACCTAGGAGGAGAACGCCATGCTTTCACTCAAGGACTGCATCGATTTCTGCGACCTCGATGGTATGGAAATCGAGGCCATCGCCGAGCACGAGCACATTCCCGTGATACTCGCCGTCGAGCTCAGCCATGCGCTGCTGCAAACGCCGGAAGGGGTCTGTTGTCTGCACAGCATGGTGCTCGACAACTTGAGCGATGCTCTGGCCCGAGGCGACCATGAGAAAGCCCTGCGCTTTCGTCTCGCCTATCAGCACTTGCAAGCCACCCATCCGCTGCCCAGCCAGTAGCCGGTCATCCCAGGATGTCGCCATGGCGGCGGCTCAAGCGCGCAGCACGCCAGCCGCGTGTTCGGCCATCGCCGCCAGAACCGGCTCGGCCGTGCCGACCGGCGGCAGCAGCGCGAAGCGAATTTCTGGGTAGCGCGCGCGAAACTGCGCCATCAGGACAGGCAAATCGCGCTTCAGATGCCCGCCGGGCGCCATGAACATGGGTAACACGACAATCTCACTGCAACCGCGAGCGATGAGCGTGCCTATCGCCGCAGCCAAATCCGGCGACTGAAATTCCAGAAAGGCAAGCTCCACCGGCGCTTGCGGCAGTGCCGTCTGCAAGCGGCGCTGGACTTCACGCAGCGGCTCGGCCCATTCCGGGTCACGCGCGCCATGCCCAAAGAGGATCACGCCTTTAGTGTTTGCTGACATGGATTTCTCCCGCCCCCGCCGCCAAGGACAAGCCTTTGCTTTCAAGCGCTACCAGAGCCTTGGCTTCGTTGAAATCACGGGCGCACCCCGAGGCATAGAGACAGCACACCAACTGGTTCGCAAGCGGCAAAGGCAGGGGAATGCCGCCATCGAGTACCTTGAGCGTCCACTCCGCCGTACCCCGGGCATCGGCGCCGTCGGGCAAATGCGGCAGCGCTTTGATGCTGTCGTGCTCGGCTTCGAACAAAGTGCTGCATAAGCCGTCGCGGATATACTCGATCCTAGGACGCCGCTTCGGGTTGGCAAACGGCTCGCCTTCGGTAGCCCGCAGCAGCACGGCCCGCTGATTGCGGGCCTGCAAGATGGCACGCATCAAATCGAGATACGGTGGATGCGTGGCCGCCGCCACGAGCACCCCTTCTCCGGCAAACGGATCGAGCATCTTCACCAGGCTGTGCGCGCAGTTGCGTAAGCCAAGACGGGCGCGCAAGGCCAATTGGTCGGTCAAGCCCGGGGACAGCAACGACAGCGGCGCGAACGCCAAACCGCCTTGCGCCAAGGTCTGCTGCACCTGCTGCAAGCTGCTGGCCGGCATGATCCCCAACTCACGAAACACTTGCCCCGTCGTCACCCGGCCAAAACCTTCGAGCAGGCCATGCACCAAAACGGGGACACCAAAACGGTGCAGCAGCAAGGCCAACAGTGGCGTCAGATTCGCGCCCTTGCGCGCCCCGTTGTAGCTCGGCAGGACTACGGGACGAATCGCCGTAGCCGGGCGGGTGAGCGCATAGCTACGCGCTTGCGCCGCCGCCAGAAAGCCTTGCATCTCGGCACAAGTCTCGCCCTTCATGCGCAAAGCGAGCAAGATGGCGCCGAGTTCAAGATCCGGCACGCCGCCATCGAGCATGGCGCCGTAGAGCCACTCGGCGTCGGCCATGGACAGGTCGCCGGCCCCCTCGGCGCCTCGCCCAATTTCCCTGATGTATTGGGAAAAGTTCATGTTTTTCTCCGCGCTCGTTCGATCCGATGGCAACCGCTACGCCATCGCACGCTTAAGAGCAACACACATGCCAGAAATTCCGCTACCGACAAAAACCCCCGCTCCAGGCGGGGGCTGCTGTGCCGATGCGCGCTACTTGATGCGCTGCAAATGCGGCTTGCCGGCGGCTGGCGGCGGGCTCGGCGGCTCGGGCGGATCAGTCGGACGAGTCGGCGTTGCCTCGACCTCGAAAGCCATGCCGGTGCCGTTCTCGCGGGCATAGATGGCCGCGACACGCTGCATCGGCACCCATACGTCCCGGGGCACGCCGCCGAATCTCGCCTTGAAGCTGATGCTGTCGCGCCGCAACTGTAGACCGTGCGTCGCTTCGAGCCCGACATTGAGGACGATTTGGCCATCCTTGACGAACTCTTGCGGCACATTGCAGGAAGCATCGACCTGTACCGCGAGATACGGAGTAAAGCCATTTTCATTGCACCAGTCCCAGATCGCCTGTACCAGGTAGGGCTTGG
>JAOAIO010000067.1 GCA_026414665.1 Azovibrio sp.
GGATAGATATGGTCGTAGATTTGTAGATTTGATATTGCTAGATGGTTTATATTTTGTTCAAGGCTTCATAAATACGAGTTTGAATGAATGTGGGATAGATATTTTAATAAAGATGAAAGAAGAGGAGGGGAAAAAAGGCAGCAGCCCCTCCCCTTCCCCCTGCAGCTGCGGTCAGTGAAGCAGGGGGGAGAGCGCCAAGGGCCGCTGGCCCCCCGCCTTACCCTATCTCCCTTATGGGGAAAGAAAACGAGGGATTTGGGCTTGAGCCCGAATCCCTCGTTGTATGAGCGGGTTGGGGAGGTGTGGGACGCGCCGGGGCTGGGAAGCCCCGCGCCCTCCCCCCTCACAGGGAGCGAGACTCGATATAGGCGTAAGCAGAGTGGTTGTGGATGGATTCGAAGTTTTCCGATTCCACCGCGTACCAGGTGATGTTGGGGTCTTTTTGCAGTTTGTGGGCAATCTCCCGGACCACATCCTCCACGAACATGGGATTGGCGTAGGCCCGTTCGGTGACGTATTTCTCGTCGGGGCGCTTTAGCAGACCGAACAGCTCGCACGAGGCTTCTTGCTCGACGAGCTGCACGATTTCCTCGATCCACATGAAGTCGTTGGTGCGGGCGGTGACCGTGACGTGCGAGCGCTGGTTGTGGGCGCCGCGTTCGGAAATCTTTTTCGAGCAGGGGCAGAGACTGGTGACGGGCACCACCACCTTGAGGCTGGTAGCGATTTCGCCGTGGCAGATGTCGCCGATGAAGGTGACGTCGTAATCCATCAGGCTCTGCACGCCCGAGACCGGGGCGGTCTTGTTGATGAAATAGGGGAAGCTCATTTCGATGTGGCCGGTCTCGGCTTCGAGGCGCTCCACCATTTCCTTTAGCATGGTGGGGAAGCTTTCCACCGAAATCTCCTGCTCGTGGCCGTTCAAGATTTCCACGAAGCGCGACATGTGCGTGCCCTTGAAGTTGTGCGGCAGGCCCACGTACATGTTGAAGCTGGCGATGGTGTGCTGCACGCCGCGGCTCTTGTCGCTCACCTTTACGGGGTGGCGGATCGACTTGATGCCCACTTTGTTGATGGCGAGTTGGCGCGTATCAGCCGAGTTTTGCACGTCGGGGATGTTGTTGGGGTTGGGGCTCATGCTGTTCCTGTTTTATGAAGGGCGGTTTCGGGCCTGCTCGACGGCGCGGACGATGCCTGGGGCGTCGAGTCCCAGGTCGGCGAGCAACTGACCTTGTTCGCCGTGATCGATGAAGCGGTCAGGAAGACCGAGCCGCACGAGTGGCGTGCGTAGGCCGCGTTCTGCGAGGACCCGGGCTATTTCGGAACCGGCGCCGCCGATCAAGGCGTTCTCTTCGATGCTGACGAGTAGCGAATGGTTCCGTGCCAGCTCTTCCACCAGATCGGCATCGATGGGTTTGATGAAGCGCATGTTGGCGACCGTGGCCTCCAGTGCTTCGCCGGCAGCCAGGGCTGGAGCCACCATGCTGCCGAAGGCGAGCAGCGCCACCTCGCGGCCGCGCCGCAAGACGCAGCCTTGGCCGACGGGTAGGGTGTCGAATTCGGGCGTCGGCAAGGTGCCGGGGCCGCTGCCGCGTGGGTAGCGCACGGCGGTTGGGCAGTCCAGCGCGTAGGCGGTGCTTAGCATCCGCCGGCATTCGGCCTCGTCGGCCGGGGCCATCACCACCAAGTTGGGGATGCAGGTGAGGAAGGAAAGATCGAAGCAGCCGTGGTGGGTGGCGCCGTCGGCACCCACGAGGCCACCTCGATCGATGGCGAATAGCACCGGTAAGTTTTGCAGGGCGACGTCGTGGATCAGCTGATCGTAGGCGCGTTGCAAGAAGGTGGAGTAAATCGCCACCACCGGCTTGAGTCCCTCGCAGGCTAGGCCCGCGGCGAAGGTGACGGCGTGCTGCTCGGCGATGCCCACGTCGAAATAACGCTCCGGGAACTGTTCGGCGAAGCGCACCATGCCCGAGCCTTCGCGCATCGCTGGGGTGATGCCTACCAGGCGCGGATCGGCGGCGGCCATGTCGCACAGCCAGTCGCCGAACACCTGGGTGTAGGTGAGCTTGCCGCCGCCTTTGCCGGTTTGGATGCCGGCGCTCGAGTCGAACTTGCCGACGCCGTGGTAGAGGATGGGGTCGGCCTCGGCCAGCTTGTAGCCTTGGCCTTTCTTGGTGATGACGTGCAGGAACTGGGGGCCTTTGAGTTTCTTGATGTTCTCCAAGGTGGGGATCAAGGCGTCCAGATCGTGGCCGTCGATGGGGCCGTAGTAGTGAAAGCCGAATTCCTCGAACAGCGTGCCGGGCGAGATCATGCCCTTGACGTGCTCTTCGGCGCGGCGGGCGAGCTCTAAGAGCGGCGGGGCGAAGCCGAGCATGTGTCGGCCGGCTTCCCGGGCGGCGTTATAGGTCTTGCTCGAAGTGAGCCGAGTGAGAATGCTGTTCAAGGCACCCACCGGCGGCGAGATCGACATCTCGTTGTCGTTGAGGATGACGAGCATGTCGGCATCGGCGACGCCGGCGTTGTTCAGGGCCTCGAAGGCCATGCCGGCGGACATGGCGCCATCGCCGATCACGGCCACGACTTTGCGGGTTTCGCCTTTTTGCTTGGCGGCCAGCGCCATGCCCAGCGCCGCGGAGATCGAGGTCGAGGAGTGGCCAACGCCAAACGTGTCGTAGATCGATTCGGAGCGTTTGGGAAAGCCCGAGATGCCGCCTTGCATGCGTAAGCGCGCCATGCCTTCGCGCCGGCCGGTGAGCACCTTGTGCGCGTAGCATTGGTGCCCCACGTCCCATATCAGCCGATCTTCCGGGGTGTCGAAGACATAGTGCAAGGCGATGGTAAGCTCGACGGTGCCCAGGTTGGAGGACAGGTGTCCGCCCGTGCGCGAGACGGAATCCACCAAGAATTGACGCAGTTCGTTGGCCAGTTGCGGGAGCTGGCGCCGATCGAGCCGGCGCAGGTCGGCGGGGGATTGAATCGGGTCGAGCAGCTGGTTCGCGGTCATCGTCAGAAGTGTCGATGGCAGATGTAGTCCGCCAGCTCGGTCAGACGCCGGGCGCGCGCGCCGAAGCCGGACAGGGCATCGAGGGCGTCGCCGCAGAGCGTCTCGGCATAGCGCTTGGCGGCTTCGAGGCCGAGCAGGCTGACGTAGGTGGGTTTGTCGGCCGCCTCGTCCTTGCCGGCGGTCTTGCCGAGCGTGGCGGTGCTGGCGGTGCAGTCGAGGATGTCGTCTACCACCTGAAAGAGCAGGCCGGCGCGCTTGGCGAAGCGGTCGAGTCGTTCCCGCGCCACCGTCTCCAGCGGTGCGCCGCACAGGGCGCCGAGTAGCACGGCGGCGCGGATGAGGGCGCCGGTCTTGAGCGCGTGCATCAATTCCAGCTCAGGCTGGCTTAAGGTTTTGCCGACCGAATCGAGGTCGATGGCTTGGCCGCCCGCCATGCCTTGCGAGCCGCTGGCGTGCGCGAGCAGATGCAGCATTTCGAGTTGCCGCGCCGGCTCGGCGAGACCGGGCGCGCTTAGGATTTCAAAGGCGCGTGCCTGCAGGGCATCGCCGACCAGCAGCGCCGTGGCTTCGTCGAATTCCACGTGGCAGGTGGGACGGCCGCGGCGCAGCACGTCGTCGTCCATGCAGGGCAGATCGTCGTGCACCAAGGAGTAGACGTGGATCATCTCGACGGCGGTCGCGGCAACGGTCAGGCGCTCTTCCGGCGCGTCGGTGAGCTCGCCTGCGGCAAAGGTCAAGAGCGGGCGGATGCGCTTGCCGCCGCCTAGCGCCGAGTAGCGCATCGCGGCATGGAGTCGGTGAGGAATGCTGTGCGCGGTCGGGAGCTGCTCGGCCAGGGCTTTTTCCATCCGCGCCTGGGTGGCGCCCATCCAGTCTTGGAAGTCGCTCATGCGGTGTCCTCGGGCGTGGCGGTTGCCATGATCTCGATCTGCTGCTCGGCTGCGCGTAGCTGTGCCTCGCAATGACGTAGCAGCGCCATGCCGCGTTGATAAGCGGCAAGCGATGCGTCGAGCTCAAGCTTGCCGCTTTCCATGGACTGGATCAGGGCTTCGAGTTCGGCGAGCGCGGTTTCGAACTTGAGACCGGCGTAGCTGGAGGAGGAATCCGGCGTATCGGGCATGGCGTTCATGGTGCGGGAAACGGGTGAAAATACTGAATTAGAGGCTTTTGGTCAAATAGTTACCGGGGTACAATCGCCCCTCTTTCTTTTAGCCATGGTTTTGGTTTTGCCCGTTGGAGGTGTGGAATGACCGACATTGCGACTTTGTCCCGGTTGGCCCCCGCAGTTTCCCAACTGCCGGTGGACTGGTATTTCGATGAGCAGATCTTCGCGCTGGAGAAAAAGCTCATCTTCGATGCCGGTCCTGGTTATGTCGGGCACCAGCTCATGGCGCCCGAATCGGGTGACTACCGCTCGCTCGAATGGTTCGATCACGGCAAGCTGCTTCTCAATAACGAGGGCACGCACTGGCAGATGTCGAATATCTGCCGGCACCGCCAGGCCATCATGCTGCAAGGCTCCGGCAAGCTCCAGGGCAGTATCGTCTGCCCCATCCACCGTTGGACCTACGATACCCAGGGTGAGCTGATCGGCGCGCCGCATTTCCCCCAGAATCCCTGTCTTAACCTAAACAAGGTACAGCTCGAAAACTGGAACGGCCTACTCTTCAAGGGCCCTCGCTCTGCCAATGCCGACCTGGCTGGGATGCAGGTGGCCGGTGAGTTCGACTTCTCCGGCTACAAGCTCGACAAGGTGGTGATGCACGAGTGCAACTACAACTGGAAGACCTTCATCGAGGTGTATCTAGAGGATTATCACGTCGTGCCGTATCACCCGGGGCTGGGCAATTTCGTGACCTGCGATGATCTCTCCTGGCAGTTCGGCGAGTGGTATTCGGTGCAGAAGGTGGGCATCACCTCCTTGATGAAGTCCGGCTCGCCCGTCTATGAGCGCTGGCAAAAAGTGGTGCGCGAGTACTATGCCGACCGGGGCGAGACGCCGCGCCAGGGCGCGGTGTGGCTGACCTACTACCCCAACATCATGGTGGAGTGGTATCCGCACGTGTTGGTCGTGTCTACCCTCGTGCCCATGGGCGTGCACAAGACCATGAACGTGGTCGAGTTCTACTACCCCGAGGAAATCGTGAACTTCGAGCGCGAGTTCATCGAGGCCGAGCAGGCCGCCTACATGGAAACCGCCATCGAGGATGACGACATCGGCGAGCGCATGGACCGGGGGCGCATGGCCCTGCTGGCCGAAGGTGTCAATGAAGTGGGGCCCTACCAGAGCCCCATGGAAGACGGCATGCAGCACTTCCATGAGTTCTACCGCCGCCTGATGGAGCCCTCCATCCGGGAGCTGCGCCGCTGACGGCGGCCCTCCCGACGGGAGGCCGGGGGCGCCGGTGGGTCCGGCGCCTCTTTCTTTTTCCTATATGCCGCGCGAGGGAATGAACCCGCCATGCAATCCCTGTGGATGATCTTCGCCAGCCTGTCTTTTGCCTGCATGGGGGTATGCGTCAAATTGGCCGCCCAGGCCGGGTTTTCGGCGGCCGAGATCGTTTTCTACCGCTGCGCCATCGCCCTGGCGCTGATGGGGCTGCTGGTGCGTCTGCGGGGCGTCAGCCTGGCGACGCCGCACTGGGGCTTTCAGCTCAAGCGGGGTGTTTCCGGTTTTTTGGCCCTGACCCTTTACTTCTGGGCCATCACCTTATTGCCGCTCGGTACGGCCGTCACCCTCAACTACACCGCGCCCTTGTTCTTGGCCTTGCTGCTCATGCTAGTGGCCGGCGTGCGGCTCACGAGTGGCATGGTCTTGGCGCTTTGCACCGGCTTGGCTGGGGTAGCGCTGCTGCTCAAGCCTAGCTTGCAGCGCGAGGCGTGGTTCGGTGGCTTGGTCGGCCTCACTTCCGGGGTGCTTGCCGCCGTGGCGTATTACAACGTGCGTGAATTGGGCGCCTTGGGCGAGCCGGAAACCCGCACCGTGTTCTATTTCTCCCTCGTTTCCACCCTGGGCAGCCTGGTCTGGCTCGCCTTTTCGGACATCCATGTGCCGACCCTGGAAACTGGCCTCTTGCTGCTCGGCGTGGGTGCTTTCGCTACCTTGGCCCAGCTCGCCATGACCCGGGCTTACGCCCGAGGCAAGACGCTGGTGTCTGCCAGTCTGGCCTACACCACCGTGGTCTTCGCCAGCCTGTTCGGCGCCCTGTTTTGGGGCGATGCGCTCGGCTTTCTGGAACTGCTTGGCATGGCCCTGGTGATTTTGTCCGGCATCGCCGCGAGTCGAGTCTCGCGCGCCAATCCTGCCGAACAGGATTAAACTGGCGGCATGGCAGGCTGGTGCCTACCCATGACGACAACAATCAAAGGAGTCCCACCATGATCGTCACCGATCACCAAGCGCACCGGGTCAGCGTGACCGTTTATGGCGAATTCACCCTGGCGGATTACAAGGAGTTCGAGGAGCTCGTGAATTACAAGGTCCAGTTCGAGCGGCCTGTCGATCTGTTCTTCGATCTGCGCCAAATGGCGGATGTCACGCTCGATGTGGCCTGGGAAGAGATCAAGTTTTCCCGCCAGCACGCCAGCGATTTCAACAAGGTGGCCGTGGTCACCAGCAGCCAGTGGGTCACCTGGAGCGCCTGGCTGTCGCAGGCCTTCGTCGATGCCGATGTCGAGGTCTTCGACGATCCCGAAGCCGCGCGGGCCTGGCTCGACGAGGAAGCCGCCGCCTGAGACCGGCTCTTCCTGAACCAGCAACGGGGCTGCGGCCCCGTTGCCATTTGCAGAACCCAGAAAGGAAACACCGCCATGCCCATGTTCGTGGATACATCGCCCCCCGGCCAGTGCATCTTCTGCCGTCTCATCAAGGGAGAAATTCCCGCCGCCAGGGTTTTCGAGGATGACGAGACGCTCGCCTTCATGGACATCGGCCCGGTGACGCCTGGGCATGTGCTCGTCGTGAGCAAGCGCCATGCGGCCAACCTGTTCGAACTGAGCGCCGACGAGGCCGCCGCCGTGATGCGCACGGCGCACAAAGTGGCCCATGCGGTGCGAGAAGCTTTCGATCCCCCGGGGCTCACTTTGCTGCAAGCCAATGGCCGTGCCGGCAACCAGACCGTGTTCCACTTTCACATGCACATCGTGCCGCGTCATGCCGACGATGGCATCGCGCTTTCGTGGCCGCGTCAGGAGCCCGGACGGGATGTGCTCGAAGCCTATGCGGCGCGCATCCGGCAGCGTCTGGCGTGAGCCAGGGGCTGGCACGGCCTAAAAGCCGCGGAACGCATTTGGACCGGCCTGGGCCGCTTGGGAGCGTGTCCAGAATCCTGCCGGCCAGGCGCGCCCCGCGCCGGTCTCATCTGTCCGTGCTCTGGTAAGTCACGGCGCCGGGGCTGGCCGCGACGCGGTTGTAACGCATCACCTGGCCGCTGATGGGGTGATAGTAGGCTTCGACAATGCTGCCGTCTTGGTGGATGGCGTAAAACTCGTAGCAGTTGCCGCTGGAAATCTTGAGCTTCACTTGAGTGAAATCGCGTTCTCCGAAAATCTCGCGGATGCGGGTTTCGGGCAGCCACTTGGCGCGTTCGCCAGGATGGCTGCAGACGACTTTTTCACTCGGCGAGCTGGCGTATAGCGGGGCGAGTGGCGTCAGGGCGAGGAGGAGAAAGAGGCCGAGCAGCGTTTTCATGGTCACATTCCTGGGAAAAAGGAGGCTTGCCGCGCGGCAGAGCGCAAGCCTGCCGCCAGCGCCAGGCATATTAAGCGCTGGCGGATGAATCCCAGGTGAACGTCCTGCCAGCCGGCGCTGGCGCCGCGGCGTGAGTCAGGCGGCGCCGAGGGCTCGGGCGATGTGGTTGCGGCGGACACGGGGGCGGGGCACCTTGATGTCGAACCAGCGGCGCACGTCTTCTTCCAAGCCGATGCCATGCATGTAGTTGTACAGGGCCTTGTTCAGAGCCTTGCCGAGGCGGTCGTGATCCACCCCGGTGGGATCGGAAAAGCGCACGTCGTTCTTGCCAAAGCCGCGGAAGGGCATAGGGTGCAGGGTGATGCCGTATTCTGCCGGATTCATGCCCACCGGAGAGTGCACGGTGCAGGCGAAGCGGTGGAAGAAACCGGATTGGATACACCCTTCCTGGAACAGTTGGCGCACGTATTCCAAGGCATCCACGGTGTCTTGCACGGTTTGTGTTGGAAAGCCGTACATCAGGTAGGCATGGACGAGAATGCCCTGGTCGGAGAAGGCCCGGGTGACCCGGGCCACCTGTTCCACCGACACGCCCTTTTTCATCAGTTGCAGGAGCCGGTCCGAGGCCACTTCCAGTCCGCCGGAAATGGCGATGCAGCCGCTTTGCCCCAGGAGTTCGCAGAGTTCCGGGGTGAAAGATTTCTCGAAGCGGATGTTGCCCCACCAGGAGACGGCGAGGTCGCGTCTGAGGATTTCCTCGGCCAAGGCCCGCAGCATTTTGGGGGGCGCGGCCTCGTCTACGAAGTGAAAGCCGGTTTGGCCGGTCTCGGCGATGATGGCCTCCATGCGGTCCGCCAGGAGGGCGGCGCTGGCGGTGTCGTAGCGGCCGATGTAATCGAGGCTGACGTCGCAGAAGCTGCACTTCTTCCAATAGCAGCCATGCGCTACGGTAAGCTTGTTCCAGCGTCCGTCGGACCAGAGCCGGTGCATGGGGTTGAGCATGTCCAAGACGGACAGGTAGCGGTCGAGCGGCAGACCCTCCCAGGTCGGGGTGCCGACCTCGGCAAAGGGGATGTCCGGCTCGCCACTGTTGAAATAGCGCACTTGGCCGTCGACCCGGGCGAAGGTGCGCACGAGATTGAGGCGAGGGCGCTTGCCTTGCAAGTGTTCGAGCAGCGCGAGCAGGGGCCGCTCACCATCGTCCAGACAGACGTAGTCGAAGATGTCGAAAACCCGGGGTTCGGCCAGCTCGCGCAATTCGGTATTGACGTAGCCGCCGCCGAGCACCAAGGTCAGGTCTGGGTGGCGCGCCCGGATTGCCTGGGCCATGCGGAAGGCGCCATAGACCGAGCCGGGGAAGGGCACCGACAAGAGCACCAGGGTGGGCGCATGTTGGGCAACGGCGGCCAAGGTAAGGCGCTCGAGGCTGGCGTCCACCAGGGTGGGGGGCGCCGCCAGGGCTTGGGCCAAGGGATCGAAGCTGGGTTGGCTCTGGGCCAGGGATTCGGCATAGCGCACGAATTCGAAGCGAGGGTCGATGACCTCGCGCAGCAGGTCGGCCAGATCGTTCAAAAACAAGGTGGCCAGGTGCCGGGCTCGATCTTGGGTGCCTAGGGCGCCGAAGGCCCAGGCCAGCGGGTCTTCGCCCGGCTCCGCCACATAGACATCGAGACTGTCGAAACGGGGGCCTTCGGGCAGAAAGCTGCGGCTGGCGATGCGCAGCGCCAAGGACGGGTCGCGCCCTTGGAGAAAGGCGATGGCAGGACCGATGCGGCTGCGGTAGCGGCGAAAGTGCTTAAGAAAGCCGGTGGCGAGCGGCGAGCGCGCTTTTTTGGGGCGGGCCTCGATATGGGCCTTGAGAGCGTCCATTCCGGCCGGGGAAAAGAGTTCGAGCACGAGTTCGAGCGCGATGTCGGCCTGCATCGCCGTGACGCCGCGGGCACGCAGAAAGCCGGTCAGATAGGCCGTAGAGGGGTAGGGGATGTTGAGCTGCGTCATCGGCGGAATCAGCGAGAGGACGCGGGGTGGAGGGGGCGTGCAGGTGGCTGGCATGGCAAGGGTGCGGCGCGCAAGGTAAACGCGCAAGTCTAAACGCACGCGCCGGGCAGCAGCCAGCGGCAGGGCGTAAAACCAGGGCAATCGCATGAAATTCAGGCTAGTCCGAGGATTTGTGCGCGGTAATCGTCGGAGGTAGAAGCGATGAGG
>JAOAIO010000068.1 GCA_026414665.1 Azovibrio sp.
GAGCCGCATCATGGACACCGACTACGCTGCTGAAACCGCCAAACTCGCCCGGGCGCAAATCCTGCAACAAGCCGGCACCGCCATGCTAGCCCAAGCCAACGCCCTGCCGCAGAACGTCTTGAGCCTCTTGCAACGCTAACCGCCGCGCACACGATCAGCAGCCCCCCCCAGGACCGCAGCCGCGGTCCTTTTTTCGTCTACCGCCCTAAAGTAATCCTCTACACTGCCGTAGAAAGGCTCAAGCAGACATGGCCAAGCACCCGACCCAGGTCTGGCTTTCCGAATAACCTGTTCTGAGAAGGAGTACCAAAATGGCTGCCGTCATCAACACCAACATTCCGTCCCTGAATGCCCAGCGCAACCTGACGACCTCCCAAGGTTCGCTCAACCAGGCGCTGCAACGCCTGTCTTCCGGCCTGCGCATCAACAGCGCCAAGGACGACGCCGCCGGCTTGGCGATTGCGGAAAAGATGCTGTCGCAGACCCGTGGCATGACGGTGGCGATGCGTAACGCCAACGACGGCATCTCCGCCGCGCAGACCGCCGAAGCCGGCCTCTCCGCGGTGAGCGGCCACCTGCAACGGATGCGCGAACTCGCCGTGCAAGCCGCCTCCGGCCAGTACGACAGCGCCAACCGCGCCGCGCTGGACAAGGAATTCCAGCAGCTCGCCAGCGAAATCACCCGGGCTGTGGATGCCACCAACTTCAACGGCAAGAAGCTCTTGGACGGCAGCTTCACCGGCATCAGCTTCCAGATCGGCTCGACCACGACGAGCGAATCGACGATCTCCGTCTCGATCAGCTCGGTCGGTTCCTCCAGTCTGGGCAGCATCTCCGATGTCGCGGCTGCGACGGCGGCAATGAATGCCCTCGACACGGCCATCAACCAAGTCAACAGCGCCCGTGCCGACCTGGGCGCGGTTCAGGCCCGCTTCGAAGGCGTGCTGACCCAACTCGCTGCCGCGCAGGAGAACACCGAAGCCGCCCGTAGCCGCATCATGGACACCGACTACGCCGCCGAAACCGCGAAGCTCGCCCGGGCGCAAATCCTGCAGCAAGCCGGCACCGCCATGCTGGCCCAGGCCAATGCCCTGCCGCAGAACGTCTTGAGCCTGCTGCGCTAAAACACGTCTGATGCAGCCGCAAGCGCAGCAGCACATGAGCTGCTGCGCTTCTTCGCATTCGTGCCAAGGAGCCGATCATGGACATCACCAACACCGGACTGAGCCCCACGCTCCTCACGCCGGCACAGCAATCGAGCACGGCGCTCCAGCGACCTGGCCCGAAAATTGCTGAGGCGGGCAAGCTACAGGAGGCCGCCGCGCCCCGGTCGTTGCAAGCGCCAGAGCAAGAGCAAGAAAAACAACCCGTCTCCGCCGAAGAGCTGCAACGCGCCGTGGACGCCATGAACGAGTTCGTGCGCTCGCTCAACAGCGCCCTCGAATTTTCGATCGACGAGGAAACTGGCAAGACCGTCGTGAAGGTGGTCGACATGGCCACCGAACAGGTGATTCGCCAAATTCCCTCGGAAGAAACCCTGGCCATCGCCAAGGCATTGGATAAACTGAAAGGCTTACTCATCCAACAGCAAGCCTGAACATCACTGATAGGAGGACTGCATCATGGCGACCATCACATCCTTGGGTGTCGGTTCCGGCCTCGACCTGGAAAACCTGGTCAGCAGCCTGATGCAGGTCGAGCGCCGCCCGCTGACCGCGCTGCAAAATCAGGTCAAATCCTATAACGCCAAGATTTCCGCGCTCGGCACCCTAAGCAGCAAGCTGTCCGCCCTGCAAACCGCAGCCAAGGGCCTCACCCCGGCCACGTTGCAGACGCCGCTCGACAAATTCGCCACCTTCAAGGCCAGCGTCGCCGATACCGCGATTGCCTCGGCCAGCGCCGGCCCGGGCGCCGTAGCCGGCAGCTACAGCCTCGAAGTCGATCAGCTCGCCCGAAATCAAAAACTGACGACGGCCGCTTTTCCCGGCGGCGCCAGCAGCAGCATTGCCACCGGCACCCTGACCATCGATTTCGGCAGCGTAGACGGCGGCGTCTTCACGGCCGACCCGAGCCGCCAGGCCAGCATCACCATCACCAGCGAAAACAACACCCTCGCCGGTTTGCGCAACGCCATCAACCAAGCCAACATCGGCCTCTCCGCCACCATCGTGAATGGCACCGGCGGAGCGCGGCTCGTCATTTCTGGACAAGACGGCGCCAATCAAGCCTTCGCCTTGAGCGGCCTAAGCGGCTTCGAATTCGACCCTGCCGACCCGAGTAACGGTGATTTTCCGACCGTACAGGCCGCCCAGGACGCGATGTTTTCCCTCAATGGCATTGCCGCGACGAGCCACTCGAACACCGTGACCGGCGTGATCGATGGCGTCACCCTGACACTCACCAAGGAAACCGCGCCTAGCACGAGCACCACGCTCACTGTCACCCGCGACAACACCACCAAGCTGCGCGAAAGCCTCGATGCCTTCATCAAGGCCTACAACGATGCTGTCAGCACCATGAAGAGCCAGGGGGCCTACAACACCGAAACCAAGACGGCCGGCCCCTTGCAAGGCAACAGCGTGCTGCGCAATGCCGAAACCACCTTGCGCAACCTGATTTTCGACACCACCGCGGGCGGATCGGAACCCTACCAACGCCTCTCCGACCTCGGCGTCGGCTTTGCCGCGGACGGCACCCTCAAAGTGCTCGACGACAAAAAGCTGGAAAATGCGATAACGGCCAACGCCGCCAGCGTCGCCGGATTGGTCGCCAAGGTCGGCAAGGCGTTCGATGAGAGCATCGAGCGCGTCGTCGGGCTTTCGGGTAGTATCAAGATCAGCACGGATAGCATGAACACCATGATCCGTGACCTGAACAAACGCCAGGAAGCCCTCGAAACGCGGCTGGTCACGATCGAAGCGCGTTACCGCAAGCAATTCAGCGCCCTCGATACCCTGATGTCGAACATGAGCAAGACGAGTAGCTACCTGGCCCAGCAGCTATCCAACCTGCCCAAGCTCTCTTAAGAAGGAACACGATGTTTGGCACCCCTTCCAATCCGGCCAATGCCTACGCGGCCCTGAGCACTGAATCGGCGGTCCATTCCGCCGACCCGCACCGGCTCATTCTTTTGCTCTTCGAAGGGGTCGAGAACGCCCTGGCGCTCGCCCGCCTCCATGCCGAACAAGGCAACATCACCGCTCGCGGCAACGCTCTCTCCAAGGCCATCGACATCATCAGCAACGGCCTCAAGGCCAGCCTCGACATCAAGCAGGGCGGCGAACTCGCCGAACGCTTGGCCGCCCTTTACGACTACATGGTGTCCCGCTTGCTGTGGGCCAACATGAAAAACGACATTCCCACCATCGAAGAAGTGCAGTCCCTGCTCGGCGAGATTCACGACGCATGGCGCCAGATCGAACCGGGCAAACAGCAAAAATAGGCACACGCCATGGCCAACGGCCCCTACCAGAATCTGGCCATCATCATCGCCGCCATTCGGCGCCAAGCCGAGGCCGGCGCCTGGGAAGATGCCGCCAAGCTCGCGGCCCAGCTCGGCCAGCACATCGGCGCCGCGCCGCCCCTACCAGCCGCCACTGCCGCGGACCGGAACGCGCTTGAGGCCGCGCTCGCCGACATCGCCGCCATTACCGAACGTGCCGGGCCGCTCCAAGAAGACATCGGCCGCCTCCTTGCGGCCTTCGGCAGTCCGGCCAACCCCGGCTGATTCCCCCGCATGATCCCAGCCGACGTTGCCTCCCGCATCCGGCTGGCCAACGATCTGGTCAGCCAGCCGGTCGCTTCGAACCAGAAGCTCGCCGACGTTCTTAGCGACTTCGTCCCCGGGCAACGGGTGATGGCCACGATCCAGGCCCTGCTGCCCAACGGCACCTATCGCGCCATGATCGCCCAGCGCGACATCACCCTGGCGCTGCCTTTCGCCGCCAAGGCCGGTGACTCGCTCGAACTGGAAATCGTCGAATCGAATGGCAAGCTGGCGCTCGCCATCGCTGCCGGAGCCCGGCCGGCAGACACTGCCGCCGACGACAACACATCGGTCGCCACCCGGCTCACCGCCACTGGCCGGCTGATTGCCGACCTGCTCGCCGGTCTAGACAAAGAAGGCGGCCGCCGCCCCCAGCCCGCGCCGCTCAACAATGCCCAGCCCGTGGTAACGCGTTTCCCCGAAAACGGCGCCGACCTGGTTCCCGCCTTGAAAGCCGCGCTCGCTAAAAGCGGCATGTTCTACGAAGCGCACCAAGCGCGCTGGGTCGCCGGTAAGCTGCCGATGGAAAGCTTGCTGCAAGAGCCGCAAGGCCGGCTCTCACCGGCCGCCCAGATCGCCTCCCAGGCCGCGCCACAGGCGCAAACGGCTGCAAGTCCGGCCAGCGCCACGGCCACCAACGCCGCCCACTCCACCCATGCAAGCGGCGCGGCCTCCGCCGCAGTACGCGTCAGCATGGGGCAGGTCATCGCGCCCGACCTCACCCCGCTCGTGCAACAGCAGCTCGAAGCCCTGGCCACCCAGACCTACGTCTGGCAAGGCCAGATTTGGCCCGGTCAGAACATGGATTGGGAAATCATCGAAGAAGAAGCGCAGCGTCAAGGCGAGCCAGAAAATACCGCAAGCCGCTGGACCACGCGGCTCAAGCTGCAACTGCCCACTCTAGGTGGCATCGAGGCGACTTTACGCCTTACTGGCGGGCGAAACGTCGAAATTAGCCTGCGCACCGAAACCGAAGCGGCGCGCCAAAAGCTGAACGCGGCGAATCTCCCTTTGCGCCAGCAGTTCGAAGCCGCCGGCATTCACCTTGAAGCCTTGAGCGTCGCTCGCCATGACATCGGCGCATGACAAGCAACGCGAGGCCGTAGCGCTCGCCTATCTGGAAACCGACGCGGCGCCGCGGGTCGTGGCCAAGGGCAAGGGCCTCATCGCTGAAGAGATCATCGCCCGTGCCCGCGAGCACGGGGTGTATGTGCATGAATCGCCGGAACTTCTGGCCTTGCTCGTTCAGGTCGATCTCGACGAGCACATTCCCAGCCAGCTCTATCTTGCCGTAGCCGAACTGCTGGCCTGGATCTACCGGGTCGAACACGGCGAAGGCCCGCACGCACCTCCCGCCCTTCCCCTACCGCCCGGCCCGGCCTCATCCCGCTGAACGCACGCTCGAATCCCGCCTCCGTCGAACCCTGTCGGCCGGCAGGCTTTTGATTTAAACTCGCGTCAGACTCACCTTCGCCACATCACCATGTCAGAACCAGAAACGGCCCATTCACCCTTGGAACTGGAAGAAGCCGACGCCTACAGCCAGTATCTGCTGCACTCGCCGACGGAAATCGCCTTCGTGCTGCGCACGGCGATGCAAAAAGGCTGCATGATCACCGTCTATTTCGACATGGGCCAGTCTTTCTTTCTCACATCCTTGGTGAATGTGGGACCCAAGGGCATCATCCTCGACTATGGCAGCGACGAGGATACCAACCGCCGCGCCCTCAAAGCAACGCGCTTACTCTGCACCACGAGCGTAGACAAAGTCAAAGTCCAGTTCGCGCTCGATGGCGTGAGCCTCATCCAATACGAAGGCAGCCCGGCCTTCTTCAGCCCGCTGCCGCAAAACCTCCTGCGCTTACAGCGGCGCGAATATTTCCGGGTCTCCACGCCGATTGCCAACCCCCTGGTGTGCACCATTCCCTACCACGCCGAAGACGGCAGAAGCCTCCTCTACTCGGCCACCCTGCTCGACATCAGCGCCGGCGGCATGGGCTTGATGGTGGACATGGAACACGCCCCGCTCTTTGCGCGCGGCACACGCTTTGATGGCTGCGAATTGAATCTGCCCGACGATGGCAAGATCAAGCTCGACCTCGAAGTGCGCAATGCTTTTCAAGTCACGACGCGCTCGGGCAGCCAATACACCCGAGTGGGCTGCGAGTTCGTCAATCTTTCGGGCCTGCACCTGACCATGATCCAGCGCTACATCACCCGCCTCGAACGCGAGCGCAAGGCGCGCTTGAGCGGCCTGGAATGAGGCGCGCCTTATGTCCCCCATGTCAAAGGGCGCCCCGCAGGCGCCCTTTGACATGGAAAAAGCCACCCCAAGCGCATCAGACCTGCATGTTCATCACGTCCTGGTAAGCGCTCACCAGACGGTTGCGTACCTGCACCATTTCCTGGAAGGAAATGCTGGCAGTCTGCAACGCCACCATGACCTCGTGTAGATTCTGCTCGCTGTTGCCGGCGGCAAGATTTTCCGCCATCTGCGTTGCCTGTTTCTGGGCGTTATTCACTTGATCGATGGAATTCTTCAGCACCTGGGCGAAGTCGGTCCCCGCCGCCGCCCCGGCCTCGGCCGGCTTGGCCGCCGCCCCGGCCTGGGCAGCCGTGCTGCGCAAAGTGCTCAGCATTTGTTCAAGGCCTCGCGTATCCATGATGTGCTCCAATACCTGTGTTGGTGTTACCTTGCGAATCGCCTAGCAAGCTCCGGGCCAAAGCCTTACTCTTGAAAATAGCCTTCGTCCTTGTACTGCTTTAGCTTGTAGCGCAAGGTACGCTCGGAAATCCCCAGCCGTTCGACCGCGGCCTTGCGCGAACCGTTCACTTCGGCCAGCGTGCGTAGGATGTGCTCACGCTCCAAGTCTCTCATATTATCGACCTTTTTATAGTGCTCTGGCGCGTGCTCGGAGTGGCGCGCCGACGGCGTGGCATCCGGCGCGCCCCAGGCCGCCGCGCCGTTTAAGCCGAGATGCTCGGGGCCGATGCGGTTGCCCGGGGCAAGAATCATGGCGCGCTGCACCACGTTTTCCAGCTCGCGCACATTGCCGGGCCAGGCATAGCGGCATAGCGCCGCCTCCGCCTCCGGCGAGAAGCCAAGCCCTTGGCGGCCCACCAACGCACCATGCTCGACCAAGAACCGCTGTGCCAAGGGCACGATGTCGGCCGGTCGCTGGCGCAGCGCCGGAATGAGGATAGGAAAGACATTGAGCCGGTAGTAAAGGTCCTCGCGGAACACTCCCTGCCGCACCGCTTCCGCCATATCTCGATTCGAAGTCGCGATGATGCGGATATTGAGCGGCACTGGCTTCTTGCCGCCAACCCTCTCCACCTCCCGCTCTTGTAAGACGCGCAAGAGCTTGGCCTGCAAGGCGAGCGGCATCTCGGTGACCTCATCGAGCAGCAAGGTGCCATCCTGGGCCTGCTCGAACTTACCGGCCTGCGCCGTCTGCGCCCCAGTAAAGGCGCCCTTTTCGTAGCCGAACAAGGTCGCTTCGAGCAGATTCTCGGGAATGGCGGCACAGTTGATGGCCACGAACGGCCCCTTGCTGCGGGCGGAATTGCGATGAATGAAGCGCGCCACGACCTCCTTGCCCACCCCGGATTCTCCCGTGAGCAGCACGGTCGCATCGGTCTGAGCCACCCGCGCTGCGATGCCAAACAGATTGGCGCTGACAGGGTCATGCGCCACCACATCCACGACGGTGCCGGGATCGGGCAGCGCGTATTTGTCGATCTGAGCCAGCAAGGCGCTGGGCTCGAAAGGCTTCAACAGAAAGTCGCAGGCGCCAGAGCGCATGGCTTCCACCGCCCGATCCACATCGGCATAGGCAGTCATGAGCAGCACCGGTAGGCGCGGATGACGCATACGCACCTCCTTGAGCAAGGCAATGCCGTCCATCGGCATCATGCGTACGTCGCTGACGACGATGCATACCGGTTCGCGCGCCAGAATGCGCAAGGCTTCTTCACCCCCTGCCGCGCACAGCACGGGGCGCCCGGCGAGTTCGAGGGTATCGCTGATTGCCTCGCGCAGATTGGGATCGTCCTCGACCACCAGGATCGGCAGCGGCTTCTCACTCATGCAGGGTTCTCCTCTTCAGAATGGGATTGTACCGGCAAGGTCAGCACGAATTCCGCCCCCTGCCCGGGGGCCGAGCGCACGGTAAGGCCGCCGCCATGCGCGCGCGCCACGCCCAAGGCGATCGGCAACCCCAAGCCGGTGCCTTGGCTGCGGGTCGTGAAAAACGGTTCGAAGATGCGACTTTGCATTTCCTCCGGGATGCCGGGCCCTTCATCGGCCACCGCCACCCGAATTTCGCCATCCCCCGCCCAGGCAGATAGCCGGATGCGCCCCCCTGGCTCGCTCACCTGCAAGGCATTTTCCAACAAAGCCACCAAGGCCCCGAACAATGGCTTACGCCCACCGACGATGCGCGCCTCGGGGCAGCGGTCGTCGAGTTCGAGCCGCACGCCGTGCTCCTTGAGCAAGGGCTCCAAGGTTTGCGCCGCCTCGGCGAGCAGCTCGGCCACGGACATCACGTCCCGACCGATGCGCTCGCCCTTGGCAAAGAGCAGGACATCTTGGATGAGCCGTTCCAGGCGGCGCAACTGGCGCACCGCCTTGTCCGCGAAACGCTGGCGCGCCGCTTCCGACAACTCCGGCTGGGCCAGATTGCCGGCATACAGCAGCGCCGTCGCCAACGGCGTGCGCAACTGGTGCGCAAGCGAAGCCGCCATTTCGCCCATGGCGGCCAGGCGCTGGTTGCGCTCCAATTCCGTCTTCATCTCATGCGCTTGGGAAATATCGTGCAGCAACAAGAGCTTGCCGCCGGCCGAATCAAGCGGGCTCTCAGCCAGGCTCAGGCGGCGGCTACCCAGCTGCCATTCGCCCAGCGTCAGCGTCGGTTCGAGCCGCGCCCGAGCGACATCACCCCAGTGCATACCGACGAGCGCCTCGCCTAGCATCTGTCGCGCCGCCGGATTGACATCGGTGATGCGGCCACTGCCGTCTAGCACCACCACGCCGGCCGGCAGCGCATCCAAGAGCAGCCCCAAGCGCTCAGACAACGCCTGCTTTTCCTCGTACTGACGCCGCAATTCACCATTGGCGAGCGCCAACTCCTCCGTCAAGGAAGCGACTTTCTGCTGCAACGCGGCATAAGCTTGCGTCAGCTCGGCAGAAACTTGGTTGAACAGGTCGAAGGCCCGCTGTAACTCGACGGCCTTGGCATCCGGCAGCGGCGCCGCGGAAACGGTAAGGGAAGCTGACATGAGAAATCCAGGACGGGCAAGCCGGAAAGATCGGCAAAGAAGGCGGCAATAACTGCCGGGTAATAGTAGAATAATTCTCGGAAAAATTCCCTTCCTGCTTGATTATCTTCATACTTCCGGCCAGCGGCCCGAACCAGAAACAGACGCGAATAGGATCAGATGGCGGCAACCCCGGACATCACCACGGATACGGCACCCCCGGCGGCAGACCCGATGACCCGGCTGCGCGAAGCCTTCGGCCGCCTCAACGCCCAGCAAAAACTGCTCTTGGCCGTGGCCGTGGCCGCCATCGTCGCCCTACTCGTCGGCACGTACCTTTGGAGCAAGCAGCCCGATTACCGCGTGCTGTTCGCCAACATCTCGGAAAAGGACGGCGGCGCCATCATCGCCGCGCTCGACCAAAGCGGCGTGCCCTACAAGTATTCGGAAGGCGGCACGGCCATCCTCGTGCCCGCCGACAAGGTTCATGACGTGCGTTTAAAGCTCGCCAGCCAGGGATTGCCCCGCGGCGGTTCCGTCGGCTTCGAGCTGATGGAAAACCAGAAATTCGGCACCAGTCAATTCATCGAGCAGGTCAATTTCCAGCGCGCGCTAGAGGGCGAGCTCTCCCGTAC
>JAOAIO010000069.1 GCA_026414665.1 Azovibrio sp.
GCTTCTGCGTCTTACACACCGAATCCTCCCCCTCCCTAGGCGGCCAGGAGCTGCGTATCCTGCTGGAAATGGAACAGCTCAGCGAACGCGGCATCGACTCCGTGCTCGCTGCCCGGCCCGATACTCCGATTCTCGCCGAAGCCCAGCGCCGGGGGCTGACCGCCTATGCCGTGCCACTGCGCTTTAATCTCGATCCGCACAGCATGTGGCAGCTCGCCCGCATCATGCGGCGGCACCGCGTCCGCGTCCTGAATGCCCACAATTCGAAAGATGGCTGGAACGCGGCACCGGTGGCGCGCGGGCTCGGCGTCAAGATCATCCGCTCACGGCACATCGCCAACCCCATCCGCCAGAGCAAAATCAGCCAACTCATCTATGGTCCGCTCTGCGATGCGGTCATGACCACCTCCGAGAGCATCAAAGCGCATCTGATCGAGCGCGGCATTCCGGCCAGCAAGATCACCTCGGTGCCGACAGGCATCGACATCGCCCGCTTCGCAACCGCCACGCCGGGCAGCCTACGCGCCGATCTAGGCATTCCCGCCACGGCCCCATTGGTCGGACAAATCGCCGTACTACGCGGCGATAAAGGCCCGGAAAGTTTCGTGCGCGCCGCGCAAATCCTAATCGAGAACGGCTCGCAGGCCTGGTTCGTGCTCGTCGGCGAAGGCCCGGCGCGCGCGAAGGTCGAACGCCTCCTGGCAGCCCAAGGGCACGCCGACCGGATCAAGCTAGCCGGGTTCCGGCGCGACATCCCCGCCGTGCTCGCCGACCTCAATTTATGCGTGCTCGCCGCACATGCCGCTGAAGGCGTGCCGCAAGCCATCTTACAAGCGCACGCCGCACGCCGCCCGGTGATTGCCACGGATCGGGGCGGCATAGACGAAGTCGCCATCCACGCCAAGACTGCCTTGGTCGTCCCCCCGAAAGACCCCCAGGCCTTGGCTGCCGCCATCGCCACCCTGCTCGAGGACCGGGCCGAGGCCATGCGCCTAGCCGCTGCCGGATACGCGCTCGTCACGCACCGCTATAGCCTCGTCCACATGCTCGACCAAATGGAAGCCATGTACCGGGGCTTGCTGGAGCCGCGTTGAGCGTGGCCCGGGAAACCGCGCTCGCGCCTTTGGCCCGGCGCATCCTGTCGCTCGCCTGGCCAGTGCTGGTAGCGCAGCTCGCTTCCATCGGCATGATGGTGGCCGATACCCTGGTAGTGGGCCGCCACTCGACCGCCGATCTCGCCGCCGTGGCCGTCGGCGCCGGCCTCTACGTCACTTTGATGCTCGGACTTGCCGGCGTGGTCCAGGCCCTTGGGCCGGTGATCGGCCAGCACTATGGCGCCCGACGCCTCGACGCCATCGGTCCTGAACTGCGCCAGGGGCTCTGGCTCGCTCTCTATCTGGCCGCAGCCGGCATGTTGCTGCTGGCCTGCCCGCATGTCCTGCTCGCCCCAGCTCGACTCACGCCGGAGGTCGAAGCCATGGCCGCCACTTACCTGCAGCTCCTGGCATGGTCCCTACCCGCCTCGCTCGGCTATCGCGCTTTCCATGCCACCGCGAACGCCCTTGGCCATCCCCGCCCGCTGATGTACATCGCCATCGTCGAAACCCTAACGCACGCTTGCTTAGCCTGGGCCCTGGTGGGGGGGCATCTGGGGCTACCGCCGCTAGGCGCCGCCGGCGCCGCCGTATCGCAGATCGTCGTCACCTGGGGCGCCATGCTCGCCGGCTTCTGGCTACTGGTTCGGCATCCGGCCTTCTCCGTCTACCGGGTTTTCGGCCAATTCGACAAACCATCCTGGCCGGCGCAGAAGGCGCTCCTGCGTCTGGGCATCCCCATGGGCTTTTCTTATCTCGTGGAAATCAGCGCCTTCACGCTCATGGCGCTTTTCATCGCCCGCCTCGGGCCGGAAGTCGTCAGCGGCCATCGCATCGCCGCCAACCTCTCCGCGCTCACCTACATGCTGCCCCTTTCCCTCGCCCTAGCCACCGGCGCGCAAGTCGCTCAAGCCGCTGGCGCCAGCCGCGAAGCGCTGGCCTGGGCCGCGGCCAGGGCCGGCATGGCGCTCGCCGCCATGCTCGCGCTCGCAGTTGCCGCGCTGCTCTGGGTCCTGAAAATCGACATCGCCGAACTCGCCACTACCGACCCACGCGTCGCTGCCGTCGCGGCCGGCCTGATTCGCTACATTGCCATCTACCAGTTCTTTGACGCGGTACAGACCATCGCCGGCTTCGCGCTACGCGCCTATAAGGTGAGTTTCCTACCCCTCCTCATTCACCTCACCTGCTTCTGGGGCCTCGGCCTAGGTCTTGGTTACTGGCTCGCCTTCCGCGCTCCCACGCCACAGGGCGCGGCCGGATTCTGGCAGGCCGCGGTGGTGTCTACCGTCGCCGCGGCGCTGCTTTTGGGAGCGCTCCTAATCTGGGTCGCGCGCCAACGGCAACGCGCTCAAGACGGCGCTCGCGCTGCGCCACGCGCCCCCGCGCTCATGACATAAAAATGGATGAAAAGCAGAAAACACAACATTTAGTCAAGCCGTTGCAGCACACCACTAGATGTAGTAGCTTTACACCCCATCCAAAATAACCCACAAACGCACGAGACAATCAGGAGTGTTGCATGAGCCAGGCCGCCGAACAGCTTTCCCTTGCTGAAATTCCCGCCGCCCCCGAGATCCCGCCCCTGCCGGAGCAAGAAATCTCGACCGAGGTGCTGCTCGAAAAATACGCCAAGGGCAAGGAAACGAATGTGCACGATGTCCGCCGTCGGGTCGCCCGCGCCCTGGCTGCCATCGAGCCGGAAAAAGAACGGGCGCACTGGGAAGCTCGCTTTCTCTGGGCGCAGGAAAACGGTTTCGTGCCCGCTGGGCGCATCAACTCGGCGGCAGGCACCGATCTCCAAGCCACGCTCATCAACTGCTTCGTGCAGCCGGTCGGCGACTCGATCGTCGAAACCGTCGATGGCCGCCCCGGCATCTACACCGCGCTTGCCCAAGCCGCCGAAACCATGCGCCGCGGCGGCGGCGTCGGTTACGACTTTTCCTCCATCCGCCCCAGCGGCGCCCATGTCAAGGGCACCCAGTCACGCGCCTCGGGGCCTGTTTCCTACATGCGCGTCTTCGATCGCTCGTGTGAGACCGTGGAATCGGCCGGCGCCCGCCGCGGCGCGCAGATGGGCGTGTTGCGCTGCGACCACCCGGATATCGAGGATTTCATCCACGCCAAGGATCATGGCGACCTGACCAATTTCAACATCTCGATCGGCGTCACCGATGCCTTCATGCAGGCGGTCGAAGCCGACGGCATGGTCGAGCTGGTGCACCGCGCCGAGCCCAATGCTGACATGCGCCGCGATGGCGCTTATCAGCGCGAAGATGGCTTGTGGGTCTACCGCAAGGTGCGGGCACGCGATCTGTGGGATCAGGTGATGAAATCGACCTACGACCACGCCGAGCCCGGCATCTTGTTCCTCGACCGGATGAACAAGGACAACAACCTCAATTACTGCGAAGTGATCGAGGCCACCAACCCCTGCGCCGAGCAGCCGCTGCCGCCTTACGGCTGCTGCTGCCTGGGCTCCATCAACCTGACCTTGTTCGTGCGCGATCCCTTCTCGGATAAGGCCGATTTCGATTTCGACGCGTTCGCCGAAGTGGTGCGGGTTTCCGTGCGTATGCTCGACAATGTGCTCGATGCCACCCACTGGCCCTTGCCGCAGCAACAGGAAGAAGCCGCCAACAAGCGCCGTGTCGGCCTCGGCTTCACCGGCCTGGGCGATGCTCTGGCCATGCTGCGCCTGCGCTACGACCGCCCCGAAGCCCGCGCCATGGCCGCCCGCATCAGCGAATTCATGCGCGATACCGCTTACCTGTATTCGGTCGAGCTCGCCAAGGAACGCGGCGCCTTTCCGCTGTTTAACGCCGAGCTTTATCTCTCGGGTGGCAATTTCGCCTCGCGCCTGCCCAACGCCATCAAGGCCGAAATCAGAAAGCACGGCCTACGCAACTCCCATCTGCTCTCCATCGCCCCCACCGGCACCATTTCCCTGGCCTTCGCCGACAATGCCTCGAACGGCATCGAGCCGCCCTTCTCCTGGACCTATAACCGTAAGAAGCGGATGCCCGACGGCACCTTGAAGGAATACGCGGTCGAGGACTACGCCTGGCGCCTTTACAAGCATCTGGGCGGCGATGTGAGCAAGCTGCCCGACTACTTCGTCACCGCGCTCGAGATTTCCGCCGCCGCCCACAAGGACATGGTGGCCGCCGTCGCCCCCTACATCGACACGTCCATCTCCAAGACGGTGAACGTGCCGGCCGACTACCCCTATGAAGATTTCCAAGACCTCTACATGGAAGCTTGGAAAGCCGGCCTCAAGGGCCTCGCCACCTATCGCCCGAATAGCGTCTTGGGCGCGGTGCTCTCGGTCGAACCCAACAACGCCAACACGCAGAGCGAAAGCGCCGAGGGCAGCGCCAAGTCGCCGCAGGATTTCGTCTCCGACGCCAACCGCCGCCTCTCGATCAAGCACCTGCCCGCCCCGGTGCTATCCAGCCTGCGCTGGCCCGGCCGTCCCAACCTGCCCGAAGGCAATCTGTGCTGGACCTACATGGTCGATTCGCCGATCGGCAAGTTCGCCCTCTTCGTCGGCCACGTAGACTCCGAGGGCCGGGCCTGGCCCTTCGAAGTCTGGGCCAATGGGCCAGCCGAGCCCCGCGGCCTGGGGGCCGTCGCCAAGACCCTGTCCATGGACATGCGCGCCAACGATCATGGCTGGCTGAAAATGAAGCTCGAAGCCCTAGCCCGCACCCCTGGCGATGCCTTTGAAATGCCTACCCCGCCGCATGGTGAAAAAAAGCGCATGCCCTCCGTGGTCTCGGCCATGGCCCAGGTCATCCAGTGGCGCTGCGAACAACTGGGCGCATTCCGGCACGAAGGCCCCACCCCGGTAAAAGATGCGCTATTTAGCGCCAAAGAGCCCAAGACCGGCACCGACGGCACCCTGTCCTGGACCGTCGATGTCAACAACCCCTCCACCGGCGAAGACTTCGTCCTGGGCCTCAAGGAAATCACCCTGCCCGACGGCGTTACGCGTCCCTACTCCATGTGGCTGGCCGGCAACTATCCGCGCGCCCTAGATGGCCTGTGTAAGCTGCTCTCGCTCGACATGCGCGTGATCGACCCGGCCTGGATCGGCATGAAGCTGCGCAAACTGCTCGATTACTCCGAGCCGCTCGGCGACTTCATGGCCTTCGTGCCCGGCTCGCGCAAGCAGCAAACCTATCCGTCCACGGTTGCCTACATCGCCCAGCTCATCATCCACCGCTACGCGATGCTCGGCATCCTCGACGAAGCCGGCTTTCCGCTGCAACAGATGGGCATCCTCGAGGCCCCGGAGGACACCACCAGCAACAAGGTACTCCCCACCGTCGGCAAGCTCTGCAACGAATGCGGCAACCACACCATGATTCGAAAAGACGGCTGCGACTTCTGCACCGCCTGCGGCGCGGTTGGCACCTGCGGTTAACGCCAAAGCACAGGCCCACAGGCCCTAACCCGACGCTTTCGCCCCCCGGGACTCCCGGGGGCTTATTACATGCACCGAAGAAGGTCTACAGCCAACTCGCAATTTTGTCCCGATCGGGAATGCCGCCCGCGTGCCCCACCTGGCCGTCGACCACGACAGCGGGTGTCGCCAGCACGCCATATTTCATGATCTCGGGCAAATCTTCGACCTTGGCGAGCGTAATCGCCACTCTCTTCTCCGCCGCAACGGCCTCGATCGATTGGAGCGTCGCACGGCAATTGGCGCAGCCCGTCCCCAGCACCTCGATGTCTTAGCAGGTTGAACACATAACCGACGAGCAAGATGCCCATTGCCACCACCCCGGCGAATGTCGCAATGAGCGTCGGCTTGAGGGCCTTGCGTAGGATGATCATCTCTGGCGCCGAGAGCGCGATGACGCCCATCATGAAGGCAAGCACCGTGCCGAGCGCCGCACCCTTGCCGATCAGCGCCTCGACGACCGGGATGATGCCTGCGGCATTGGCATACATCGGCACGCCAAGCAAAACGGCGGCTGGCACTGCCCACCAAGCATCCTTGCCCATGAATGAAGCCATGAAATCTTCTAGCACATCGCCATGGATGCCCGCGCCGAGCGCGATGCCCGCGAGGATATAAGGCCAGACCTTGGCGACGACGAGAGAAAGCCGATGAACAACGGCACCGCCGAACAGGAGCAAAACGGCGTGACGATGCCAAGTAAGGCCGCCAGCACATTGCCAACCCCCTGTCGACGGCCGGACAGCAAGGCGCGCGTCCGTTCCGGCGCGAAGAAGGTCTGCACCACGCCCATGGCGAACACGATGCCGCACAGTAAGAGCAGCACCTTGGGCGTGTCATAGAAGAAAAAATGCACGGCTTCGCCCAGGCGGGTGCCACGCTCAAAGCCCAGCCAGCCGGTCAAATCATCGGCCAGGGCCCCCAGCTGTGCATAAAGCGCCAGCCAAAGACCGGCGGCAGCCAGCCCGAGGAGCCAAGCCCTCGTCGTAGCAGGATATGGCTACGAAAGCATGTGGGCCTCCGGGAATGCGGCATCGGCGCCTTAAAAAAACAAACGGCTGGCAGGCAAGACGCACGGCGTAGCGCGCCCAAGCCAGGATTGTCCTGGATGCCTGCCTCCCGATCACAGTGCTTTTTCGTACCAGGCCTTGGAAGCATTGACCATGCGCACAAGCCATAGCATCACCGGCACCTCGATCAGCACGCCGACCACGGTAGCCAGCGCGGCGCCCGAATCGAAGCCGTACAGGACGATGGCGACGGCCACCGCAAGCTCGAAGAAGTTCGACGCGCCGATCATCGTCGATGGCCCCGCCACTTCGTGCTTGACGCGAAACTTGCGGTTCAGCCAATAGCCGAGGGCCGCAATCAGCAGCGCTTGCAAGAAAATCGGCACCGCCAACAAGGCGATGATCGACGGCTGCTCGACGATGGCCTCGCCCTGAAAGGCAAAGAGCAATACCAGCGTGATGAGCAGCGCCATGATGGTAAACGGGGCGATACGCGCTTGCGCAGCCTTGAGCGCCGCCTCGCCACGGCGCAAGAAATGCTTGCGCAGCCCCTGGGCGATGGCCAGCGGGATGACGATATACATCACCACCGACAGCAACAGCGTATCCCACGGTACCGGAATCGCCGAGACGCCAAGCAGCAGCGCGACGATGGGGGCGAACGCAAACACCATGACCAGATCGTTCAGCGCCACCTGCGACAAGGTGAAATTGGCATTGCCACGGCACAGGTTGCTCCAGACGAATACCATCGCCGTGCATGGCGCCGCGCCGAGGAGAATCAGGCCGGCGATGTAGCTGTCTAGCTGGTCGGCCGGCAGGTAAGGCGCGAAGACGTGGCGGATGAACAACCAGCCGAGCGCCGCCATGGTGAAGGGCTTGACCGCCCAGTTCACGAACAGCGTAATGCCGATGCCAGCCTTCTGCTCCTTCACTTCATGAATGGTCGAGAAATCGATCTTCATCAGCATCGGCACGATCATCACCCAGATCAGCAAGCCGACCGGGATGTTCACCTGCGCGATTTCCAAACGTCCGAGCGCTTGGAACAAGGCCGGAAAGCGCTGGCCGAGGACGATGCCAGCAACGATGCACAACACGACCCAAAGGCTCAAATACCGCTCGAACACGCCCAGCGGCGCGCCAGCGGCCTGCCGGGCGGCGACTTCACACTGGGCGCTCATGCTTCGAGCTCCGCATGAATGCGCGCAGCAGCGGCGGCGACTTCGGCCCCGGTCATGCGCTCCAGCGGCAAGGCGAGAAAAGCCTCGACCCGCTGGCGTAGTGCCCGGTAAGCCGCCTCGAAAGCGGCGCGCTGGGCTTCCAAGGGCTGCACATGCGCCGGATCGGCAATACCCCAATGCGCCGTGGCCGGGTGGCCGGGCCAGATGGGGCAGGCCTCGCCGGCAGCCGCGGCACAGACGGTAAAGATGTAATCGATGACCGGCGCCCCAGGGGCGGCAAATTCATCCCAGGACTTGCTGCGCGCCTCGGGTAGCGCCATACCGTGGCGCGCCAACGTTTCCAGGGCGAGCGGATGCACCTGGCCACAGGGCCGGCTGCCTGCGGAAAAAGCCTGGATGCGCCCAGGACGACTCTGATTGCCCAGATGCTTGAAGAGCGCCTCGCCCAAGATCGAGCGAGCAGAGTTGCCGGTGCACAGCACCAGGATGTTGAAGGTCTTGTCAGACACGGGACTCTCCCTCGATAGACGAACCAGCCGGATGGCAGCCTCGCTCCTCGACGCCACAGGATTGGCCAGCGCAACAGTACGCCGTCAGATACTCGAGCAGCTCGTTCATCACGGGATAATTCGCCGCATAAAAGATGAAGCGGCCGGACGGGGTGGCTGTCACTAACCCCGCATGAACCAGCTCCTTCAAATGAAAGCTCAGGCGACCATTCGCCTGCGTTCCGAGACGCTCGGCGATGCGCCCCACGGCAAGCCCCTCGGGGCCAGCTTGGACGAGCATACGAAACACGCGCAGCCGAGTGTCTTGGGCGAGCGCGGCGAGGGCCTTGAGGGCGGCATTAATTTCCATTTTTTTATAATAATTGAAATATCGAGCAAAAGAAAGGCTCGCTACTAGGGCAATCGCACGAATGCCAACGTCGTAGATGGTCTAAGATATTGGTTCACGATCAAGGGTTTGCAGAGGGGGCTGTTCACAGGGGTTTGATTTCTGTAGTTTTCTGTCTTTTTGAGGTGGCTCATGGAGACGGAAAACCGAGTGCGGCTGGCGGATGTGTTTGTATCGATCAGCGACCCGAGGCAGGCGGGGAAGGTCAAACATGATCTGGTGGAGATGCTGGTGGTGGCGGTGATGGGAGTGCTGGTCGGCGCCGATACGTTTGTCGAGATCGAGCTGTGGGCGAAGGCGAAGCTGGAGTGGTTGCGCCGCTATCTGCGCCTGGAGCATGGCATTGCCTCGCATGACACCTTCGGACGGTTATTTGGACTGATCGATCCAGAAGAGTTCGAGATGGCCTTCCGGCGCTGGGTAGGGGCCATTGTGCCAAGCTTGGCCGAAGGCAGCGTGGTTCCCATCGATGGCAAGACCAGCCGGCGGGCGAAGAAGGTTGATAGCACGCCCTTGCATCTGGTGAGCGCCTTTGTGGCGGGAGCGGGCTTGGTGCTGGGACAACGTGCCACGGCCGAGAAGTCGAACGAGAAGACGGCGATTCCCGAACTCTTGGCCAGCCTGGCGCTCGAAGGTTGCATCGTCACGATCGATGCGATGGGCGCCCAGCCCTCGATCGCCCAAGTCATCCGCGACAAAAAGGCCGA
>JAOAIO010000006.1 GCA_026414665.1 Azovibrio sp.
GTCCATGACGTAGCGCCCCTGGGGAGTTTGCAGCCATGTTGCCATGCCCTGAATTGACATTGGAGTCGCTTCGCAGAATAGTTGCGGGATGTTCGAGATTATTGCCATTCCCGCATTCCGGGACAATTACATTTGGGCCGTGCGCACGGCGCATGAGGCGGTCATCGTCGATCCGGGCGATGCCGTGCCGGTGCTGGACTGGCTCGCCCGCGAACGGGTGCGCCTTGAAGCCGTGCTCATCACCCATCACCACTCGGATCATTGCGGCGGGCTGCCCGCTTTGCTGGCGCGCTTTTCCGACCTCGCCGTTTTTGGGCCGGCGGCGGAGTCTATCACAGGCGTGAACCGTCCTCTGTCCGGCGGCGAACGCATTCGCGTCCTCGCGCGCGACATCGACGTGCTCGCCGTGCCCGGACATACCCGCGGCCACCTCGCCTATCGCCTCGATGCCGCGCTGTTCTGCGGCGACACCCTATTCGGCGCCGGTTGCGGCCGGCTCTTCGAGGGCACGCCCGAGCAGATGTTTGCGGCCCTGGAGAAAATCGCCGCGCTGCCGGATGCCACACGCATTTACGCCGCGCACGAATACACCTTGCAGAATCTGGCTTTTGCCGCCCAGGTCGAGCCGCACAACGCCGCCATCGCGGCGCGCATCGAGGCCGCCCAGGCGTGCCGGGCCGCGGGGCAACCGACCCTGCCGTCGACCTTGGCGGAGGAAAAGGCGACCAATCCCTTCTTGCGCTACCGCGTGGCGGCCGTGGCCGAGGCGGCGCACCGGCGCGACCCGACAGCCGGCTCGCCGGTTCGGGTGTTTGCCGCTCTGCGCGCCTGGCGCGATGTGTTTTGAGCCTAGCAGGGAAGCGCCGCCAGCGTGTCGATGATCTTGGCGGCGTTAAAGGGCTTGATGATGAAGCCGCTCGCGCCCAGGCGCATCGCCTCTTGCACGTTGCTTGCGCTGGGCGTGCCGGTGATCATGACCACGCGCGTGGCGGGTTGAAGCTGGCGAATCTCGCGCAACGCCTCGAGCCCGTCCATTTCTGGCATGACCACGTCGAGGCAGACGATTTCCGGTTGATGACGCTTCACCATTTCCAGCGCGGCGATGCCGGTACGGGCCTCGGCCACCACGGTGAAGCGTTCGTCGCTGCGCAGGATGGCGCGCAACAAGGCGCGCATGACATCGTTGTCATCGACGATGAGTACGGTGCGGGCGATAGGCATGGAGGGCTTATCCGGTAACGGCGAGGGGAAGGTGCGCGATGCGATTGCGGCCTTGGTGCTTGGCGTGGTAGAGCGCTTCGTCGGCGTCCCGCAGCAGGCGCTGATAAGGCGTGCTGCGGCAGGCCGCGAGCGTGGCGGCGCCGATGCTGATGCTCACTACCGCGTGTGGCGAATCGGGGTGCGGAATGGCGAGCGCGAGCACGGCTTGGCGCAGGCGCTCGGCGACGTGCAGGGCGCCGTCGAGACGGGTGTCCGGCAGGATCACGGCGAATTCCTCGCCGCCGTAGCGGGCTGCCAGGTCACCGCCGCGGTCGAGCGTTTGCGCCAGGCTGCGAGCCACGAGGCGCAGGCAGTCATCGCCGGCCTGGTGTCCGAAACGATCGTTGAATTGTTTGAAATGATCGACATCGCAAAGGAGTAGGGCGAGTTCGCCCTGGGTGCGCAAGGTGCGCCGCCATTCGCGCGCCATGGTCTCGTCGAATTGACGTCGGTTGGCGATGCCCGTGAGGCCATCGACCGAGGACAGGCGCCGCAATTCCTGGTTGGCGCTGTCGAGGCGGCGCGCGAGCACCACGAGCGAGGTGCGCATCTGGATGATGCGCTGCATGGCGCGAATCTTGGCGTTGAGCACGACTTCGCTGATCGGCTTGAACAGGTAGTCGTCGCCGCCGGCGGCGATGCCGCGCGCCATGTCGGTGTCGCTATTGAGGACCGAGAGAAAGAGAATGGGGGTCCAATCGCCGTGCGTCTCCATCTGGCGCAGACGGGTGGCGACCTGAAAGCCGTCGAGGCCGGGTAACACGACATCGAGCAGGACTAGGTCGGGGCGTTCCGTTTTGAACAGCTCGAGGGCGGTGTCGCCATCCTGGCAGGGTATCGGCGTGTGTCCCTGCTGGGACACGATTTCGCAGAGCAGTTGCAGGCTACTTTGCGTATCTTCCACGACCAGGATTTTCATGGCGAGCGAGGTAAGCGGCGAGGTCCGCATTCTAGCAGGGTTGCGGCAGCGTAGAATATTGCCTTTTCATGAGGACGTATTGAGGTGAACGACGCGCTGTTGCTTGCCGTGCTGGTGTTGCAAGGGCTCTTGCTCGGGCTGTGTTGGTGGGGGCGGCGTCAGAGCGGCGAGCCGCTCGCGGCATTGCGCCGCGATGTCGAGGCGGCTATCGAGCGCGTGGCGCGCGAGCAGCGTGAGCTGTGGGCTCAGGCGCGGCGTGACAGCGCCGAGGCCGAATACCGCGAGCGCGAGGAGCGTTCGCGCGCGAATGCCCGCCTGGCCCAAAGCCTGGGCCAGCACGTTGGGCAGCTAGGCGAGCTACAGGGTGAGCGGCTTGCCGCCTTCGCACGCGAGCTGGGGCGCTTGTCGGACGGCCTCGAACAACGCTTCGCGGAGTTGCGGGCCAGCGTCGAAGCGCGGCTGCAAGCCATTCAGGCCGACAATGCCGGTCAGCTCGAGGCCATGCGCCAGACCGTGGATGAGAAGCTACATGCCTCGCTCGAGCAGCGTCTGGGCGAGTCCTTCCGCCTCGTCAGCGAGCGCCTCGAAGTCGTGCATCGCGGTCTGGGCGAGATGCAGGCGCTGGCGGCTGGGGTAGGCGATCTGAAGCGGGTGTTGAGCAATGTCAAGACGCGTGGCTCCTGGGGTGAGTTGCAGCTGGGTAGCCTGCTCGAACAGCTGCTCGCGCCCGGGCAATATGCAAGTCATGTCGCGCCTCGACCGGGTAGCCTGGAGCGGGTCGAGTTCGCCATCCGACTGCCCGGGCCGGACGAGGCGCATCCGGTGTGGTTGCCGATCGACGCGAAGTTCCCGCTCGAGGATTACCAGCGCCTGCTCGATGCCCAGGAGCAAGGCGATGCCGCCGCGGTCGAGGCAGCGGCGCGCGCCATCGAGGCCCGGCTCAAGCTCGAGGCGCGCAGCATCCGCGAAAAATATGTGGCGCCGCCGCATACCACCGATTTCGCCATCCTCTACCTACCCATCGAGGGCTTGTACGCCGAAGCCCTGCGCCGTCCTGGTCTCGTCGATGCCTTGCAGCGCGATTGGCGCGTCAGTCTAGCGGGCCCCACGACCCTGGCGGCGCTCATCAACAGCTTGCAAATGGGCTTTCGCACGCTTGCCATCGAGCGCCGTTCTGCCGAGGTGTGGGCCTTGCTCGGCGCGGTCAAGCGCGAATTCGGCAAGTTTGGCGAGGCGCTTGCCCATACCCGGCGCAAGCTCGATGAGGCGGCGAGCAGCATTGGCCGGGCGGAGACCCGGAGCCGCGTCTTGTCGCGCCAGCTCGATGCGGTCGAGGCGCTGCCCGGCGCCGCAAAGCCGGACGACAGCGCCTGGGAGAGCGATGTCGAGGCTAAGACGTGAGCTTTTCGACGGCCTTGCAGCGCGCTTACCGCGATACGCGTTACTGGGTGTTCCTGCCCAATGCCTGTTTCGAGCTGCGTGTCGGACGGCGTCATCCCGAGCTCGATGCCTGGCTCGCACGTCGCGGGCTGTCTTGCTGGAGCCTGCTGACGGCCTGGAATCCCGCTTCGTGCCGGCTGCCACTGGGGCGCAATCGGTGGCGTCAAGCACGCCTGACGGCGGCGCTCCGGGCGCGTGGCTTTGCCGTGTTCGCCGGTGAAAATCGCGCTGCCGCAGGCGATTGGCCGGTCGAAGCCAGCTGCTTCGTGCCTGGTATGAGCTTAAGAGAGGCTCGCCGCTGGGCCCGGGCTTTTGGCCAGAATGCGTTTTTGGCGGCCAAGCGCAAGCGGGCCGCGGCGCTATTGTGGACCGGGCGCGCTTCTGTAATACTTTCGGCCTAGTGCATTTTCCCGGACGGGCGCTTTCACCATGACAAAAACGATAGGACGCTTCGCGGTGATCCGGGAACTGGGGCGGGGCGCCCAGAGCATCGTCTATCTTGCCTTCGATCCACAGCTAGAGCGCGAGGTAGCCGTCAAGACCCTGCACTTTAGCCAGCCCGATCCACAGCAGAATGCCGCGCTGCTCGCCGAGGCGCGCATGGTGAGCAAATTGCGCCACCCTGGCATCGTGCCTATTTACGAGGCGGGCGAGGCGGATGGCGATGTGTTCTTGGTGTTCGAGTATGTGCCAGGGGAAAACTTGGCCTTGCATCTGCGCCGTCATGGGGCTTTGCCGGTTGCCCAGGCGGCGAGCTTGATGCGTGCCATTCTCGCCGCCATCGCGCACGCGCACGCGCACGGCATCATTCACCGCGATCTCAAGCCGAGCAACATTCTCATGGATGAAAGTGGCGTGCCCCGGGTCATGGATTTCGGCATTGCCACCCATGCCGCCACGGCAGGCGCGGATGCAGAGCGCTTTACCGGCACGCCGGCCTACATGGCGCCGGAATACATTGCCCGGCGCGTCATCAGCGCCCAGACCGACATCTTCGCGGCTGGGCTGATCTTGTTTGAGATGCTCACCGGTCGGCGCGCCATTCAAGGCGACAATCTCCCGCAGATCTTGAGCCAGATCGTGCATGAGAACATCGTCCTGCCCGATGGGCGGTTCGATGATCGGATCGGCGACATCCTGCTCAAGGCCACGGCCCGTTTGCCGGAGCAGCGCTACCAGAGCGCAAGCCAATTCCTGCAAGCGTTGGATGCCTACTTGCAGCCCGAGGAGGAGGGCGCGGCGAGCGGCGCGCATCAGAGCACGGTCGATTTCCTGCTACGGCGCTTGCGTCACAAAGGCGATTTCCCGGCCTTGTCGGAGTCGGTCAGCGCCATCAACAAAATCACGTCGAGTGAGACCGAGAGCATCGCCAAGCTCTCTAGCTCGATCCTCAAGGATTTCTCGCTCACCAACAAAATTTTGCGGCTCGTCAATTCCGCGCATTTCCGTCAAGCGGGGGGCGGCAACATCAGTACCGTCTCCCGGGCCGTGATCGTGCTGGGCTTCGATGCCGTGCGCACTATCGCCGTGACGGTGTTGCTGTTCGAGCATTTGCAGAATAAGGCCAATGCCCGCCAGCTGCAGGAAGAATTCCTACGCGCCAATATGGCCGGCCTGCTGGCCAAGGGTGTGGCGCAGCATCAGCAAGGTCGGGGCGAGCAGGAGCAGCCTTTCATCTGCGCCATGTTTCACAATCTGGGACGGCTTCTAGCGCAGTATTACCTGGCTGAGGAAAGCGAGGAGATTCGTAAGCTGATGCTGCAAAAGGAGCTGTCCGAAGAGGCCGCTGCCTTGCAGGTGCTGGGCGTGAGCTTCGAGGAGCTGGGCATTGGCATCGCCCGTAGTTGGGGCTTTCCCAGTCTCATCGTCAATAGTATGCGGCGCTTGCCGCCTGGAACGGTGCGTAAGCCGGCTACGCTCGAGGAGCGGATGCAGGTGCTTTCGGCCTTTGCCAATGCGCTTTGCGAAGTATTGGCAACGGCGCCAGCCGAAGCGCGTGACAAAGCGCTGCTCAAAGTGTCCAGCCGCTTCGCGGCTTCTGTGCCGCTAAGCGAGGCAGCACTCAAGGATACGATTGCCACGGCGGTGGACGAAATCAACGAGTTCGCCCGCATCGTCCGCATCAATCTAGCGCAGACGCAGTTCGGGCGGCAGCTGCGTAAGCTCGGGAGCGCCACTGGCTTGGCGGAGACGACAGAAACTGGCGTGGCCGCTGCCGACGACGATGCGCTCGACGCGGCGCGACTCGGCGCGGACAATCCGCTCGGGTTCGATACGGGCAACTTTGGCGCGGAGGGGCAAAAGGCCGCGGATGCCCAGGCCATCCTCGCCGCTGGCATCCAGGACATCAGCAATTCCTTGGTCGAGGGCTTCAAGCTCAACGACATCTTGCGCATCATCCTGGAAACCATGTACCGCGCCATGGGCTTCAAGCGCGTTCTGCTCTGCATCAAGGACGCGCGTCACAACGTGATGCAAGGCCGCTTCGGCTTTGGTCCGGAAGCAACGGAATTGGCCAAGCAGTTCCGCTTCACGCTAAATTTCACCCCGGACATCTTCCATGCGGCGACTTCCAAGGGGGTGGATATCCTCATCAGCGACATCGACGATCCCAAGATCGCCAGCCGCATCCCGGATTGGTATCGCAAGCTCGTGCCGTCCAAGACCTTCGTGGTTCTGCCCTTGAACATCAAGAACAGCCCGGTAGCGCTGATCTATGCCGATCGCGACGAGGCGGGCAGCATCGAAATCAGCGAAAAGGAATTGTCGCTTCTGCGCACCCTGCGCAACCAGGCCGTGCTGGCCATCAAGCAAGTCGGCTGAAACCGCTGGGCGGGCTTAGAAGACCTGCCACCAGGGTTTCTTTTGCTCCAGCCCCTGGGCGTAGTAACGGCTATTGGGGAAATTGAGGCGCATCACCCGCTCCGCATCGGCGCGTAGCTCTTCCATGCCCAGCTTGTCGTAAGCCTGGACCAGAATGTAGAGCGCCTCTTCCTGGGCTGGGGTATTGGGATAGTGCTTGAGCACGTACTGGCTACGGTTCGCCGCCGCGATGTAAGCGCCGCGCTTGATGTAATAGCGGGCCACATGCACCTCGTGCGCGGCCAGCGCATTGACGAGATAGTTCATGCGCTGGATGGCATCCGGCGTGTATTTGCTGTTGGGAAAGCGCTGTACCAGCTCGCGGAAGGTGTCGAAGGATTCACGGGCCGACTTGGGGTCACGCTCGGTTTGGTCTTGGGTATTGAGATAGCCCATGAAACCGAGATCCTCGTTGAAGGTGATGAGCCCTTTCAGGTAGTACATGTAATCGACGTGCGGGTGGTTCGGGTGCAGCTTGATGAAGCGGTCGCACGCCGCCAGCGCCGAGGCGGGATCGCCATTCTTCCAGTGCGCGTAGGCGACTTCCATCTGCGCCTGCTGCGCCAAGCGGCCATAGGGATAGCGCGATTCGAGCTTTTGGTAGAGCTTGATCGCCTCTTCCCAATTGTTGTCGCCGAAGGCCGACTTGGCTTCGGAGTACAATCGGTTCGCCGACCAGCCGGCCGTCTTGTCGATCTCTTCCGGTAGCAAGCTGCAGCCGGCCAGCAGGCTAAAGGACAGCGCCAGGGCCAGGCGCCGCGCCGCAGTCCGCCACCTGCTCGTGGTGGGGCGAGAAGAAACTGCGCTGCACAACTGCTTGGGGTCGAGCCCGGCTACACTTCGCATATATGAACTTTCCTGAAGAAAATCCCGAAGATTATAGCCCAAGCCCCGAGGAGGGGCTGTGGGTTCCCGAAAGCGAGGCCGGGCGGCGTCTCGATCAGGTGCTGGCTTCGCTGTTGCCGCAGTATTCGCGCAATCGCCTGCAAGCCTGGATCAAGGCTGGCCAGGTCCTCGTCGATGGCGAGGTGGTGCTCGAGGGCAAGCGTAAGGTGCGCGGCGGTGAGTCGCTCATGCTCGTGGCCACTCCCGATCGTGAGCTGTTGGCCCAGACGCCAGAGGATATCCCGCTCGATGTGTGCTTCGAAGACGAGGCGCTGCTCGTCATCAACAAACCGGCTGGCATGGTCGTGCATCCGGGGAGCGGCAATTGGAGCGGCACCCTGATGAATGCCTTGCTGCATTACGATCCGCGCCTGGCCAACCTGCCGCGGGCCGGCATCGTGCATCGGCTCGACAAGGATACGAGCGGCCTCTTGGTCGTGGCGCGTACGCTCGCCGCGCAAACTGACCTGGTACGGCAGCTACAGGCCCGGAGCGTGAAGCGCGAGTACCTCGCCGTGGCCGTCGGCGTGCCGCGCGGCGATGGTCGCATCGACGCGCCGATCGGCCGCCATCCGTTGCAGCGCACGCGCATGGCGGTCGTGCCGGGCGGCAAGCCGGCCATTACCCATTACCAGGTGCTGGCGGCTTATGCTGGTGGGGCGAGCTTGCTGTGCTGTCGCCTAGAAACCGGGCGTACGCATCAGATCCGGGTGCATCTGGCCTGGCTTGGCCACCCGTTATTGGGAGATCCCGTGTATGGCAAGCCCCAGCCAGGCTTGCCAAACTTTACGCGCCAGGCGCTGCATGCCACCCGCTTGGGCCTGGTGCACCCTGTCAGCGGCGCTGCGCTTGCTTGGGAGGCGCCCGTGCCGGCCGATATGCGGGCGTTACTCGATGTCCTTGGCCCTGCCTGAGCTCATCCTGCCGGACTGGCCGGCGCCGGCCCAGGTGCGGGCTTTGCAGACGACGCGCCGCGGCGGTGTCAGTCAGCCGCCTTATGCGAGCTTCAATCTCGGGGGACACGTCGGCGACCGGCCCGAGGCCGTCGCGGCTAACCGGGCTTGTCTAGAGCACTATTTACCAGCTGCTCCCACTTGGTTGGAGCAAGTGCATGGCACGCATGTACTCGCCTTGCCGGCGACCGGGGCCGGGCCATGGCTGGCGGATGCCGCCTTTACCCGCCAGGCGGGCGTGGTCTGCGCGGTGCTGAGCGCCGATTGCCTGCCGGTGTTGTTGTGCGATCGACGCGGCACTGCGGTGGCGGCGGCGCACGCCGGCTGGCGGGGCTTGCTCGCCGGTGTGCTGGAAGCGACCGTGGCCGCGCTCGGTGTGCCGGGCGCGGAGCTCATGGCCTGGCTGGGGCCGGCCATCGGGGAGGAAGCTTTCGAGGTAGGCGAGGAGGTGCGTGCCGCCTTCGTGCGCCGGGATGCGGCGGCGGCCGCACATTTCAGGATGGCATCTGGGGGCAAGTACCGCGCCGATCTGTGCGGCTTGGCCCGGCAGCGGCTCGCGGCTTGCGGCATTACTGCGATTCATGGCGGGCAGTGGTGCACCTGGCGCGATGCGGAGCGCTTTTTTTCATATCGGCGGGATGGCGTGACCGGTAGGATGGCCAGCCTGATTTGGCTTGATCGCGTATAATCGCCCTCCCTTTTTTGGGCCTCGTTTCCGTGAGTACGCTCCACTGGATTCTTCTTAGCAGTCTCTTGGGCGGCGGCGTCAGTGTGTTGGCCGCGGCTTGGCTGGGCAATCTGTTCGGAACCCAGCGTCTCGCGCTGCTGATTTCCTATGCGATTGGCGCCTTGCTTGGCGCCGCCTTTCTCGAAGTCATCCCACATGCCTTCGCCGAGGGCAGCGACCCGGGCCACGTGGCTGCCACCATCCTGGCCGGCATTCTCGCTTTCTTCGTGCTCGAGAAGCTCGTGCTCTGGCGCCATTGCCATCATGACCATTGCGAGGCGCACGATGCCCATCCGCCGGCCCATGACCACGGCCGTTCCGGCTTATTGATCCTAGTGGGCGATACGTTCCACAACTTCGTCGACGGCATCCTCATTGCTGCTGCCTTCATCCAGGATACGCGCCTGGGCATCGTCACCGCGCTTGCCATCATCGCGCACGAGATTCCCCAGGAACTCGGCGATTACATGGTATTGCGGCACTCCGGCTATAGCCGCCGCAAGGCCTTGCTGTTCAACCTGCTGGCGAGCGGCTCGACCTTGGTTGGAGGCTTGCTGGCTTACTTCGCCCTGTCCGTGCTGCAGGGCTGGATTCCCTACATCCTGGCGATTGCCGCTGCGAGCATGATCTATGTGGCGGTCGCGGATCTCATTCCCGGTCTGCACAAGCGCCCCGAGCTGCGCGCCACCGTCGTGCAGGTGCTCTTGATCGCGCTAGGCATCGCCACCATTGCCTTGGCTCAGGTGCTCTCCGGCCACGATCACGACGGCCATGCGCACGCCGAGGCCGGCGCGCACGGCGCGCTCCACCGGGAAGCGGACCACTCCCACCGCCACTAGCCGCGCAGCGCGGGCATCAATGCGGCGCCGCGCGCCGTGTGTTTGGCGCGGCCCGTTCCGATTGCTGTTCCAAGCGCAAGGCGCGCTCGCGCCGGACTTTGCTGCCAGCGAAATAGAGCATGAGGGCGCAGGGAATGCCGCCATAGAGGGTGAAGGTGAGTAGCGCGGCAACGAAGCTGGTTTCGGTGGCCGCCATGAGCAGCGTCACATATAGCCAGCCGATGAGGACGATGGGCAATACCATCGCGCCATTATAGCCATGCTGGCTCGATCTTCATGCGAATTGACAGTCTCGGAACTGACATGGAGAATCGGTAAGCTCTGAAGTTTGATGCCAATCGCCCACAGGAGTCGTGCATGTCGCAGGCAAAGGGAAGCAACGACGCGGTCCATCCGATGTTTCAGCATTTCATTCAGGCCGGTCAGTCCCTGGCACAGGGCTTCATGTCCATGTTGGGCCAGATGCCGCAGCAAAGCGGCTTGACGCTGCCTACGCCGCCGCAGCTCCCCGTCGAAACGGAAGCTTGGAAGGCTTTGCAGCAAGAATTTTTGGCGGAGCAGGCCAAGCTCTGGCAGGCGATGCTGGCGCGTAGCCAGGGCCAGCCGAGCGACTTCCAGGTGCAGCCCGAACCGGGCGACCGCCGCTTTGCCGCGCCCGAGTGGTCCGAGAGCCCGATCTACGATTTCATCCGTCAAAGCTATTTGCTCAACGTTCGCTATCTCAAAGCGATGGTCGAGCAGCTGCCGGTCGAGGACGAACGCGCGCGCGAGAAGCTGCGCTTCGTCGCGCGTCAATATGCCGATGCGCTGGCGCCTTCCAACTTCGCGGCCACCAATCCCGAATTCATCAAGCTTGCCGTCGAGACCAAGGGCAAGAGCATTACCGATGGCATCAACAATCTTATCGAGGATTTGAAGAAGGGGCGCATCTCGATGACCGATGAATCGGTTTTCGAGGTCGGCAAGAACATCGCCACCACTGCTGGCGCGGTGATCTTTGAAAACGAGCTGATGCAGCTCATTCAGTATGAGCCGCTCACCGCCAAGGTTGCGAAGCGGCCTTTGCTGGTGATTCCGCCCTGCATCAACAAGTTCTACATCATGGACTTGCAGCCGGAGAATTCCCTGATCCGCTTCATGATCGAGCAGGGACATACGGTGTTTCTCGTCTCCTGGCGCAATCCCAAGGCCGAGCAGGGCCATTGGGGCTGGAACGATTACCTCGAACAGGGGCCGATTGCTGCCATTCGGGTGGTCCAGGAAGTTAGTCGGCAGTCGGCAATCAACACTCTGGGGTTTTGCGTCGGCGGGACTTTGCTCACTTCGGCCTTGGCCGTGCTTGCCGCGCGCGGCGAGAAGCCGGCGGCTTCGCTGACGCTGCTGACCACCTTGCTCGACTTTTCCGATACCGGCGAAATCGGCCTGTTCATCGACGAGCCGTCGCTTGCGGCGCGCGAGGCGACCATCGGCAAGGGTGGATTGCTCCTGGCACGCGAGCTGCAGAACACCTTCTCGGCGCTGCGCCCTAATGATCTGATCTGGAATTACGTCGCCAACAACTATCTCAAGGGACAAAAGCCCCAGGCTTTCGACCTGCTGTATTGGAACTCCGATTCCACCAATCTGCCTGGGCCTTTTGCCTGCTGGTACATGCGCAATCTGTATCACGACAACAGCTTGCGCATTCCTGGCAAACTGGAAATGTGCGGCGTCAAGGTTGATCTCGGCCAGCTCGACATGCCTGTCTATCTGCTCGCTACGCGCGAAGATCACATCGTGCCGTGGCGCTCTGCCTATCTCAGCACGCGCCTAATGGCGGGGCCTGTCCGCTTCGTGCTCGGGGCTTCCGGTCATATCGCCGGGGTCATCAATCCGGCGGCGAAGAACAAGCGCAGTTACTGGGTGCATGAGGATACGCGCAAAGACGCCGACTCTTGGCTTGCCGCCGCCGAAGAAAAGCGGGGTAGTTGGTGGAACGATTGGGCCGCGTGGATGGGCGCGCACGGCGGCGGCGAGAAGGCCGCGCCAAAAAGCTTAGGCAACGCCAAGTATAAGCCGATCGAGGCGGCGCCTGGCCGTTACGTGAAGGAAAGAGTCGTCTGACGCGGCTTTTCTTTTATGTGTAATCCCTGAGTGAAATAATAAGTTCCAAAGGAGTGAGACAGAATGACGAGGGTTGCACTGGTAACCGGCGGCATGGGAGGGTTGGGCGAGGCGATATGCATCAAGCTTGCCGGCCTTGGCTACCGGGTCGTCGCCACCTATTCGCCTGGCAATGCCAAGGCCGGCGAGTGGGTGAGCCGCATGAACAGCATGGGCTATGGCTTCAAGGCCTATGCATGTGATGTCGCTGATTTCGAATCGTGCAAGACTTGCGTGGCGCAGGTTGCGCAAGAAGTGGGGCCGGTTGATGTGCTCGTCAATAACGCTGGCATTACCCGCGACATGACGTTCAAGAAGATGACCAAGGCCGATTGGGATGCGGTCATGCATACCAACCTCGATTCCGTCTTCAACATGACGAAGCAGGTCATGGATGGGATGCTCGCGCGTGGTTGGGGGCGGGTCATCAACGTTTCTTCGGTCAATGGCCAGAAGGGCGCCTTCGGCCAGACCAACTACGCCGCCGCCAAGGCCGGTATGCATGGCTTTACCAAGGCGCTGGCGTTGGAAGTCGCCAAGGGCGGCGTTACCGTGAACACCATCTCGCCCGGCTATATCGGCACGAAGATGGTGATGGCCATTCCACAAGATATTCTGGATACGAAGATCTTGCCCCAAATTCCTGTCGGGCGACTCGGTAAGCCGGAAGAAATCGCCGGGCTCGTGGCTTATTTGGCGTCTGACGAGGCGGCTTTCGTCACCGGCGCGAACATTTCCATCAACGGGGGCCAGCACATGTTCTGAACTGGAACCGTGCGTTCTCTGTTAATTTGTCGCAGCAACAACTCAACCAAACAAGGGAAGGAAAGTCTATGACCCAACGCGTAGCTCTCGTAACCGGCGCCATGGGTGGCCTCGGCACCGCCATCTGCCAGGAACTGGCCAAGGCCGGCCACAAGGTGGTGGCGGCCTACCACCCGCAGTTCGATAACAAGGATGAGTGGCTGAAGGAAATGGAGGCCGCTGGTTTCAAGGATTTCATCCCCGTGGCGGGCGACGTGGCCGATCTGGCCTCGGTCCAGGCCATGGTCGCCGAAGCCGAAGCCAAGGCCGGCCCCATCGACATCCTGGTAAACAACGCCGGCATCACCCGCGACAAGATGTTTGCCAAGATGGAGAAAGAACAGTGGGATGCCGTCATCGCCACTAACCTGACCAGCCTCTTCAATGTCACCAAGCAGGTGTCCGCCAAGATGGCCGAGCGGGGCTGGGGGCGCATCATCAACATCTCCTCCATGGCGGGCAAGACTTCGTGGCCCGGCAGCGCGCAATACAGCGCGGCCAAGGCCGGCGTCATCGGCTTCACCAAGGCGCTGGCGCAGGAACTCGCCGCCAAAGGCGTGACCGTGAATGCCATCGCCCCGGGTTATGTGGCGACTAAGATGGTCATGGCGATCAAGCCTGAGATCCTGCAAAGCATCATCGATTCCGTGCCCATGAAGCGTCTGGCACGGCCGGAGGAAATCGGCTTTGCCTGCGCCTTCCTGGCATCTGAACTATCCGGCTTTACCACGGGCGCCACCTTGAACATCAACGGCGGGCTCTACTACCAGTAAGCTTGTTGCGCCGCAAGATCGAGGCGGGCCGCTCCGGCGCCCGCCTTTTTCATTTATAATGCTGCGCTGCACATGAACCGTCCCAGGAATGCTCCATGACTGAACAGGTCCGGCTGATCAAAAAGTATCCCAATCGCCGTCTTTACGACACCAAGACCAGTGCTTACATCACCCTGGGCGACGTCAAGGAACTGGTGTTGAAATACGAAAGCTTCAAGGTGGTGGATGCCAAGAGCCACGAGGACCTGACGCGCAGCATCCTCTTGCAGATCATCCTCGAAGAGGAGACGGGAGGGGTGCCGATCTTCTCCGCCGATCTTTTGGCCCAGATGATCCGTTTTTATGGCAATGCCATGCAGGGTATGCTGGGCAAGTATCTTGAGAACAATATCAAGATTTTCGTCGAGTTCCAGCACAAGCTGCAAGAGCAGTCACGCTCCCTTTATGGCGACAACTCGCAGGTGCAGACCGATTTCTGGTCGCAGTTCCTCAATTTTCAGCAGCCGGCCATGCAGAGCATGATGTCCACCTACATGGACCAGAGCAAGAAAATGTTCCAGCAGATGCAAGAGCAGATTCAGCAGCAGACGCGCAGCATCTTTACTGGCGCGCCCGGCGCGACCGAGAAGTAAGCCGTGCCGGCCGCTGCCAAAGTCGGATTCGTTAGTCTCGGCTGCCCCAAGGCTGCCTCGGACTCCGAGCAGATCCTGACGCGCCTGCGCGCTGAGGGCTACCTGATCGCGCCTTCCTATGACGAAGCCGATCTGGTGATCGTCAATACCTGTGGCTTTATCGACGCCGCCGTAGCCGAGTCGCTCGACGCCATTGGCGAGGCGCTCGCCGAGAATGGCAAGGTGATCGTTACCGGCTGCCTGGGCGCCCGGGAAAACGTGGTGCTGGATGCGCATCCCCAGGTGCTCGCCGTGACCGGTCCGCATGCCACCGACGCGGTGATGGCGGCCGTACACGCGCATCTACCGCCCAGCCATGACCCGTTTACCTCGCTGGTGCCGCCCCAGGGCATTCGTCTCACGCCGGATCACTTCGCCTACCTGAAGATTTCAGAGGGCTGCAACCATAGCTGCACCTTCTGCATCATTCCCTCCCTGCGTGGCCCCCTGGTATCGCGCCCGGTGGGCGATGTGCTAGAAGAAGCCCGAAAGCTGGCCGAGGCCGGGGTCAAGGAACTGCTGCTGATCTCCCAGGACACCAGCGCTTATGGCGTGGATCTCAAATACCGCACGGGCTTTTGGGGCGGGAGGCCCATCAAGACGCGCCTGAAGGAGTTATGCGAGGCGCTCGCCGAGTTCGGTGTCTGGGTGCGGCTGCACTACGTCTACCCTTACCCGTCCGTGGATGACCTGATTCCCCTGATGGCCGAGGGCAAGCTTCTGCCTTACTTGGATGTGCCTTTTCAGCACGCCAATCCGCGCATCCTCAAGGCCATGAAGCGGCCGGCCGCGGCCGAGGATACCTTGGCGCGCATCCGCCGTTGGCGCGAGATTTGCCCGGACATCACCCTGCGCTCCACCTTCATTACCGGCTTTCCCGGTGAGACCGAGGCAGAGTTTCAAGATTTGCTCGACTTTCTCGAGGAAGCGCGCCTTGATCGTGTGGGGGCCTTCGCCTATTCCCCGGTCGAGGGGGCGGCTGCCAACGCAATCACCGGCCTGCCTGACGAGGCCGTGCGCGAAGACCGCCGCCGCCGTCTGATGGAGCTGCAAGAAGACATCAGCGCCGAGAAGCTCGCCGCGAAGATCGGTCGGGAAATGACGGTACTGGTCGATGCCGTAGATGAGGAGGGCATCATGGCGCGTACCCCTGGCGATGCTCCCGAGATCGACGGTCTGGTGTATGTGGACGCTTGCTTCGATGCCGCGCCCGGCGACTTCATCCGGGTGAAGATCGTAGATGCGGATGCGCACGACCTCTACGCCGAACCGCTCTGACAGCGCGGCATTTCTCGACCCCCTTGCCGCCATCGTCGGCTCACGCCATGTGCTCACCACGCCGGACGACATGGCGCCGGCCCTCACGGATTGGCGCGGCCGCTACCGTGGCCGGGCGCTGGCGGTGGTGCGGCCGGGGAGCACGGCGGAAGTTCAGGCCTTGGTCCGGGCTTGCCTCGCGGCGGGCGTGCCCATGGTGCCGCAGGGCGGCAACACCGGCTTGTGCGGTGGCGCTACGCCAGATGAGTCGGGGCGGGCTCTGGTCATCCAGCTTGGGCGTTTGAACCGCATCCGCAGCCTCGATGCCTGCAATCACACCCTGGTGGCCGAGGCCGGCTGCTGCCTTGCCGCGGTACAGGCTGCGGCGCGCGAGGCCGGGTTGTCGTTCCCACTGTCGCTCGCTTCCGAAGGTAGCTGCCAGATCGGTGGCAACCTGTCTACCAATGCCGGCGGCGTGCAGGTGCTGCGCTACGGCACGACGCGTGACTTGGTGCTCGGCATCGAAGCGGTGTTGCCCAACGGTGAATGCTGGGACGGCCTCATGGCAGTGCGCAAGAACAATACCGGCTACGATCTGCGCCACCTGCTGATCGGCGCCGAGGGCACGCTGGGCATCATCACCGCCGCGGTCCTCAAGCTTTTCCCCGAGCCCCGCACGCGTGTCACCGCCTGGCTGGGGCTTGCTTCGCCGGCTGCCGCCACGCGCCTCTTGGAGCGCTTGCAGCAGCGTTTCGATGCGCATCTCACCGCCTTCGAGCTGATCTGCCCACGCGCTTTGGCATTGGTGCGCCGCCATATCGGCGCTGTTCCGCCGCTGCCGGATGCGCCTTGGCATGTGCTCTGCGAGCTTGGCGATAGCGATGTGGCCGGGGCGCTGCAAACCCGGGTGGAAGCCTTTTTCCCCGAGAGTCTTGCTGCCGGCGACATAGCCGAGGCGCTCCTTGCCCGTTCGGAGGGTCAGCGTCAGGCGCTCTGGCGCATCCGCGAAAATATTTCTGAAGCGCAAAAGCGCGAAGGCGTCAGTATCAAGCACGACATCGCCCTGCCGGTTTCCCGCGTCCCGGAGTTCTTGGATCGGATTGGCCCTCGCTTGCAGCAAGCGTTCGCGGGAATCCGCTACGTCGCCTTCGGACATTTGGGGGATGGCAACCTGCACTTCAACCTATCGATGCCCGATGCCGGCGCCAACGCCGCTCTTGTGGCACGCCAGACCGAAGCCAACCGCATCGTCCATGACCTCGTGCATGAGCTGGGCGGCAGCATCGCCGCCGAGCATGGCCTTGGCCAGTTAAAGCGGGACGAGATCCGGCGTTACAAGTCGCCAGTGGAATTGGCCGCGATGCAAGCCATCAAGCAGGCGCTGGATCCGGCCGGCCTGATGAATCCCGGCAAAGTGCTTTGACAGGCCGCGCTGTGAAAACCTACGGCGCGGCTGCGGCTCGCGTTGCGTGGCGCACGCCGCGCTGAGCTATTGGTCTTGGCTGCCACGCGCTAGCAAAACCCGCGTCTAGTGCCACGACTGGCCCAGCGTGCCAGCGCGAGACTGCTCAGGGTCATTGTCTTGTCATATGAGCTGCTGATAATCTTGGCCACGGCCGGCATGTGCCGGCACCGATGCTTCGCTCAGGGAGGTCATATGAAAGACGCTGCCATGCTGGAACGAGCCGGAATTTCCGCCCGGGGTCAGGATATGCGCCAGGCGGGGTTGTCGGGTTTCATCGAAGTGCCGGCGAGTGAAATCGAGTTCGTCGAGCGCGCCTACCGTGCGAGCCTCATCTGGCTCGGCTGCACGCTCTTGGGAACGGCGAGTTTCTTGGGGGTCGGCCTCATGGGTTGAAGCAGTTGCGGATGCATCGCGGTAGCCAGGCAAAAGCACGGGGGCGCCAAGAACAAAGCCAAATCAGCTTGCGGCAGACAAATGCCTAGCCGGTGGGCCCGGGGTGTGGCACACGCCCCGGGCTTTTTCGGCCGAGCTACCTGGCTTATTGTCACGGGCTGGCCGGTTCGGCTCAATGCACGGGCCGCTTGGCGAAAAGCCGCGCCACATCCGCAGGGGTGAAGCGGTATTCGCGGTTGCAGATGTCGTCTTTCACGACGATTTCGCCATGTTCGGCGAGGATGGCTTCGGCCTCGGTGCGCCCGAGAGCGAGCAGCATACCTTCGACCTTTTCCCAGTCCTCCGGGCAGTGGTGTGTGACGCTGCGGGGCTCGTAGAGGCGGATCCCCCGGCCAGTGCATTCGCCGGTGAGGATTTCTTCATGGAACAGGCGGCCGAGCAAAGTTGGCGCGTCGAGCTCGAGTAGTTCTGCCGTTTTCACCGTTGCCGCGAGGTGGCGGATGCGGTCCCAGCCATCCGGGTCGAGCGCGTCGGCGCCAGGCAGCTTCTGTAGGAACAGGCAGGCCGCGGCTTTGCTGTCGGCGGCCACGAAGAGGCGGGCGGCCTGCTGCTCGGATTGTTCGAGGTAATGCTCGAAGATTTCGGCGATGGAGTCGCCTTCGAGCGGCACGAAGCTCTGGTAAGGCTGCCGGGCTACGGGGAAATCGAGGTTGAGCATCAACTGCCCGCCTTGGTCCGCGCCCAGCAGTTGCGGCACCGGCGCCGGGGCTAGATTGGGCACGGCGCGAGCCATGCCGCGCAGGCGTAATTGCTCGTCGCAATCCATGACGAGTAGCGAAATCGGACCATTGCCGCGTAATTGGAAAGTGAGCCGCCCCGGCTGCTTCAATTGCGCGGCGATGAGCACGGTAACGGCCGCCATCTCGCCCAGCAGCTGAGTTTCTACCGGTCCGTAGCCACGGCCTTTTTGCAGGCTTTCCCAGCAGGGGCCGAGGTGCACTAGGGCGCCGCGGATGTCCAGCCCCTCGAACAGAAAGCGCGTGACGCTGCCCGGGGGGGTCACAACAGCGCCTCTGCGTAGCGTTCCGGGTCGAAGCCCACGATGAGGGCGGTGCCCGTATCCAGCACCGGGCGCTTGATGAGCGCTGGGTACTGCGTCATCAGGGCCTGGGCCTTGGCAGCATCGATGTCGGCACGTTCCGCGTCGGTGAGCTTTTTCCACATCAAGCCGCGGGTGTTGAGCAACACCTTCCAGTCGCTGCGGGCCATCCAATCGGGGAGGTGGCTGGCGGCGATGCCGGCCTTCTTGTAGTCGATGAATGTGTAGGCGATACCATGCTCATCTAGCCAGTGCATGGCCTTTTTCATGGTGTCGCATTGCTTGATGCCATAGATCGTGAACATGGGAACTCCAGAATGCCTTGCGGCCCGCTTAAGGCGGGCGTGCGCCGGGGGCGAATGATAGCAGGGAGGACCGATTCCGGTGGCGCGGCTCCGCTTACAAGAAGCGCATCAGGAACTTGCGGCTTTGACGGTCGAGCGCCTGGCGGTCGCGGATCAGGTATTGGAGGCCGTGGTGATCGGCGATGAGTAGGGCATTGGCGCCCAGGCGGCGGATGTCTTCCTCGCCTTTGAGCACGAGCCGGGTGGGGCCACGATCCGTGTCGACCTCCCAGGTGCTGGGCGTGGCAAAGCTGGAAACGTGACGGATGGCGCGGATCTCCGGCATGAATTCGCGTTCGGCCAGCTCTTCTGCGAGTAGCGTGGCCATGTCGTGCGGCAGCGCGTGTAGGTGTTCGATCCAGAGTAGTTCCTGGCCTTCGGGGCTCAGCAAGGCGAGGCCATGTTCCGGAGCGGTGATGGGAAAGGCGCGTACCGGCACGACGCCGGTGTGGCGCTGGCCGGTGGCATCGGTGAACACGAGCTGGCCGAAGGTATTACGTTCGAGTTGCAAAGGGGGCATGAGGACTCCTTAAGCGGCGGGGGCGGCGTCCGATACGATCCCCAGCACTTCATCGAGCTGCTTGGTCTGGGCCTGGTAGAGGCGGTAGTAATGATCCTTACGCGCCATGAGTTCGTCGTGGTTGCCGATCTCGACGATCTGGCCGCGGTCCATGACGACTAGCCGGTCGGCTTTTCTCAGGGTGGAGAGGCGGTGCGCGATGGCAATGGTGGTGCGGCCTTTGATGAGATTGTCGAGGGCGGCTTGGATCTCGAGGTCCGTTTCCGTATCGACGGCGGAGGTAGCCTCGTCCATGATGAGAATCTTGGGGTCGATCAAGAGCGCTCGGGCGATGGAGATGCGCTGGCGCTCGCCGCCAGAGAGGGCTTGGCCCCTTTCGCCCACCAGGGAGTCGTAGCCGTGCGGCAGGCGCAGGATGAATTCGTGCGCATGGGCGGCACGGGCGGCCGCGACGATTTCCTCCCGGGTGGCGTCTGGCTTGCCGTAGGCGATGTTCTCGGCGATGGTGCCGAAGAATAGGAAGGGCTCTTGTAAGACGAGACCGATGTGCTTGCGGTATTCGGCTACGGGCAGGCTGCGCACATCGATGCCGTCGATGCGGATGCTGCCTTCGCTCACGTCATAAAAGCGGCAAATCAGGTTGACGAGGGTGCTCTTGCCGGAGCCGGAGTGGCCGACGAGGCCGATCATTTCGCCCGGGCGGATGTCGAGATCAACCCCCTTGAGCACGGTGCGGCTGCCGTAGCGGAAGCCGACGCGCTCGATGCTGATACGGCCTTCTACCCGCTCCAGGCGCTCTGGTCGGGTCGGCTCGGGTACGCTCGAGACATGATCGAGGATGTCGAAGATGCGTTTCGCGGCGGAGGCGGCTTTCTGGGTCACGGAGACGATGCGGCTCATGGAATCCAGGCGGGTGTAGAAGCGGCCGATGTAAGCCAGGAAGGCGGCCAGCACGCCCACCGTGATCTGGTCGCGCGACACCAGCCAGATGCCGAATCCCCAGACGATGAGGAGCCCGACTTCGGTGAGCAGCGTTACCGTCGGCGAGAACAGCGACCAGACGTAATTCACTCGATCATTGACGGCGAGATTGCGCCGGTTCGCTTCCCGGAAGCGGGCCGCCTCGCGCTTTTCCTGGGCAAAGGCTTTCACGACGCGGATGCCGGGGATGGTGTCGGCGAGCACGCTGGTGACATCGGCCCAGACCCGATCCACCTGTTCGAAGCCGTGCCGCAGCTTGTCGCGCACGAAGTGGATCATCCAGGCGATGAAAGGCAAGGGTAGGAGCGTCACCAGGGCGAGCCAGGGGTTGATCGAAATCAGAATGGCCGCGGTCATGGCGATCATCAGCACATCGGTGGCGAAATCGAGCAAGTGCAGCGACAAAAAGACGCAGATCCGGTCCGACTCGCTGCCGATGCGAGCCATCAAGTCGCCGGTGCGCTTGCCGCCGAAATATTCGAGGGATAGCCCTTGCAGATGCTCGTACGTGGTGGTGCGCAGGTCGGCGCCGATGCGCTCGGATACCAAGGCCAGGATGTAAGTCTTGGCCCAGCCCAGGCCCCAGGCCAGGAGGGCGGCGCCGAACAGGCCGCCGAGATAGCGCGTGACCTTGTCTGGGTCAATGGCTTGGCCGTTCTGGTAAGGAATCAGCACCTCGTCCATGAGCGGCATGGTCAGGTAAGGCGGCACCAAAGTGAAGGCGGTGGCTGCCAGGGTAAGCACGAAGCCAGCCAAGAGCCGTCCCTGGTAAGGCTTGGCGAAGCGCCACAGGCGCAGCAGCGTCCAAGTCGAAGGCGGTTGCAGCAGCGCCTTGGCGCAGGTTGGGCACTCCTCCTGGCCGGGCACCATCGGCGTCTGACAGCGTTCGCAGAGGATTTCTTCCGCCGCCTCTGGGGCCTGGCCGGTTTCCAATGCTCGAATGCGGGCGGCGAAGGCATCCATCAGGCGCCGGGCCTGCACATCCTGAGCCAAGGTGTAGTGCCAGCGTGCCAGCCGGGCGTGCGCATCGACGAGTTCGAGCGTGACGACACCGGCATGGTCGCGCCGACGTAGCGCAAGCCCCGGCTGACAGCGCCACTCACGCACCGTGCCGGCGCTGTCACAGGCGAGCAGGCGGTCGGTGGTGAGCAGCAGGGCGCCGCCGGCGAAATGAAGGTGCGCGTCGAGATCGGTTTCCAGCCAGGCCAGAACCGATTCTTCGGGCGCCAGCCGGGATTCGAGATGCGAACGGGGGGAAGCGATGGACATGGGCGTGAGCTGTGCGGCAAAGGGCGGCATTATCCGCAAAACGCGGTTGTTCCGTTAACTTGCCGCACGATTTCCGGTTGACCCGGGGTGTGTAACAATTGGAAATATTTTTTCAAGAAGGTAAACCGGGATGGGCATGGCGCGTTTATCCGGGGACCGACCTGGTCGGCCATTTTCGACCGGGGCGCCTCGAAGCAGCGTCACGCGCGGCGGCATGGCAAGACGCGCGGAGCAAGGCGGCCGAGACCTGTAGAGTCGATAGGCGCGGGAGCGAGTCCCGCGCCACGTCCCTCCGGGTTAGGCCGCAGCGCATTTCGAGGCGCCCACCTGCATGAACGCTGAGACGACATGACCCACAAGAGCATCGAATTTCGCCGCATCCAGTACCTGCGCGGCCCTAACATCTGGACCTATCGCCCGGTGCTGGAAGCCCTGGTGGATATTGGCGAGCTGGAAGACTTTCCCTCCAACAAGATTCCCGGTTTCTACGAGCGCTTATCCGCCTGGCTGCCGTCCCTCATCGAGCATCGCTGTAGTTACGAGGAGCGGGGCGGCTTCTTGCGCCGGGTCCAAGAAGGCACCTGGCCTGGGCATATCCTCGAGCACGTGACGTTGGAATTGCAGAACTTGGCCGGGATGCCGGGCGGTTTCGGCAAGGCCCGTGAAGTATCCGAGCGAGGGGTCTACAAAGTCGTGGTGCGGGCCTGGAATGAGCAGGTCACCCGGGCCGCCCTGCAGCATGGGCGTGACCTGGTGATGGCCGCGATCGAGGATAAACCTTTCGATGTCGCGGCGTGCATCGAGCATCTGAAAGATTTGGTAGATACCCACTGCCTGGGGCCGAGCACGGCCTGCATCGTCGATGCCGCCGACGACCGCGACATTCCCGCCATTCGATTGACGACGGGCAATCTGGTGCAGCTAGGCTACGGTTGCCGCCAGCGCCGCATTTGGACCGCCGAAACCGACCGCACCAGCGCTATCGCCGAGAGCATTTCGCGTGACAAGGACTTGACCAAGACCTTGCTCAAGTCCTGTGGCTTGCCGGTTCCCGAAGGGTATTTGGTCGATAGCCCAGAAGCGGCGTGGGAAGCGGCCGAGGACATTGGCTTGCCGGTGGTCGTCAAGCCCGATGATGGCAATCATGGCCGCGGCGTGTTCCTCGACTTGAACAGCCGCGCGGAGGTCGAGGCGGCCTATCGGGTAGCGAGCGAGGAGGGGAGTAATGTCATCGTCGAGCGTTACATCCCAGGCATCGAGCATCGCTTGTTGGTGGTCGGCAGCAAAGTGGTGGCGGCCACCCGCGGCGAAATCGCCCAGGTGGTCGGCGATGGCCGGCACAGCATCCGTGAGCTGATCGACCTGCAGATCAACGCCGATCCGCGCCGCGGCAGCAGCGAAGAGCATCCGCTCAATTTCATCGGTCTGGACTCCGCCGCCCGCTTGGAGATCCAGCGCCAAGGCTACACTCCTGAGGATGTGCCGGCAGAGGGCAAGGAGGTGGTGATCCAGCGCATCGGCAATCTCGCCATCGACTGCACCGACGAGGTTCACCCCGATACGGCCCGTGCCGTCGTGCTCGCGGCGCGTGTCGTCGGGCTCGACATTGCCGGGGTGGATCTGGTAGCCAAGGACATTTCCCAGCCGCTCGCGGCTCAGGGCGGCGCCATCGTCGAGGTGAATGCCGGGCCGGGTCTGCTCATGCACTTAAAGCCCGCCCAAGGCCAACCGCGGCCCGTGGGCGAAGCCATCGTCGAGTTGCTGTTCCCGCAAGGCGAGAGCGGCCGCATTCCTGTGGTCGGCATTACCGGCGCGCGCGGCAAGACTCGGACGGCGCGCTTGCTGACGCATTTTCTCGATCTCTCTGGCCAGTACATCGGGCTGGCTTGTAGCGACGGCATCTTTCTCAACCGGCGTCAGGTCGAGACCGGGAGCCAAACGGCCAAGGTCGAATGGGAGGCCGCGCGCCGGGTGCTGATGAATCGCCAGGTCCAGGCCGCGGTGATCGAGAACGGCGCCGAGGCGATTTTGCGCGATGGCCTCGCCTATGACCGCTGCCAAGTGGGCATCGTCCTCAATAGCGCGCCGATGCCCGATCTCTCGCATCACTACATCGAGACTCCCGAGCAGATCTACACCGTGCTGCGCACCCAGGTGGATGTGGTCTTGGCCGGCGGCGCCGCCGTGCTCAATGCGGCCGATCCCTTAGTCGCCGACATGGCCCGTCTTTCTGATGGCGAGGTGATTTTCTTCGCCGCTGACGGCGAGCAGCCGGTGTTGCGTGAGCACTGCCTCCAGGGCGGTCGGGCAGTGTTCGTCCGCGCTGGGCAACTGGTGCTGGCCCAGGAAGGCCGCGAGGTGCCAGGCTTCGACCTGGCCAGCCTGGCGCCCTCGTTCGACGCAAGCGATATGGAAAGCCTGCTTGCCGCTGTGGCCGCGGCCTGGGCGCTGGGCCTTGGCATGGAAGTGGTGCGTGCCGGCCTGGAAACCTTCTCCGCCATTGCCTGATTCGAAATAGCCTAGGATTCCCGTCATGGAAATTTCCCGCATCCGCGCGCTGCGCGGCCCCAACCTGTGGAGCCGGCATACCTCGATCGAAGCCATCGTGAGTTGTAACGAGGTCGAGTGTCAGCTGAACCGTCACTTTCCCGAGTTCGAGACGCGTCTGCGCGCCCGTTTTCCCGAAATCGGCCTCGTGGCCCTTGCCGATACCGCGCAAACCTTTTCGCTCGCGCACGCCTTGCAGCTTGCCGCCTTGGGGTTGCAGGTGAGCGCCGGTTGCCCGGTGACATTCGGGCGCACGCAGCAGACCGTCACCCCGGGCGAATATCAGGTCGTGGTCGAGTACACCGAAGAGGCGGTGGGCCGGCGCGCTTTCGCGCTCGCCGAGGCCTTGTGCCGAGCCGCCTTCGATGACACGCCCTTCGATCTGGAGGCGGCGCTTGCCGAATTGCGCGAGCTCGACGAGGACGAGCGCCTGGGTCCTAGCACCGGCGCCATCGTCACTGCGGCGCTGGCGCGCAACATTCCCTATCGTCGTCTTACTTCCGGCAGTCTCGTTCAGTTTGGCTGGGGCAGCCGCCAACGGCGCATCCAAGCGGCCGAGCTCGACCGTACCAGCGCCATTGCCGAATCCATCGCCCAGGACAAAGATCTCACCAAAGACCTGCTGCGTGCCGCCGGTGTGCCGGTGCCGCTGGGGCGGGTGGTCGAGAGCGCCGACGATGCTTGGGCCGCGGCCCAGGAAATCGGCGGCGCCGTGGTCGTGAAGCCGCAGGACGGCAATCAGGGCAAGGGAGTGGCGGTCAATCTCACGACGCGCGCAGAGGTGCTCGCCGCCTATGCCGTGGCGGCCGAGATCAGTTCCAAGGTCCTGGTGGAGCGCTATTTGCCGGGCCAGGACTTTCGCTTACTCGTTGTCGGCCAGCAAATGGTGGCCGCTGCCCGCCGCGACCCACCGCAGGTGATCGGCGACGGCGTGCATACCATTCGCGAGCTGGTCGAGCAGGTCAATAGCGACCCGCGCCGGGGTGAAGGCCACGGCACGGCGCTGACCAAGATTCGCTTCGACGATATCGCCCTGGCAACCTTGGACAAGCAGGGGTACGGCGCCGATAGCATTCCCGCCAAGGGCGCGCGGGTGGTGTTGCGCAACAATGCCAATCTGTCGACCGGCGGCACGGCCACCGACGTGACGGACGACGTACATCCCGAACTCGCGGCTCGGGCCGTGGATGCGGCGCAGATGGTCGGGCTCGACATCTGCGGCGTGGATGTGGTGTGCGAGACGGTGTTGAAGCCTTTGGAGGAGCAGGGCGGCGGCATCGTCGAGGTGAATGCCGCGCCGGGCTTGCGCATGCATTTGCAGCCTTCATTCGGGCGTGGGCGGCCGGTGGGCGAAGCCATCATCTCGGCCTTGTTTGGCGAGGGCGACAATGGCCGCATTCCCGTCGTGGCCGTGTCGGGCACGAACGGCAAGACCACGACCGTGCGCCTGATCGCGCACCTGCTCGCAGGTGCCAATCTTCGGGTTGGCATGACGACGACCGATGGGGTCTATATCCAGGGGGAGCGCATCGATACCGGCGATTGCAGTGGTCCGAGAAGCGCGCGCAACGTGCTCATGCACCCGGAGGTCGATGCCGCGGTGCTCGAAACCGCCCGCGGTGGCGTGCTGCGCGAAGGTCTTGGCTTCGATCGTTGCAGCGTCGCCGTGGTGACGAACATCGGCCAGGGCGACCACCTTGGCCTAGCCTACATCAATAGCGTCGAAGACTTGGCCGTGGTCAAGCGGGTCATCGTCGAAAATGTCGCGCCGGATGGCATGGCCGTGCTGAACGCTGCCGATCCGGTGGTGGCGAAGATGGCCGAGCATTGTCCGGGTGCGGTCACCTATTTTGCTCAGGATCCGCATCATCCGGTGCTGTCTACGCATTTGGCTCAAGGTAAGCGCGGCGTTTACGTCAGCGAAGGCCACATCGTTTGTGTCGCGCAAGGCGAAGAGCAGCAGCGCTTGGCGCTCGCGCGGGTGCCGCTCACGCGCGGCGGCAGCATCGGCTTTCAGGTCGATAACGTGCTCGCGGCGGTGGGGGCGGCCTGGGCGCTCGGTCTCGACTGGCTGACGATCCGTCGGCAGTTGGCGAGCTTCGTCAGCGATGCCAGCACCACGCCCGGGCGCTTCAATCTGTTCGACTACAAGGGCGCGACCTTGATCGCCGATTACGGCCACAATCCCGATGCCATCCAAGCCCTGGTGCGTGCTGTCGAGACCATGCCGGCGCGGCAGCGGGTCGTCGTCATCAGCGGTGCTGGCGACCGGCGCGACGAAGATATCCGCCAGCAGACCCAGATTCTGGGTGCCGCTTTCGATGCGGTGATTCTCTACCAGGATCAATGCCAGCGCGGCCGCGCCGATGGTGAAGTGCTGGCGCTCTTGCGTCAGGGTCTGGATGGCGCGAGCCGCACCACCTACATCGAGGAGATTCGCGGCGAGTTCCTCGCCATCGACCGGGCGCTGGCGCGGCTCGAAGCGGGCGACGTTTGTCTGATCTTGGTCGATCAGGTCGAGGCAGCGCTCGCGCACATCGCCTGCCGGGTGCAGCAAGCCGGATGAGCGGCGCGGTCCAGCGCCTCCCCTTGGTCGACCTGCTCAAGGCGGTGGCGGCCCAGCTCATCGTCTGGCACCACCTCGCCTTCTACGGCCCGCTCTCGGATTCGGCCGCGCCGCTCTGGCCGGAATCGATGGCGTGGCTGAGCCAGCAGGCGCGCATCGCGGTGCAGGTCTTTCTCGTCGTCGGCGGCTTTCTCGCCGCGCGCGGCTTGGCGCCGGATGGCTTCTGGGTGCCGGGCCGCTCCTTGCCGGTCTTGCTGGGGCAGCGCTACCGCCGGCTCGCGGGGCCTTATGTCGTAGCCTTGCTTGTGGCCGTGGCTGGCTCGGCCCTGGCGAGCCGCTGGATGACGCATGACTCGATTTCGGCGCCGCCCACGCCGGCGCAGTTGCTCGCGCACGTGCTGCTGCTGCACGACCTGCTCGGCTACGAAGCCTTGTCAGCCGGGGTCTGGTATGTCGCCATCGATTTCCAGCTTTATGCTTTGCTTGCGCTCTTGCTCTGGTTGGGCGGTCGGCGGCGCTTCGCCGGGCTGGAACTGGGCGTGGGATTCGTGACCTTGCTGCTGCTGGCTTCCTTGTTCCATTTCAACCTCGACCCGGATTGGGATGTCTGGGCCGTGTATTTCTTTGGCGCTTATGGCCTGGGGGCGCTGGCCTGGTGGAGCGCTCGACGGGGTGGCCGCCGTCCGCTCGCCGCGCTCGTCTTCCTGCTCGCGTGCATCGCCTTGGCCATCGACTTCCGCGAGCGTATCCTGGTTGCGCTCGGCACCGCTTTGGCCTTGGCGATCTATCAGGCCACGGGGTGGGGTCGGCACGCGCCGACGCGGCCGCTCGCGGCCTTCTTGTCGCGCATTTCATATGGCGTCTTTCTCGTGCATTTTCCAGTTTGCTTGGTGGTGAACGCCGCTTTCAGCCGCTTTGTGTCGCTCACGCCGGAATTGGCCTTGCTCGGCATGGTGTTGGCTTGGGGCTTGAGCTTACTGGCCGGCGCGCTGTTTCACGCGCATGTCGAGCAGGGCTTTGCCGGCAAGGCCAGATGGCGACTCAGTCCTTCGGCGCGAGCCTAACCTGGAGCGCTTCGATATGTTGAGAACCGGTCTCATGATCTTGGCGGCTAGCCTTTGTCTCATGGCCCAGTCGGTGCCTTGCGGCGCAGCCGAGGCGCCGGACGGGCGCGCGCTCGAACAGGCGCTGCACGCCTTGAGTTGGGAGCAGTTTCGGGCTGTCGTGCTCGCCGTGCCGCGCCTACGCGCCGAGGTCGATGCTTATGGACCGCTCGGCTGGCAGTATGTCGAGCGGCATTACCGTCGCCATGGCTGGCGGCGCTCGCTCGATAAGCTCGATCCCGAGCAGCGGCGCGAGCTGGCGGCGCTGATCGAGCGTGTCCGCGCCGCTAGTCCGGATGCGCCCGACCAAGATGCGGAAGAGACCCTAAAGCCAAGCCGGTCCGGGATTTAGCCGCTATTGCGCAACCCCGCCGCAATGCCGTTGATGGTGATGTGAATGCCGCGGGCGATGCGCTCGTCCTCGATGCCGGCACGGTGCCGGCGCAGCAGCTCGACCTGCAAGTGGTTGAGGGGGTCCATGTAGGGGAAGCGGTTGCGGATCGAGCGCTTCAAAAGCGGGTTGTCGGCTAGGAAATCCTGCTGCTCGACGATGGCGAGCAGGTGCTGGCGCGTCAGTTCCCACTCGGCGCGGATGCGGCCGAATACCCGTTGGCGTAGTTCAGCATCGCTCACGAGCTCAGCATAGCGCGAGGCGATGGCGAGATCGGTCTTGGCGAGCACCATGTCCATATTCGAGAGCAGGGTGCGGAAGAACGGCCAGTGCCGATACATGCGCTGTAGCACGGGCAAGCCGTTCGGGTTGTCGGCGAGCCAGCCGGCGACGGCGCTGCCAAAGCCGTACCAGCCCGGCAGCATGAGACGGCATTGCGACCAGGAGAATACCCAGGGAATGGCGCGTAGGTCCTCGATGGCGTCCGATTTTTTGCGCGCAGCGGGGCGGCTGCCGATGTTGAGGTTGGCGATTTCGGCAAGCGGCGTGGATTCACGGAAATAGGTGGTAAAGCCCGGGGTTTCGTACACCAGGCCGCGGTAGGCGGCGAAAGCGCGGCGGGAGAGCTCGTCCATCACCGGGTGAAAGGCCTCGGCCCGTTCCACCTGGTTCTCGTGGTCGGTGAGGGTGGCTTCGAGGGTGGCGGCCACGAGGATTTCCAGGTTGCGCCGGCCGACTTCCGGGTTGGCGTATTTCGAGGCGATCACTTCGCCTTGTTCGGTGATGCGGATTTGGCCCGAGACGGCGCCGGCCGGCTGCGCCAGGATGGCTTGGTAGCTGGGGCCGCCGCCTCGGCCGACGGAGCCGCCCCGACCGTGGAAGAGGCGTAAGCGCACGCCATGGCGGGCGAACACGCGCATGAGCTGTACTTCGGCTTGGTAAAGCTCCCAGCCCGAGGTGAGGAAGCCGCCGTCTTTGTTGCTGTCCGAGTAGCCGAGCATGACTTCCTGTTCGTCGTTGCGGCTTGTCAGGAGTTGCCGATAAAGCGGGAGCTGGAAGAGGTCATCCATGACCGAGCCGGCCTGGCGTAGGTCGGCGATGGTCTCGAACAGGGGAATGATGTTCATGGCGAGCGTCGGCGTGGCGCCGGGCCGCATGAGGCCGGCTTCTTTGAGCAGCAGCGCGACTTCGAGCAGATCGGAGACGCCGTCGGTCTTGGAGATGATGCAATTCGGCAAGGCAGCATCGCCGTAGCGCAGGCGTAGTTCGCGGGCGGCGAAGAAAATCGCCAGCTCGCCGCGCGTTTCCTCGCTGTAGTCGAGCCAGGGCGAGTAGAGCGGCCGCGGTGTCGCCAATTCCTGGCAGAGTAGGGCGATGCGGGCGGCTTCGTTGAGCGTTGCGTAAGTATCACAGCGCCCGGCGCGGGCCAGCAGTTCGGCGACGCTCCTGGCGTGTACCTCCGAGTTCTGGCGCAGATCGATGGGCGCCAGATGGAAGCCGAACACCTGCACGGCGCGAATCAGCCGGCGCAGACGACCACGTGCCAGGCGCGCCGCGCCGTTCTGACAGAGCGAATCGGCGAGGATGCCGAGATCGGCGGCCAGGGCATCGGCATTCGGGTAAGGCGCGGCATCGGCGACGGGATGGCGCAAGGCCGGTTCGTGATCGAGCGCCCGAACGGTCGCCGCCAGGCGTGCGTAGATGCCCGCCAGGGCGCGTCGGTAGGGTTCGTCGGCACGTTGCGGCGAAGTATCGGGGGAGGCTTCCGAGAGCGCCATGAGCTGCGGTGAGACGCGCACCAAAAGTTGCGAGAGCGACAGCTCTCGCCCTAGGGCGTGCACTTCCTCCAAGTAGAAATGAAAGACGGCGGCGGATTGCAGGCGGAGGGTCTCCGTCAGGATTTCCGCCGTGACGAAGGGGTTGCCATCGCGGTCGCCGCCGATCCAGGAACCGATGCGGAAGAAGGGCGGCAGGCGGGTGTCCGCCCCCTCGGCCGCCAGCAGATCCTCCAGCTGGCCGTAGAGTCTTGGCAGTTCGGTGAAGAAGGTTTCGTGGAAGTAGTTGATGCCGTTCTTCACCTCGTCGATGACTTTGAGCCGGTTCGGGCGCATCAGCCGGGTTTGCCACAAAGTGAGCACCAGACGCGCCAGTTCGGCATCGTTGTCGGCGCGCTCTTCCGGCGTGAGATCGAGCCGGTCGCGCCGATCGAGCAGGGCGGCGATGGCGTGCTGGCACTGCAAGGTGCTCTGGCGCTGCACTTCGGTGGGGTGGGCCGTGAGCACCGGCACTACTTGGGCTTGTTCGAGGCAAGCCGCCAGGCTTCTCGGCGAGACGCCGGCGGCGCGAATCGAGGCGAACGCCTTTTCCAAACTGCCTTCGCGCGGCGGCGAGCCGGCGATTTCGTGCGCCCGGCGGCGGCGGATGTGATGCTGGTCCTCGGCAATGTTGGCCAGTTGCAGGAAGTAGCTAAAGGCGCGAATCACGGCCATGGTCTCGTCACGGCTCAAGCCGTTGAGCAGCTGCTCGAGTTCGGCGCGCACCCGGTCGTCACCCTCGCGGGCAAAGCGCACGGCGGCCTGGCGGATGCTTTCGACGCGGGCGAAAATGGCCTCGCCCTCTTGCTCGCGCACCGTGTCGCCGAGCAAGCGGCCGAGTAGGCGGATGTCGTCGCGCAGGGGTTGATCTTTGTCGAATTCGGGAGTGCGCATGGGGAACCTCGCGGCAATCGGTCAAGGGTGAAGGGTGAGATATAGGGCAAGGGGTAGAAAGAAGAGTGCGGCCAGATTGCCGATTAGCACGATCGAGGCAACCTTGTCCGGCTCTTGCCGGTAGCGTTCGGCGAACAAGAAGTTGAGCACGGCCGGGGGCAGGGCGCCGAAGACGATCAGCATGTCCCGGTCGCGGCCATCGAGGCCGAGGGCCCAGGCGCTGGCGGCGGCCAGCAAAAGGCCGCTGATAGGGCAGAACAGGGCGCCGGCGACGCCGATCTTCCACTCGCCCAAAGGCGTGCTCGCCAAGCGCACGCCGAGCGAGAAAAGCATCAACGGCACGGCGATGTCGCCCAGCATCTTGATCGAGATCAGGAGCGGCTCCCAAAGCACGAGGCCGCCCAGGTTAAAGAACAGGCCTAAGAGCGCGGCGGCCACCACCGGCACCCGCCAAAGCCGCGCTATGGCGGTATGCGGATCGAGCCAGCGCGCTCCCAAGGAAAAATGCAGCGTGTTTTCCACCATGAAGAGCACGATGGCCGCCGGCAGCGCGGCCTCGCCCCAGGCCAGCACTGCGAGCGGTAAACCGATGTTGCCGGAGTTGTTGAACATCATGGGCGGGATGAAGGTCTTGTTCTGGTAGCCGAGCAGCTTTGCCACCGGCCAGGCCAGCAGTCCGCTGCCTAGCACCACCACCAGGGCCCCTAAGGCCAGGGGGCCGTAGCTGCCTAGGTCCAGGGGCTTGCCAGCGAGGGCGTAGAACACCAGGGCGGGCACGAACACGTCCATATTGAGGTGGTTGGCCACCCCCATGTCGGGCTTGTAGCGGCGGGCATAGGCATAGCCGATGCCGACGATGGCGAAGATGGGCAGCAAGATGGAGACGATGCGTAGCAGCATAGGCGCTTAGCTTGCATAGGTTCGGTAGAAGTAGATCAGGGTGAGGCTGGCGCCGACACCGATGACGAGCCGTTTCAGCCAGACGGCGGGCAAGCGCTGCGCCAGCCGCGCTCCGGCGTAGCCACCCAGGGTAGCAGTGATGAGCATTACCAGGGTGTGCGGCCAGGAAATCGCCCCGGCGATGATGAAGGTGAGCGCCGAGACCGTATAGGTGACGGCGGCGATCCAATTTTTGAGCGCGTTGAGTTCCTGGATGTGGGTGACGCCCTGGATCGACAGAGCAGCCAGGGTGAGGATGCCCTGCCCGGCGCCGAAGAAGCCGCCATAGACGGCGACGATGAACTGAAATAAGAGCCCGCCGGGACCGCCTGGGTTGCGCTTCTCGGTCTGCTGGCCGAGCCAGCCCTTGATCCGCTGCACGAGGCGGCCCACCTGGCTGGAAAAGGCGAACAGGGCGGTGGCCACGAGTAGCAGCCAGGGAATCATCTGCGCGAAGGCGGCGTTGGAAGTGGCGAGCAGCAGGAGCCCGCCACCGATGCCGCCGCAGAAGGCCACGAGCGTCAGGGCAATGGCCCACTGGCGGTGCCGCGCCAATTCCTGCCGGTAGGCCCAGGCGCTCGACAGGCTGGCCGGCCAGAGCGCGACGGTATTGCTGGCGTTGGCGGTGATCGGTGGCACCCCGGCCGCGAGCAGGGCGGGAAAGGAGAAGAAGGTGCCGCCGCCGGCCAGAGCATTCATGGCGCCAGCGAGAAAAGCGCCGCCGGCGACGAGGAGCATGGGAAGGAGTTCAGTCATGGGTTTCCAGAAAATTTACCGGGCACAGGCATCCAGCAGATAGGCAATGGAGCGGTAGGGTATCCCGGTATGGCTCGAAAGTCCCAGTTCGCAGGTGCGGTTGCTGGAATAGCCCTGGCGGCAGTCGGCAGGCAGGTGTAGGTCGCGCAGGGCGTGCGCGTTGAGTTCGGGCACGGCGAAGCCCCGGTCGCCGCCGAAGCCGCAGCACTTCACCTCGGCGGGGACGATCACCCGGGGCGCGCAGGCCCGGGCCAGGGTGACGAGCTTGTCGGCTTCGCCCAGGCGGCGAGCGCTGCAATTGACGTGCAGGGCTACGGGTTCGGACAGGGGCTCCAGCTTCAGGCGGGGGAGCAGATGGTCATGGGCGAATTCACCAAAGTCCGCTACGGTGAGTCGATTGCCCAGGTGCTGGCGCATCCGGAGGGCGCACGGGCTGGCATCGAAGAGAATGGGCAGCCGTCCCCCTTCGCTGGCATCGACAAGGGCGGCTTCCAGTTCATTGGCTTTCGCCGTGGCGGTGTCGAACAGACCCTTGCTGTAGAACGGCTGGCCGCAGCAAAGACCATTTACTTCCTTGGGCAGACGCACCTCGAGGCCGGCCTTGTCGAGCAGGCGGGTAATGACCGTGGGCAGGTCGTCGCTGCCGTCGGCTGCGCCAAACATGCGCCCGGCGCAGCCAGAGAAATAAACCACCGTTTTTGCCCGTGAGTCCGCGAGATCGGCGCGCCTGGACTGGGGTGTGGAATCCTTGCCGATCTGGTTGCGGGCCGGGGCCAGGGCGGGCTTCCAGGCGCCGCCGCTGAGCTTACTCAGGGTGCCGTGGCCGAGGATGGCCGCGCCCAGCTTGCCGGCCCCCAGGCTCCAGCGCGCCAGGGCGGTGCTGGCTGCATAGTGCCGAGCGGCATGCTGGCCCAGGAAGCGGGCGATGGGGCCGATGCTGCCTGCGCGCTGTTCCCGGATCAGGGCGCCGGTTTCGATGCCGACTGGGCAGACCGTGGCGCAGAGACCGCAGCCGGCGCAGGTATCCATGCCTTGGTAGCGGTAGGTGGCAAGTAGCGCGTCTACGTGCTCGCCGGCGGCTTGGCGTTCGGCCAGGTGACGTGCGGCAACGATGCGCTGGCGCGGCGAGAAGGTGAGCCCCGCCGAGGGGCACTGGGGCTCGCAGAAGCCGCACTCGATGCAGCGGTCCACCAGGCCATGCACGGCCGGTAGGCGCTTGAGGTCTTGGATGTGAGCATCGGGATTGCGGTTTAGGATCACCCCGGGATTGAGGATGCCGGACGGATCGAGCAGAGCCTTGATGCGCCACATGAGTTCGGTGGCTTCCTGGCCCCACTCCAGCTCCACGAAGGGCGCCATGTTGCGGCCCGTGCCGTGCTCGGCCTTGAGGGAGCCGTCGTACTTCTCCACCACCAAGTGGCAGACCTCGTCCATGAAGCGGGCGTAACGCTCCACTTCGGCGGCGCTGGAGAAGTCCTGGGTGAAGACGAAATGCAAGTTGCCGGCCAGCGCATGGCCGAAGATGATCGCTTCATGATAGCCATGCTTGGCGAACAGGGCTTGCAGGTCCTGGGCGGCGGCGGCGAGGGTGGCGACGGGAAAGGCGACGTCCTCGATGATGACCGTGCTGCCCAAAGGGCGGATGGCGCCCACGGCCGGGAAGGTGCCCTTGCGGATCTTCCACAGGGCATCGCAGGCCTTGGGGTCCCGCTGGAATTGCACCGGCAGCAGGGTGGCGTAGCCGGCCAGCAGGGCTTCGATGGCGGCGATTTGGGTTTCCAGGGCGGCGGCGCTACTGGCTCGGGTCTCGATCAGGAGCGCCGTTGCGCCTTGAGGGAGTCCAGTTAGGGGGAAGGGCAGCCCAGGCTGGTCCTCGACAGCGCGCAGCGCGGCCCGGTCCATCAGCTCGACGGCGGCGACCGGCGCCGCTTTGAGGTCCATCACCGCTTGGCAGGCGCCCGTCATGCTCTGGAAAATGACCAGGGCGCTTGCCTTGTGCGCGTGTTCTTCGACCGTGTGGTAGCTGACGCGGGCGAGAAAGCCCAAGGTGCCTTCGGAGCCCACCATCAGGTGGGTGAGGATGTCGATGGGGTCGGTAAAGTCGATGAGGGCGTTGAGGCTATAGCCGGTGGTGTTTTTGATTCGGAATTTCTTCTCGATGCGCGCCGCGAGCTCGGGCTTGCCGCGCACTTCGCGGGCGAGCCCGGCCAGGGCGTCGAGCAGTGCGGCATGGCTGGCGCGGAAAGCGGCTCGGCTCGCCGGGTCGGTGCTGTCGAGCAAGGTGCCATCGGCGAGGATGAGGCGCAATCCGGCCAGGGTCTGGTAGGTGTTCTGGGCGGTGCCGCAGCACATGCCGCTGGCGTTGTTGGCGGCGATGCCGCCGATCTTGCAGGTGGCGATGGAAGCCGGGTCCGGGCCGATCTTGCGGCCGAGAGGGGCAAGCAGGCGGTTGGCGTCGGCGCCCACGACTGCCGGACCTAAGTGGATGAGGCGGCCGTCCTCGGCGATTTCGGCCGTGCGCCAGGCATCGCCAAGCACGGCCAGGATGCCGTCGGTGACGGCTTGACCCGAGAGACTGGTGCCGGCGGCGCGAAAGGTGACGGGCTTGCCTAGCGCTTGGGCTAGGGCCAGCAGGGACTGGACCTCGGCTTCGCGCTCTACGATCACCACCACCTCGGGCACGAGCCGGTAAAAGCTCGCATCGGTGCCATAGGCGAGCCGCCGCAGCGGGTCGGTGACGATGCGTTCGGCAGGAAGAAAGCGGGCGAGGCCGGCGAGCAGGGCGGTCATGGCAGTCTGGAGAGCAAAAACGCAAGGCAAAGGCGCAGGGGTAGCAGGTTCCACAGGGTGCAGAGGAGAGAAGAGATGCCTGTGGTCGGGCTCCCGCTGCGCCTTTGCCTTGGATTTTTGCGACAAGGGAGGCCGATACGGCCTCCCAGCAGGGCTTACTTCTTGCCGAATTGCTTACCGAAAGTGAATTGGGCATAGGCCTGTTCGGCAACCCGGAACCATTGGAATTCGTCGTTGCGGAAACGCTTCCAGGGTTCGTAGATTTTCTTGAAATCCGGGTTCTTGGCGGCGGTTTCCTCCATGACTTCGTTGGCCGCCTTGAAGCAGGCTTCCATGATGTCCTTGGAGAAGGCCGAGAGCTTGGCGCCGGATTTGATCAGCCGGCCGAGGGCTTGCGGGTTCTTGGCGTCGTAGTCGGCCAGGATGCGCACATTGGTTTCGGCGGCGGCGGCCTCGAAGGCGGCCTGGTAGCTCTTGGGCAGCTTGTCCCACTGGCTCTTGTTTACCAAGAAGGAGAAGGCGGTGCTGCCTTCCCACCAGCCCGGGTAGTAGTAGTGCGGCGCCACCTTGTTGAGACCGAGCTTTTCGTCGTCATACGGGCCGATCCATTCGGCGGCGTCGATCGTGCCTTTTTCGAGCGAGGGGTAGATGTCACCGGCAGCGATTTGCTGCGGCACCAGACCCAGGCGTTCCATGACCCGGCCGGCGAAGCCGCCGATGCGCATCTTCAGGCCCTTGAGATCGGCAACGGTGTTGATCGGCTTTCTGAACCAGCCACCCATCTGGCAGCCCGAGTTACCCGCCAGGAAGTTCACCACCCCGTAATTGGCGTAGAAGGCGCGTAGCGCCTCCATGCCGCCGCCGTAGTACATCCAGGCATTGTGGGCGCGGGCGGTCATGCCGAAGGGCACGGCGCAGTCGAAGGCGAAAGCTTCGTTCTTGCCAAAGAAATAGTAGGGCGCAGTGTGGCAGAGCTCCACCGTGCCGGCTTGCACCGCATCCAGCACTTGCAGACCGGGCACGATCTCACCGGCCGGGAAGGCGCGGATGTCGAACTTGCCGTTGGTGAGCTGACGCAAGCGGTTGCAAAAATCCTCGGTGCCGCCGAACAGCGTGTCCAGCGTCTTGGGAAAGCTCGAAGCCAGGCGCCACTTGATGTTGGGTTCGCTCTGGGCGATGGCCGGGGCGGCGACGACCGTGGCGGCGCCGGCGGCGGCACCGATGCTGGCTTTCTTCAGAAAATCACGACGTTCCATGTAGTGTCTCCTCAAATGGATGGGTAGGGCGAGCCTTGGGCTTACTGCTTTTCACCGGGCTCATCGGTGGAAAACCGGATCTTGCCGGGGTCGAAGGCGCCATCTTCTTGCGCCGCCTCCTGGTCTGGCTGGCCGGCCGGCGCATCGCCGGCGCTGCCATCGCTGGGCAGCAAGATTTCTAGCGGCGTGTCTTCCATGGCGGCGTGCTTTTCCACGGCCACCAATTGTGGGAAGGCGATGATCAGCGCCACCATCAGAATTTGGATGCAGACGAAGGGAATCGCGCCCCAGTAGATTTGGCTGGTGGTGACGGGCTCCATTTCCTTGCCTGTGACCGCGTCGCGGTAGCGCTTGGCGGGCGCGACCGAGCGTAGGTAGAACAGCGCGAAACCGAACGGCGGGTGCATGAAGGAAGTCTGCATGTTCACCGCCAGCAGCACGCCGAACCAGACGAGGTCGATGCCGAGACTGTCGGCCACTGGGGCTACGAGCGGCACGAGAATGAAGGCCAGCTCGAAGAAGTCGAGGAAGAAAGCGAGCACGAAAAAGAGGATATTCACCGCGATCAGGAAGCCCGCTTGACCGCCCGGCAAGGAGGTGAGCAGGTGCTCGACCCAGAGGTCGCCATTGACGCCGCGAAATACCAGGCCGAACACGGTGGCGCCGATCAGGATGAACATGACAAACGACGAGAGCTTGGCCGTCGATTCGATGGCCTGGCGCAGCAAGGTGAAATCGAGCTTCTTCTTCGCCAAGGCCAACAACAACGCGCCCGAGGCGCCCATGGCGCCGCCTTCGGTCGGGGTGGCGATGCCCAGGAAGATGGTGCCGAGCACCAAAAAGATGAGAAATAGCGGCGGCACCAGCACCACCAAGCACTTCACCAGTAGGGGGATGCCGCTGATGGAGCGCGCTGCCAGGGGGAGCGCCGGGGCGTGCTGGGGCTTGAATAGGGCGATGAGCGCCACATAGCCGACGTAAAAGCCGGTGAGGACTAGGCCAGGAATCATCGCGCCCATGTACATGTCGCCGACGGAGCGCCCCACCTGGTCGGCCATGATGATGAGCACCAAGGAGGGCGGGATGATCTGGGCGAGGGTGCCAGAGGCGGCGATGACCCCGGATGCTAGACGCCGGTCATAGCCATAGCGCAGCATGATGGGTAAGGAGATCAGGCCCATCGAAATCACCGAGGCGGCTACCACGCCCGTGGTGGCGGCCAGCAGGGCGCCGACGAAGATCACCGCGATGGCCAGGCCGCCGCGCAAGGGGCCGAAGAGCTGGCCGATGGTGTCGAGCAGATCCTCGGCCATGCCCGAGCGTTCGAGAATGAGCCCCATGAAGGTGAAGAAGGGAATCGCCAGCAAGGTGTCATTGGCCATGATGCCGAAAATGCGGTTCGGCAGGGCTTGGAGGAACTCGGGGGTGAATAGTCCCATGCCGATGCCGAGCACGGCGAATACCAAGCCATTGGCGGCCAGGGCGAAGGCGACGGGATAGCCGGAGAGGAGAAAGATCACCAGGCAGGTGAACATGATCGGGGCCAGATAATCCCCGATGATGGGCACGAGAAATTCGAGCGGCATGTTGGTTGCTTCCTCAATGTGCGGTGGCGGAGTCGTGGCTCAGGGATGGGGCCGTTTCCTGATGGCTGCTCTTCTCGAATTCGCTCGCGTCGATATGGCCGGCGAGGAAAGCGAAACGCTTGATGATTTCCGAGACGGCCTGCGCCAATAGCAGGAAGAAAGCCACCGGAATCATCAGCCGCGCCGGCCACAGGATGAGACCGCCGGCATTGGGCGATACCTCGCCGGAGCGAATGGCATCGATGGCATAAGGAATGCCGGCCCAGAGGATGAGGGCGCACAACGGCAGCAGGAAGAAGATGCCGCCCAGGATGTCGATCCAGGCATGGACGCGCGGCGAGAAGCGGCCGACGACCACGTCGATGCGGATGTGCTCATTGCGGCGCAGCGTCCAGGCGGCGCCTAACAGGAAGACCGCGGCATAGAGATACCACTGGAGCTCGAGAAAGGCATTCGAGCCGATGTTGAGGGTATAGCGGGCTAGCGCATTGAGCGTGCTCACCAGCACCGCCACGAGGACCAGCCAGGCGGCGGCCTTGCCGATCCCCTCGTTGAGCCCGTCGATGCGGCGGGCCAGGGCCAAGAGTCGTTTCACGGGGTCATCTCCTTTGGGGGTGGGGTTTCAATTGTTGGCCGCAGCTTGAGCGGCGCGTTGCCGTACTCGTTCGTGCAGGCTACGGCGTGCCGGCACGAGCGGCGTGCGGCTGGCTGTCCAGGCGCCTTGCCTGGCCGGGGTGAGGCGGCGCAGGCGGGTCGCCAGGAAGGCAAACAGGCGGTACAGCAGCGGCGAGCGGTAGAGAATGCGCCAGAGCTTGAAAGAGAGCGCCACCAACGGCTTTCTGCCTTCGCCTTCGCCGGCGAGCGGTGGGCTGTACGGGTCGGGGCCACCGGCTTGGCTACGGGCGCGCAGATCGATGAGCAGCTGCGGGATAGGGATCTGCACCGGGCAGACCTCGCCACAGGCGCCACACAGGCTCGATGCGGTGACGAGCTCGCCGGTGCCGCCCAAGCCGAGGAGGTGCGGCGAGATGATCTTGCCGATGGGGCCCGGATAGGTGGTGCCATAGGCCAGCCCGCCGATGCGGGTGTAGACCGGGCAATGGTTCATGCAGGCGCCGCAGCGGATACACTGTAGCGTGGCGCGAAAATCGGGGCGGGCGTAAGCCTGGGGACGACCGTTGTCGACGAGCACCAGATGCATTTCCTTGGGGCCGTCTAGCTCCCCGGGTCGGCGTGGGCCGCTGATCCAGTTGAAATAGGTCGTGACTGCTTGACCCGTGGCCGAACGGGTCAGGAGTGTGAGGAGCGGCGGCACGTGTTCGAGCTTCTCCACCACTTTCTCGATGCCGGTGACGGCGATGTGCACTTCGGGCACCGTGGTGCACATGCGGCCATTGCCTTCATTTTCCACGAGACAGAGCGTGCCGGTCTCGGCCACGGCGAAATTGACTCCGGAAAGTCCGATCCGGGCGTCGCGGAATTTTTCGCGCAGCACCCGGCGGCCGATCTGGATGAGCGCATCCACCGATTCGGTGTAGTCCACGCCGGGCAGCTTTTCGGCGAACAGCCGGGCGATTTCTGCCTTGGTCTTGTGGATGGCCGGCATGATGATGTGCGAGGGGCGCTCGCCGGCAAGCTGCACGATGTATTCGCCCATGTCCGATTCGAGCGCCGCGATGCCCCGGGCTTCTAGCGCGTGGTTGAGCTCGATTTCCTCGCTCACCATGGATTTGCCCTTGATGACCATGTCCGCCTGGGCGCGCGTGATGATGCCGGCGATGATGTCCTGCGCCTCGGCGGGGGTTTCGGCCCAGTGTACCGTTACCCCGTTTTGCTGCAGCTTGGCTTCCAGTTGTTCTAGCAGGTCGGGCAGGCGGGCGAGGCTATACTGCCGGATGGCCTCGCCCTGGCGGCGCAGCGCGGCGAGCACGGCGGGGTCGGGGAACTGGGCGGCGCGCTTTTGCATGAGGAAATCCATGGCGCCGCGAAAGCTTTGGCGTAGCGCCGGATCGTCGAGCACTTGCTTGCTGCGCGCCCGAAAGCCGGCGCCGGGCAGGTAATGCAGGGAGGCTTGATTCACGCTAGCTCCTCTTCGGTCAGGATCACTACCAGGGATTTCGGGCCGTGCGCGCCGTAGGCTAGGGTCTGCTGGATATCGGCGGTCTTGGAGGGGCCAGAGACGAAAATCAGGTTGGTAGGCATGGCCGCTGCCCAGCGCTCCGCGGCCATGGCCGTCGGCATGTCGGGATACAGACGGCGGGCATCGAGCAGGCAGATGTGGATGGGTGGCACCAAAGACAGGCTGCGCGGCTGTGTCGGCGAGGAGAGAATGACCAGCGTGCCAGTGTCGGCGAGCGCGCAGCTAGCGAGCGTGAGGCCGGCGTCGACCCGATCGAAGAGCGTGTCTTTGAGCGTTTCGAGAGGGCGGTCGAAGATTTCCAAAACCGGTCCGTCCGGCCAGGCCGAGAGCAGGCCCGGTATGGCCGGCAGCATCAAGGTGCGGATGCGATGTTGGGCGCACACCTGTGCTAGCGTCTGGCGCCAGCCTGCCGCCTTGGCGTGCACGACTTCGGCGTGCGCCGCCGTGAGCTGGGTTTCGAGGCTGTGCAGATACTCGGCATGGGTGAGCGTGCGGCTCCAGGCCGTCAGCGTGGGTGCGGGCAGGGCGGCAGCCTGGCTTTGGCGCAGACGGGCGAGAATGCGGGCGCGGGCGGATGCGGTCATGTGGGCGGCTCCAGGCGGGACTTGAGGAAAGTGGCGATGTGCTGACCCTGGAGGGCGCTGCCGGCGCGCGCCAGGGTGCCATTCAAATTCGCCAAGCAGCCGCAGTCGGCGGAAACGAGCTGGGCAGCGCCCGTGCTGGCGAGCGCCTCGGCCTTGTCCTTGGCCATGGCGGCCGAAAGTTCGGGGTGGCGCAGGGCGAACGTGCCGCCAAAGCCGCAGCATTCGGTCTCGCGCTCCTGATGCAGCACTTCCACCTGAGTGAGCTGACCCAGGAGCGCCGCCGAGGTGAGATGCACGCCCATTTCCCGGCGTGCCGAGCATGAAGTGTGCAGCACGACGCGGGTCGGAGGGCCACGGTCTTGAAGCCGCACATCCAGCACCCGGACGAGGAATTCCGTGAATTCATAGACGCGCGCGGCGACGGCGGCGACTTGCGCCGCGAGCGGGTGATCGGGGCCAAAGAGGCGCGGCCAGTGGTGCTTCATCATGCCGGCGCAGGAGCCGGAGGGCACCACGATCGGCCAGTCGGCGCTAAAAAGTTGTACCTGTCGTTCCGCCACGGCCAGGGCTTCGGCCGGGTAGCCGCTGGTGTAGGCCGGCTGGCCACAGCACGACTGGGCATCGGGAAACACGACCCGGAGCCCTTCGCGTTCCAGGATTTCGATGGCCGATAGTCCTGCTTCGGGGTCGAACAGGTCGATTAAGCAGGTGCCGAACACATACACGGTGTGCGGGCGCGCGCCATGCGCCTCCTCTTGTCGCGCGGGGCGGGTGGCGGCATTGCCGGTCGGCGCGGCGGGGCGGGCGTGCCCCTGGGAGTGGCTCATCCGGGTCTCCTCCTTGCGCGGGGTGTGGTTCAGGCATACCCCTGGCGCTCCTGTGGTTAATTGGTCATACCAGTTTTGCGTGGTGACGAAAAGTTACAGCAATGCCCGATTTTGGTCAAATAAAAACAACAAAGCGGAGGCTTGCCAGCGTCGCCAATGCTCATTAGAATTTCATGGTCTTACCAATTAGGGTGTTTCAACCGCCAATGCCGCATAGCAAGCTTTCCGTGCCCAGGATCTCCGACGCCATCGCGGAAACGCTGGAGCGGCGCATTCTCGAGGGCTCGCTCAAGCCAGGCGACAAACTGCCGCCCGAGCGCGAGCTGGCCGTTGAGCTTGGGGTGTCGCGGCCTTCCTTGCGCGAGGCAATTCAAAAACTCGCTTCCAAGGGGATGTTGCAGAGCCGCCAGGGGGGCGGCACTTTCGTCACGGATCGGCTCAATTCCACGTTTTTCGACCCTTGGCGGGAAATGCTCGGGGCGCACCCGAATCTGCGCGAGGATTTACTCGAGTTCCGGCGCATGTTGGAGGGGCAAACCGCGGAATGGGCCGCCGAACGGCGCACCGATGCCGACATGCTGCGCCTGACGCAGACGTTCGAGCAGCTCCAGGCTGTGTTCGACGGCGCCGACCGGCAGCGCCAGGCGGCCTGCGACATGGCTTTTCACCAAGCCATCGCCGAGGCTGCCCACAACGCCTTGCTGGGGCATCTGACCTCAACCATGCTGCGTCTGATGGAAGAGAATATTTGTCTCAACCTGACCGAGCTGGGTAGCGTCGATCGCGCCTTTGACTTGCTGAAGACGCAACACGCCGCGCTCTACGCAGCCATCCGCGACCGTAAGCCAGCCGCGGCGCGCGCCGCGGCTGAGGTGCACATCGATTTCGTACATGCCAGCCTGGCGCAGTCGCTGCGCTCGGCCGCCCGCCGCGAGACCGCCGTGCGGCGCTTGAAAGGCGGCGACTTTGCCGCCGGCACTAGCCTTGCCAAATCTCTTCCAATCGATCCCTGAAAGGACTTTCTGATGGACAACCTCGTCATCCCTTTTGAACGCCTGCGTATGCGCGACGTGGACCAGGTGGGCGGCAAGAACGCCTCGCTGGGCGAAATGATCAGCCAGCTGGCGGGTTCCGGCGTGCGCGTGCCGGGCGGTTTCGCGACTACGGCGCATGCCTATCGGTTGTTCCTAGGCCAAAGCGGGCTGGACAAGAAAATCGCCGAAACACTCGACCGTCTCGATGTGGATGATGTGAATGCCTTGGCCGCAACCGGGGCGCAGATTCGCCAGTGGATCGTCGATACGCCTTTCCCAATGGACTTGACGATTGCGATTACTGAGCAATATCAACGACTTGTCGCAGATTCTTCAAGCGATATGTCATTTGCCGTGCGATCCAGCGCCACCGCCGAGGATTTGCCCGATGCCTCCTTTGCCGGCCAGCAGGAAACCTTTTTGAACATCGTTGGCTTGGACAACATCCTGCACGCCATCAAGGAAGTTTTTGCTTCGCTTTACAACGACCGTGCCATCGCCTACCGGGTGCATAAAGGCTTCGTCCATGCCGATGTGGCGCTGTCTGCTGGCGTGCAGCGCATGGTGCGTTCCGACAAGGGCGCGGCCGGGGTGATGTTTACGCTCGATACCGAATCCGGTTTCCGCGATGCCGTGTTTGTCACCGCTAGCTACGGCCTGGGCGAGACCGTGGTGCAAGGCGCGGTGAACCCGGACGAGTTCTACGTGCACAAGCCGATGCTCGCCGCTGGCAAGAAGGCCGTGGTGCGGCGTAACTTGGGTTCGAAGATGATCAAGATGGTGTTTGCCGCCGAGAAAGTGGCCGGTAAATCGACCGTCACCGAAGAAGTGCCTGAGGCTGACCGGCACCGGTTCTCCATCAGCGATGCTGAGGTCGAGGAGCTGGCTCGTTACGCCATGATCATCGAGCAGCATTACCAGCGGCCGATGGACATCGAGTGGGGCAAGGATGGCATCGATGGCAAGCTCTACATTCTCCAGGCTCGCCCCGAGACCGTGAAGTCGCAGCAAGGACACAACCGGCTGGAAAAATTCAAGCTCAAATCCTTCTCCAAAGTGCTCGCCTCCGGCCGTGCGATTGGCCAAAAGATCGGCGTCGGGCCGGTGCGCATCGTGCATGACCCGAAGGAAATGGATAAAGTCCAGCCCGGCGACGTATTGGTGGCCGATATGACCGACCCGAACTGGGAGCCGGTGATGAAGCGTGCCGCGGCCATCGTCACCAATCGCGGGGGGCGTACCTGCCACGCCGCCATCATCGCCCGCGAGCTGGGCGTGCCGGCTATCGTCGGCTGTGGCGATGCGACCGAAACTCTCAGCGAAGGCGAAGTCGTCACGGTGTCCTGCGCGGAGGGCGATACTGGCCATATTTATCGTGGCCAGCTCGATTTCGAGGTGGTTTCCAAAGACATTTCCGCCATGCCCGACATTCCGGTCAAGGTGATGATGAACGTCGGCAATCCAGAGCTCGCCTTCGAGTTCGCGCAACTGCCGAATGCCGGTGTCGGTCTTGCTCGGGTGGAGTTCGTCATCAACAACGTGATCGGCATCCACCCCAAAGCCATCCTCGATGTGGAGCGCCTACCGGCCTCGAAGCGCGAGGAGATCCAGCGCCGCGCGCGCGGCTATGCCAACCCGGTCGAGTTCTTCGTGGAAAAGCTCAGCGAGGGCGTAGCCACCATCGCCGCCGCCTTCTGGCCCAAGCCGGTGATCGTGCGGCTCTCCGACTTCAAGTCGAACGAATACCGCAAGCTCTTGGGCGGCGAGCTGTATGAGCCTGAAGAGGAAAACCCGATGTTGGGGTTCCGTGGCGCCTCGCGCTACATCGCCCAATCCTTCCGCGACTGCTTCGAGATGGAATGCCGGGCGATGAAAAAAGTGCGCGAGGACATGGGGTTCACCAATGTCTGGCTGATGGTGCCTTTCGTGCGCACCCTCGAAGAAGGCCGGCGCGTGGTCAGCCTCCTGGCTGAACATGGCCTGAAGCAGGGCGAGAACGACCTGAAGCTGATCATGATGTGCGAGATTCCGTCGAATGCGCTTTTGGCCGACGAGTTTCTCGACATCTTCGACGGCTTCTCCATCGGCTCGAACGACCTGACCCAGCTCACCTTGGGCCTGGACCGCGATTCCGGTTTGGTAGCGAGCCTGTTCGATGAGCGTGACCCGGCGGTGAAAAAGCTACTGGCCATGGCGATTGCCACTGCCAACAAGAAGGGTAAGTACGTCGGGATTTGCGGTCAGGGCCCCTCTGACCATCCTGATCTGGCCGAGTGGTTGATGGATCAGGGCATCCAGAGCATGTCGCTCAACCCGGATACCGTGGTCGATACCTGGCAGCGTCTGGCTCGCCACAAGTCGTGAGGCGGATACACTCGCTGTACCCAAAGGCCGGGGCATCCCGGCCTTTTTGCTTACCGCGCGCTAGGCATCGCACTCCCGCAAACTCGTTCACCGCGGTGATTGCGCGCTTCGCCTTTGTGGGGCTGGAGGAGGGGGCGCTGCGCCGCTTTCAGGCTCAAAGGCGTGCGGAGCGATCATGATGAGCTGGCGTTTTCTGGCTGTTGCAAGATGTCCTGCAACCCCAGTCCGGCCAGCTCGCGGGTGCTACGGGCCAAGTAATAGAGCACGGCCCCCATCATCAGCATCGAGGGCAAGGCGATCACTGGATAGCTGATGAGCGTGAGACGCCCCAGTTCCTCGTTGAAGGCTTCGCTGCCGGCAGGGCTTGTCACGATCCACTTGGCAAGCAGGTAATTCATCGTCGCCGAGAAGAAAAAGGTGCCGCTCAGTAGCAGCGTGCCGATCTGCAAGCGGGACGCGAAGGCCCGTTCGTTGCCGCGCTCGGCGAGGTGCCGATTGACCTTGTCGACGTCGACGATGCTGGGATTGAAAAGCAGGGTCTTGACGAGTGGGTAGGGGGTACGGATCGAAACGAGCACCGCAATGCCAATGATGCCCGGCACGGCGGCTTCCTTGATGGCGAGCCATTGGGTGTCGAGCTCGAGCAGGCCGAGGCCGCCGGGGAGCAAGATGTTGACCAAGCCCAGGGCCGAGAATAGGTTGAACTTGCGGCTCCTGGCCAAGTCGATGCCGCCCCAGACGAGTGGGAAGGCGAGCGCCGTAAGCAGCGCGCCGACATGGCCGAGCTGCGCGGGGCCGCTTAGCTTCATCAAAATGAAAGCGGGGATGAGGATGTTAACCAGGATCTCGGTCAATGGATTTTGCTGCTTCTTAGCGGGCATGGCATCTCTCGGGGCTAAAATGTGCGGTTTTGATGATTCGCCAAGGGTAGAGCATGGTGCAGCGCGTTCACATTCATCAGCGTATCGGGCATCGCGGGGCTCCCGCCCCGGGGTGGGGGGCGAAGCTGCTGCGCTTCGTCGTGGCGGTGGCGTTGCTGATCGTTGCGTTCACGGTGTCGCTGTTCGCCTTTGTCGGGTTGGCGGCGCTGGCCTTCGCGCTGGCGCTTTATCTGGGCTGGAAAACCCGCTCCATGAGACCTGGGCAGCCGCCCGAAAGTTGCGTGGCACCTACCTGGCCGGGCGATGGACGGGTCATCGAAGGGCAGGCGGTGCATGTCGAGATAGAAGCGCTCAAGCCGACGGAGGAGCGCCCGACGTCAGGCGGGGCAGGGTGATTTGCCAGCGGATGGCGGCGAGACGCACGGCAAAAACCACGGCCATGGCGATGAAGCCAGCGCTGACGTGATCCATGCCCAGGGCTTGCAGGCCGATCAAGGCGAGTGCGCCGAGCCAGGCGGCGGTGGCGTAGAGCTCGCTGGTGAAGACGAGCGGTACTTCGTTGGTGAGAACATCGCGCAACAAGCCGCCGAATACGGCCGTGATGACTCCCATCAGGCTCGCGACGAGCCAGGGCGCCTCGAATTGCAGCCCTACCTGGGTGCCAACCACGGTAAACAGCGCCAGGCCGATGGCATCCGGGATCAGGAATAGCCGTCCGGGCAAGCGCCAGCGCCGGGCTAGGAAGAAGGTGACGACGGCGGCCAAGATCGTGGCGACGAGATAAGCCTGGTCAGCAATCCAGAACACCTGTCGGTCGAGCAGCAAATCCCGGACCGTGCCACCCCCAAGGGAGGCGGCCACGCCGGCCGTGATGGCGCCGAACAGATCCACCTGCTTGCGCCCGGCTTCGAGCACCCCGGTGGCGCCGCAGACGACGGAAGCGGCGATGCCGAGACCATAAAGAAAGACGTCGACGGTAAGCGGCGGCATGGCCTTAGCTGCCTCTCACCTTTTCGCGCATCAAACGCTGCTTTTCCCGCGCCCAGTCTCTTTCTTTGGCATCCTCGCGCTTGTCGTGTTGTTTCTTGCCTTTAGCGAGCCCGATCTCGGCCTTGATGCGGCCGCGGCTGTAATGCAGGTCAAGGGGCACCAGGGTGTAGCCAGCGCGCTCGACCTTGCCGATCAACTTCATGATCTCGCTGCCATGCAATAGCAGCTTGCGGGTACGCAACGGGTCGGGGTGGATGTGGGTGGAGGCCGTCGGCAAAGGCGTGACGTGCATCCCCAGCAACCAGATTTCGCCGCCTTTGATGACCACATAGGCCTCTTTGATGTGTACTCGTCCAGCGCGGATCGACTTCACTTCCCAGCCTTCTAGCGCGATGCCGGCCTCGTACTTTTCCTCGATGAAATAATCGTGGAAGGCCTTTTTGTTGTTGGCGATACTCATGGTGCGGCGCGATTCCTATAGAATCGCCGGATTCTAACAAGATTCGGAGCTTCTGGCGGAGCATGGCCCTGGTCGAGAAATCGGTGCTGATTCAGTATTCAGCCCAGCAGATGTTTGAACTGGTGGATCGTTGCGAAGACTATCCCCAGTTCCTGCCTTGGTGCAGCAAAACCGAATGTCTATTCCGCGACGAGAAAAAGACGGTAGGGACGCTATACATCAACTATCACAGCGTCAAATCCCACTTCACGACCGAGAACGAGAAAGAAATCCCGGCTTGGATGAAAATTCGTCTGGTAGACGGCCCCTTCCGGCACATGGAGGGGAGCTGGCAGTTCAAGGCGCTGGCGCCCGATGCCTGCAAGATCGAATTTCGCTTGCGCTATGAATTTTCCAGCAAGCTATTCGAGAAGGTCATCGGCCCGGTGTTTAGTCACATTGCCAATACCTTCGTCGATGCCTTCGTGAAGCGGGCCGAAGCGATTTATGGAGCGCAACATGGCTAAAGGGCAATTGCAGGTCGAAGTAGTCTATGCCTTGCCGCAACGGCAAGAATTGGTGCGCCTCACGCTACCCGAAGGCAGCACCCTGCAAGCGGCCGTCGAGGCTTCTGGGTTGCTGGAGAAGTACCCGGAAATCGATCTCAAGCAGAATAAGTTCGGCATTTTTGCCAAGCTTTCCAAACTCGACACGCCTTTGCGCGACCGAGATCGCGTGGAGATCTACCGGCCTTTGATCGCCGACCCGAAAGAGGTGCGCAAGCAACGCGCGGCGGAAGGCAAGGTGATGAAGAAAGGCGCGGCCGAGGCGGGCGAGACGGCTTGAGCGTGGCCCGCCGACCGTCACTTGCACCAGCTTTGCACCGATTGTCGGGCGCGCTCGATTTCCTGTTGGCGCTGCTGGTCATCGAGGTATTCACGTTCGCCCCCGGCATTTAGCCGCGTGATGCGGAGGCCGGACTCAAGCTCCTTGAGGCGTAGCTGGGCATTCTGGCAATTTTCTTTTCGAAGTTCGGCCTCGCGTTTCTCTTTTTCGGCTTTTTCGGCGTTTTCCCGGTTTTGCTGCTGGCGCTGGCGGAATTCCAGGTCTTTCTCGGCCCAGCTCTTCGCCTGGGGCGCGCTCGCGGCGCCATCGCCGCCAGAATGCGATGCGGCGGGCGCACGCCCTGCGACCGGAGTCTGCTTGCCGGCGCCTGGGGGCGGGGTATCCGAAATCACGGTGCGGCCCTGCGCATCCTTCCATTTGTAGACTTCCGCCTGGGCGGGCTGGGCGAAGAGCAAGGGAATGGCGAACAAGCCAAGGCAAGTGGTTAAGCGGATGTCGCGCATGAAAAATCCTCAAAGATGCGGGCGCCTCGAATAAGCTGCGGCGCGGTCGAAGGCTTACACGTGGCGCCCACTCCCGCGTCTATCGACTCGATAGGTCTGGGTTGCTTTGCGCCGCGCGCCTTGTTCTTTGGCCGCTGGTGATGGTTTTTCGAGAGGCCCATGATTCGATCAAGGCTGGGCTTGCTGTATAATACGTTTTTGTGACCTTGGAACAAAGGCCATGCGACTGCTGCAAAAAGCCCTCACTTTCGACGATGTACTGCTCGTTCCTGCTCACTCCCAGATTCTCCCCAAGGATGTGAGCCTTGCCACGAAGCTCACCCGCAATATTACCCTGAATATGCCTTTGGTATCCGCTGCCATGGATACCGTCACCGAAGGCCGCTTGGCCATCGCCCTGGCTCAGGAGGGCGGGATTGGCATCATTCACAAGAATCTCTCCGCGCGCGCCCAGGCTGCCGAGGTGGCCAAGGTCAAGCGCCATGAGTCGGGCATTCTCAAAGACCCCATCACCGTCAGCCCCAACATGAGCGTTGGCGAGGTGCTCGCCTTGTCGCGCCAGCACCGCATCTCGGGCTTCCCCGTGCTGGATAAGGCCGGTAAGGTGGTTGGCATCGTCACCAACCGCGATTTGCGGTTCGAGACCAATCTCGAGCAGCCGGTCAAAGCCATCATGACGCCCAGGAAACGTCTGGTGACCGTGCCGGAGGGCGCGAGCGTCGAGGATGCCAAGGAGCTGATCCGCCAGCATCGGCTCGAACGGGTGCTGGTTGTCAATGACGACTTCGAGCTGCGCGGCCTCATTACCGTGAAAGACATCACCAAGGCCACCGAGCATCCCAATGCCAGCAAGGACGAGGCCGGGCGCCTGCGCGCCGGCGCCGCGGTCGGTGTCGGAGCAGGCACCGAGGAACGGGTCGAGCTGCTGGTGGAAGCCGGCGTGGATGTGATCGTGGTGGATACGGCGCATGGTCATTCGCAAGGCGTGCTCGACCGGGTCGAGTGGGTCAAGAAGCATTTTCCGCAGGTGGAGGTGATCGGCGGCAATATCGCCACCGCCGATGCTGCCCGAGCCTTGCTGGATCGCGGCGCCGATGCCGTCAAGGTGGGCATTGGCCCGGGCTCGATCTGCACCACTCGCATCGTGGCCGGCGTAGGGGTGCCGCAGATTACTGCCATCCAAAACGTCTCCGAGGCGCTCAAGGGCACCGGCGTGCCCATGATTGCCGACGGCGGCATCCGCTACTCTGGCGACATCGCCAAAGCCATCGCCGCTGGCGCCAACACTGTCATGCTGGGCGGCCTGTTCGCCGGTACTGAAGAGGCGCCGGGCGAGGTGGAGCTGTTTCAGGGGCGGTCCTACAAGTCCTATCGCGGCATGGGCTCCTTGGGCGCCATGCAGGCCGGCTCTTCCGATCGTTATTTTCAGGACAACACCGCCAACGTCGATAAGTTCGTGCCAGAAGGCATCGAAGGCCGCGTGCCTTACAAGGGTTCCGTGTTGGCGGTGATTCACCAATTGATGGGAGGCTTGCGCTCTTCGATGGGCTATCTCGGGTGTGCCACCATCGCGGAAATGCACGACAAGGCTTGTTTCGTCGAGATTACTTCGGCAGGGATGCGCGAATCGCACGTCCACGACGTGCAGATTACCAAAGAAGCCCCGAACTACCACCTCGACTGATCGACTCCCTTCTGTTACAGGGCGGCTCGCGCAGCCGCCCTTTCGTTGACTGACAGCACAGCATGTCCCATCAGAAAATCCTCATCCTCGATTTTGGTTCCCAGGTTACGCAGCTGATCGCCCGCCGCGTGCGCGAAGCCAAGGTCTTTTGCGAGATCTACCCCCACGACGTTGGCGAAGATTTCATCCGTAACTATGGCGCCCGCGGCATCATCCTCTCGGGTGGGCCCAATTCCGTCACCGAAGGCGACACGCCGCGCGCCCCGGGGGTCGTGTTCGAGCTGGGGGTACCCGTGCTCGGCATTTGCTATGGTATGCAGACCATGGCCCAGCAGCTGGGCGGCAAGGTGATGACGGCCGAGGCTGCTGGCAAAGCGCGTGAGTTCGGCTATGCCGAAGTCCGCGCGCATGGCCATACCGCGCTCTTGAACGATATCGCCGATTTCTTTAGCCCGGAAGGGCACGGCATGTTAAAAGTCTGGATGAGCCACGGCGACTCGGTCGTGGAACTGCCGCCGGGCTTCGTCAAGATGGCCTCCACCGCTGCCTGCCCGATCGCTGGCATGGCCGACGAACAGCGTAAGTTCTACGGCGTGCAGTTTCACCCGGAAGTCACGCACACGCTGCAAGGGCGGGCCATTCTCGAGCGCTTCGTACACGGCATTTGCGGCTGCGGCAACGACTGGGTGATGGGGGACTACATTGCCGAAGCCGTCGATGCCATCCAGCGTCAGGTGGGCGATGAGGAAGTCATTCTTGGCCTCTCTGGCGGGGTCGATTCCTCGGTGGCGGCGGCGCTCATCCACAGGGCGATTGGCGACCAGCTCACCTGCGTCTTCGTCGACCACGGCCTCTTGCGCTTGAACGAGGGCGACCTGGTCATGGACATGTTCGCCCGCAACCTGGGCGTCAAGGTCATCCGTGTGGATGCGGTGGACCAGTTCATGGGCAAGCTGGCCGGTGTCTCTGACCCGGAACAAAAGCGTAAGATCATCGGCAAGGAGTTCGTCGAAGTTTTTCAGGCCGAAGCGAAGAAGCTCACCTCGGCCAAGTGGCTGGCGCAAGGCACCATCTACCCAGACGTGATCGAATCGGCTGGTAAAAACAAGAAGGGCGCCCACACCATCAAAAGTCACCACAACGTCGGTGGCTTGCCGGAAGACATGCACCTCAAGCTGCTCGAGCCGCTCCGCGAGCTCTTCAAGGACGAGGTCCGCGAACTGGGCGTGGCGCTGGGGCTGCCTCGGGAAATGGTCTATCGCCATCCCTTCCCGGGCCCAGGGCTGGGCGTGCGCATCCTGGGCGAAGTCAAACGTGAATACGCCAGCCTGCTGCAGCGCGCCGATGCTATTTTCATCGACGAGCTGCGCGCTACCCACGCCACCGAGCGCGATGCAGCCGCCGGCCTGTGTAGCGAAAAGGATATCGGCAAGAGCTGGTATGACCTGACCAGCCAGGCCTTTGCCGTCTTCCTGCCGGTCAAGAGCGTGGGCGTGATGGGGGATGGACGCACCTATGAAAACGTCGTCGCCCTGCGTGCCGTGGTGACCAGCGATTTCATGACCGCCCATTGGGCGCACCTGCCCTATGAGCTGCTGGGCCGGGTCTCGAATCGGATCATCAATGAAGTACGCGGCCTGAACCGCGTCGTCTATGACGTTTCCGGCAAGCCACCGGCAACGATCGAGTGGGAATGATTCCGCGTCCGGCAGCGGCCGGCAGGATCAGGCACCAGAAACACCTAAGCCCGCGTCACTGCGGGCTTTTTTGTGCTTCCAACCTGGCACGGACTGGCAGCCTGGGGTATGGCCAAGCACGAATTTTTCATGGCATAGTCGATGGCACGAAACCGGCCCTGTGCCATGCCTCGCCACCGATGCCATGCGCCTCGTCCCAGGTGGCCATGGTATCGGAATCATGTAAGTGTTTGCTGTAAAACGAATTTTTGTCGTTCCGCGCGGGGTTTTCCGGGCATGGTATTGGGGGCCGCTGAAGCGTGTGCGTCACGATGGTCGTGCCATGGGTGCGTCCCCGCAAGCTGTTGACTTGTAAGGGGTTTCCTTTGGTTCAAGCAGGGCGCACGACGCATGGTGTTGCAAGGGAGCGTGTGTGCCATGTTGACCGATACCAAGCTGCGGAACCTCAAGCCGACGGGCAAGCTGTACAAGGTGGCGGACAGGGACGGCCTGTATGTGGCCGTCACCCCCTCCGGGACCATTTCGTTCCGCTACAACTACGCCCTCAACGGGCGCCAGGAGACCATCACCTTCGGCCGATACGGGCCGGGCGGGATCACGCTGGCCGAGGCCCGGGAACGCCTGGCCGAAGCCAAGAAGATGATCGCGGCGGGGAAGTCTCCGGCCCGGGAGAAAGCCAGGGAGAAGGCCCGTGTGCGCGACGCCGAGACGTTTGGTGCCTGGGCGGAAAAGTGGCTTCGCAGCTACCCGATGGCCGACTCCACCCGCGACATGCGGCGCTCGGTCTATGAGCGCGACCTGAAGGCCAGGTTCGGCAACCTCAAGCTGACCGAGATCACCCACGAAGACCTGCGGGCCCTGACCGACGCCATCGTCGAGCGGGGCGCGCCGGCCACCGCTAGGGATGAAAAGATTAGATGAGACAAAGTGCGTGCGACAAAAAATTGCGGGAGGAGGCGGGAAGAGGTGGGATATTGCGACATAAGTCTTTGAAAAAACACGCGAAGCGGGCCGCGAAGCGGCGATGATGGCGGCATGCCGTCCGTGCTCGCATTACATGCGACAAGACGCGCGCGAGGGCGGGTTTTAGGCGCGTTTCTTGAGGCGTTCGACTTCGGCGCGCAGCTCGCCTAGCGCCCGGCGCAGCTCGGCCGCTTCTGCCGCCGTTTGAGCGCGCGCGTATAGCTCGTCGAGCAGCGCGGCGGCTTCCTTTTCGTCCATGCCGGCCAACAATAGGCCGATCTTCTCCAGTCTCCGACCGTATGGCACCACCTCGAATGCAGCTTGTGGCGGGGCTTCGCGGCGCATCGGGCCGCGCCCAGTGGCCAGCCACTCCAACGAGACGCCGGCCGCGTCGGCGATGCGGGCTAACTTGTCATATACGGGCTTTTTCCCTTCAAGATAGCTACGAATAGTTGCCTCTGGCATGCCGCATCGACGAGCGAATGCGGCAACAGGTTCGTCGCCTATACATGCACGAAGGCGGCGGGAGAGCGTGTCCGATTCTGTACCAGAATCGTGCGCGAATCGGACATGCGAATCGGACATCGGAAGCGAATCGGACGCACGAATCGGACGCGAATCGGACGTTTCATCGGACATGAAAAACCTCGCAACAAGTTGTTGACAGCGCGACATGTTGCGCTATACTACGCTCAAACATTACGAGGATAACACCATGAACCAAGCACTGCAGAACATGCGCGAGGTGAAGGCGGCTTTGTTGTTGCGCGGCTGGCCCTCCGTGGCCGCCTGGGCGGCGGCGCACGGCTTTCTGCCGGTGACGGTGCGCAGCGCGATCTACCACTGGTGGCACCGCACCGACCGCGAGCCGCTGGGCGGCATCGGCCGGCAGGTGATGGCGGCGCTGCGCAAGGAGATGGCTAGGCCGGAGCAGCGGAGGGCGGCTTGATCACTAAAGCCGCTTGTCTATCAGACGCATCAAGCCGTTGTGGAGGGTGGCAATGAGCCAAAGAACGGACCCAACCGAGAAAGCGACCGCGCCAAGCGAGGCTGAAAGCAAGGCGATGCGCCAGGAGGAGGCGAACGCGACCGCGGCGAATATGGCCGCCGCGCCCATCGCGGAGAGCAGCAGGAACGGGGCGCGGCTTACGCCGTGGTTTTGGTTCGGCGCATCCGTTTTCTTGTACGGGCTCATCCTGGCCTGGATGACGATGCCGACCAAGGAAGCCGCCGCCGTTACGATGCTGGCTACGTCACCGATGTCCATCTTGTTGAGCCTCCTGCGCAAATGATGAATCAGCACAGTATATCGGTCTGGCTCACCCCGCAGCAGATCGCCAGCCTGCGGCTTGCCGGGATGCCGACGACTGATCGGCGGGACCGAACCTGGGCCGAAAAAAATTTGGCCGCAGGTCGCAACAGGTTGCGAGGCAAGGGCATCGAAATCGCGCTCTCCAGCCTGCCGCTGGAGG
>JAOAIO010000070.1 GCA_026414665.1 Azovibrio sp.
GCCCCCCGTGAGGGGAATAGAGGGGGCGGGTGTCTTTCATGCAGCAAAGGGCGCTGCCTATGCTGCATGAAAGCCTAGCTCAAGCGGATTGCAATTGCGCCGAGTGCTACCAAAACCGCCCCGGCAATACGCCAGCGCCCCATGCGTTCTTTGAGCAGCCAAGCGCCGAGGATCGCGGCGAAGATCACCGAGGTTTCCCGTAGCGCAGCCACGGCCGGAATCGAGGCGACGGTCATGGCCCACAGCACAAGTGCATAAGAGCCGATCGTCAGCACCGAGCCGGCGAGGGAAAATAGCCAGCGCCGCCTAAGATGCACCAGCGCCTGCCGGCCGCGTTGGCAAAGCGCGACGGCCAAGATAAGCCAGGCATTGAGAAAGAAGAGCCACAGCGTGTAGGCCAGCGCATGGCCGGACTGGCGTGCGCCGATACCGTCGATGATCGTGTAAAGCGCGATGACGGCGGCGGTGGCAAAGCCGTAACCCAGACCGGAACGGCTGACGCCGCCATGATAAAGACCCATGCCGACAGGCAAGGCGATGCCGGCCGCGACCAAAGCGATGCCGATGAGCAGGCCGAGATTCAGGCTGTCTCCAGCCAGCGGCGCGGCCAGAGCGATCAAGACGGGGGCTGAGCCACGCATCAGCGGATAGGCGATGGAAAGATCGGCGTGCCGGTAAGCCTGCATCAACAAAAGGTAGTAGCCGACGTGGATGATGGTGGTCGTCGCCAGCCACGGCCAGGCGGCGGCCGCAGGCAGCGGCAGCCAGGGCAGCACGCAGGCGGCGATGGCCGCGCCGGCTACCGCAAGACCGGTGTAATCGAGAAAGCGATCCTGGCTTGCCTTGACGACGAAGTTCCAGCCGGCGTGCATCGCTGCCGACAAGAGCACCAGCAGGGCCACCGGTGTGGAGATCACGCCGTAGGCCAAGGCAAGGAGTAGGTCTTGACGTGGGTGAAGCTCTTCATCGCTTCCAGCACGCCTTCCTTGTAGCCCAGGCCAGAATCCTTGATGCCGCCGAAGGGGGTGAGTTCCAATCGGTAGCCGGGCACCTCCCAGACATTGACGTTGCCGACGTTCAGTTCATTGACGCAGCGTGTGATGACATCGAGCCGGTTGGTGCATAGCCCAGCGGAGAGTCCAAAGGCCGTGCCATTGACGATGGCGATGGCTTCATCGAGTGTCTTGAAGCGGATCACGGGCGAGACCGGACCGAAGGTTTCCTCGCGCACCACGGTCATCTCTGGGCGCACCTGATCGAGCACGGTCGGGGAGTAGAGCGCGCCGCGCCGTTCGTTGCCATACAGCAGCCGCGCTCCTTGCGCAACCGCTTCATTGACGCGCGCCTCGCACTGCCGGGCGGCGGCTTCGTCGATCAGCGTGCCCATGTCCATCGTCTCGTCCATCGGATCGCCGTAGCGCCAGCGCCGACTTTTGTCGACCAGGAGTTCGACGAAACGATCGGCGATGCTCTCATGGACGATGATGCGCTTTACCGCCGTGCAGCGCTGGCCCGAGTTCTTGTAGGAACCGGCGACGGCCAGATCGGTGGCGCGTTCGAGATCGGCGTCCTCCATGACGATCAGCGGATCATTGCCGCCTAGTTCGAGCACGGCGCGCCGATAGCCGATCTTCGCGGCGATCGCTTTGCCGATGGCGACGCCGCCGGTGAAGGTGACGAGTTCGATCGCCGGGTCGGTCAGGAGCGCATCGGCAATCTCGGCCGGATCGCCCGTGACGACCTGGAACATTTCCGGCGGCAAGCCGGCTGCATAGAGGATGTCGGCGAACAGCAGCGCCGAAAGCGGCGTCTTCTCCGAGGGTTTGAGGACGATGCGGTTGTTCGTCGCAATCGAGGGCGCAACCTTGTGTGCTACCTGGTTCATCGGATGGTTGAACGGCGTGATCGCGGCGATGACGCCCAGTAGCGGGTCGCGCTGCGTATAGACGCGCCGCTCGCGGCCGTGTGGCGTGATGTCGCAACTGAAGATCTGGCCATCGTCATCGAGCGCCGCCTGGGCGCTGAAGAGCAAGACATCGCGGACCCGGCCGGCCTCATAGCGGCTGTCTTTCTTGCACAGCCCAGATTCGGCGGTGATCAGGTTGGCGATGTCTTCAGTTTGGGCAACGACGATTTCGGCGGCCTTCGTCAGGATGCGATACCGCTCATAGCGAGAAAGCCTAGCTCGATAGGCTTTGGCAATGGCGATGGCACGGCGCACGTCCTCGACGCTTGCCTTGGGCACGGTGCCGATACACGCGTTCGTATAGGGGTTCATCACTTCGATGACGCGTTCGCGGGCAATGCGCTCTCCGCCGATGCGCAGGGTTTCTTGGCGAAATTCCATGGGTTGACTCCTAAGGGGATGGGGGCGATTGCGTTTTGAGCAGCCGCTGCAGACGCTTGCGGCTGGCTTCGACATGGCGGTGCAATAGGCGGGCGGCCGTCGCACGCTGGCCGCTACTCAGTGCGGCGAGAATGGCGCGATGGTCGGCGACCGAGGCGCGCAGACTCGAGGCATCGGCAATCTGGGCATGTGCCTGATGGCGAAACAGTGACAATTCACCGACCAGCCGTCGGTAACTGTCGATCAAGGCGGCGTTACCGGTCAGGCAAACCAAACGGTCGTGAAAGGCGATGTTGCGTTCGTGGCAAGCGGCGAAATCGGCCTCGTGGGCGAACTTGTCGGCCTCGTCGAGCAGCTCGTCGAGCCGGGCTGCCTGCACCTTATCCGGAATGGCGGCAAGTTTTTTGACGATCAGCGCTTCAAGCGCTAGGCGCACTTCGTAAATGGCATCAGCCTCACTGGGCGTGATGGTGCGCACGAAGACGCCGCGGTTTTTTTCCATGCGCACCAGCCCCTTTTCTTCGAGACCGCGAAATGCCTCGCGCACCGGCCCGCGTGAGACGCCGAGCCGGGCGGCGAGCGGAATCTCGGTGAGCTGGCTGCCAGGAGGCAGTTCGCCGTCGAGGATCATCTTTTCCAGTTGCTGTTGGATCAAGCTGGGCAGGGAACAGGTTTGCAAAAAGGCGATGGCGCTGGCGTGGCTATTCATATTTGTTTCATCGTCTTGCAATCTGGGAGGGGAAAAATTTCTCCTCGGCAGATTGCAGATTGTCAACAATCTGTAACGCCGCGATTATAGAGTGGCAAATGTTTCAGCTTGATTGACGAAGGTTCAAAAATGGACTTACCCCCCACCTCGCCTGCCATCGAGATTCGCCGCCTGAGCAAGACCTTTCCTTGCTGCAAGGCGCTCGATGACGTGAATCTGACCATCCAGGAGGGTGAGATGGTCGCCTTGATCGGCGCTTCAGGTTCGGGAAAGTCCACCCTGTTGCGCCATATCGCGGGTTTCGTTGCCGCCGATGCCGGCGAGATTGTCGTGCTTGATCGCGTCGTGCAGCAAGAGGGGCGCATCGCCTCCAACATCCGTGCCCAGCGCGCTCAGATCGGCTTCGTCTTCCAACAGTTCAATCTCGTCAATCGTCTGCCGGTCGCTACCAATGTGCTGATCGGCTTGCTGTATCGCATGCCGCTGTGGCGCAGTCTGCTGATGCGCTTCACCACCGCCGAGCGCCAGCGAGCGCTGGAAGCGCTCGCCGCCGTCGGCATCGAAAAATTTGCTTGGCAGCGTGCTTCGACGCTTTCTGGCGGTCAGCAGCAGCGCGCCGCGCTGGCCCGCTGTCTGGTGCAGGAAGCGAAGGTGATTCTCGCCGATGAGCCGATCGCCTCGCTCGACCCCGAGTCGGCGCGCAATGTCATGGAGCTTTTGGCCGGCATGAACCGCGAGCGCGGCTGCACCGTCGTCGTTTCGCTGCACCAAGTCGAATTCGCGATCAAGTATTGCCGCCGCACCATCGCCTTGTACCGCGGTCGTGTCGTCTATGACGGCCCTTCTGCCGCCCTGACGCCGCAACTCCTCGGCGAGCTGTATGGCAGCGATGCTGAGTCGCTGTTCGGCATGATGCTGGATAGCCCTGCCGTCAAGCTACCTGCCGGTAAAAACTTGACACCCCTGTTAGCCGCCTGAACCGCTCAACCCCTTTCAACCCGCCATCTCTAAAGGAGAACCCATGTTGCGCACTTTCAAAGCCCTGCTGGCGGCCGCGGCCGTCACCCTGGGTCTGCATGTCCAGGCTCAGGAAATCAAGGAACTCAACTTCGGCATCATCGCCACCGAAAAAGCTGGCGCCCTCAAGCAGATGTGGGAGCCGTTCTTGGAAGATATGTCGAAGGCCATCGGCGTCAAGGTCAATGGGTTTTACGCCACCGACTACGCTGGCATCATCGAAGCGCAACGCTTCAACAAGGTGCAGATCGCCTGGTATGGCAACAAGTCGGCCATCGAAGCGGTCGATCGCGCCAATGGCGAGGTATTCGTCCAGTTCGTCGATCTCGATGGCACGCCTGGTTATTACTCTTATCTGATCACCCACAAGGATAGCGGCATCACCTCGCTCGACCAGGTGCTCAAAAACGGCAAAGACATGAGCTTTGGTATTGGCGATCCAGCCTCGACCTCGGGCACCCTGGTGCCGACCTACTATGTCTTCACCTTGAATGGCCTCGATCCCAAGACGCACTTCAAGGTCGTGCGTTCTTCCAATCATGAAGGCAACTTCCTGGCGGTCTTGAACAAGCAAGTCGATGTCGCGACCAGCAATAGCGAGATGATGCAGAAGATGAAGGAAAAGGCACCGGAGAAGTTCGAGCAGATTCGTATCTTGTGGACTTCGCCGCTGATCCCGCGTGATCCGCTGGTGTGGCGCAAAGACTTGCCTGCCGACCTGAAGAAGAAGATCCTGGACTTCTGTGTCAGCTATGGCAAGAACGAGCGCGAGAAAGAAATCCTCAAGAACATGTACCGCCTGGCCGGCTTCAAGCCTTCGAGCGATGCGCAGCTATTGCCGATCCGCCAGCTCGAACTGTTCAAGGATCGCAAAAAGTTCGAAAACGATACCAACATGAGCGAGGCCGACAAAAAGGCGAAGCTTGCCGAGATCGACGCCAAGTTGGCGGAACTGGCCAAACAGATGAAGTGATTCTCCCCCTTGCGCCGGTAAGCCCTGCCTTGCCGGCGCTTTGTTTCTTACGATCATGCCGACCGTACCAACCGTTCAAGACGTTGCCTTGCGTCCGCCGCCCTCTGGCATCGGCGCGACCCTCGCCTGGGGGGCTTTCTTTCTGCTATTGATCTGGTCTTGGCAGGGCGCCGACATGCGCCCGCTCGATCTGCTCAAGGATTCGGGCAACATGGGCGTCTTCGCCCGAGAATTCTTTCCGCCGGATTTTCACGACTGGCGCCTGTATCTCGAAGAGATGCTCGTCACGGTGCATATCGCCATCTGGGGCACCGTATTGGCGATCGTCTGTGCGATTCCCTGCGGCCTGATGTCGGCCGAGAACATCGTGCCGCGCTGGATCTATCAGCCGATGCGGCGGTTCATGGACGCGTGCCGCGCGATCAACGAAATGGTCTTCGCGATGCTGTTCATCGTCGCGGTGGGGCTGGGGCCTTTCGCGGGCGTGCTGGCGCTGTGGGTGCATACCACCGGCGTGCTCGCCAAACTGTTTGCCGAAGCGGTCGAGGCCATCGATCCGCGTCCGGTCGAGGGCGTACGCGCCACCGGCGCCAACGCGCTGGAAGAAATTCTCTATGGGGTGATCCCGCAAGTCTTACCGCTGTGGATTTCCTACTCGCTCTACCGCTTCGAGTCCAACGTACGCTCGGCGTCCGTGTTGGGCATCGTCGGCGCTGGCGGCATCGGCGTGGTTCTCCACGAGGTGATCCGCGGATTTGAATATGCCCAGACCTGTGCCGTCTTGATCATCATCATCGTCTCGGTCACCTTGATCGACCTTATTTCTGCCCGCATCCGTCAATGGGCGATCTAATCCCAACATGAATACTGTCGAACTCAATGGCGTGTCCTATCAGTGGCCGCGCCAACCCGTCGTCGTCGTCTGCATCGACGGCGGTGATCCTGCCTACATCGAGCAAGGCTTGCGTGACGGGATCATTCCGAACATCGCGCGCTTCATGCGCGAGGGCTTTGCCGCGATCGCTGAGGGCACGGTGCCGAGTTTCACCTGCCCGAACAACATGTCGATCATCACCGGCGCGCCGCCGGCGGTGCATGGCATCTCGGGCAATTTCTACCTCAACGAGTACGGCGAGGCCGTGGTGATGACCGGCCCCGAACTGTTGCGCAGCCGTACGCTCCTTGCCGAATTTGCCGATGCCGGTGCCAAAGTGGTGTCGATCACCGCCAAGGACAAATTGAGAAAGCAGCTCGGCAAGGATCTGGATGTGGCGCGCGGCAACATCAGCTTTTCCGCGGAGTGCGCTGCCCAAGTTACGCTGGCTGAAAACGGTATCGCCAACGTGCTCGAACTCGTCGGCATGCCGCAGCCGGACATCTATTCGATGGATCTTTCGCTCTTTGTGCTGGAAGCCGGCATCAAGCTGCTCGAAGCGCGTCGTCCCGAGCTGATGTACTTGTCGCTGACCGATTACATCCAGCACAAACATGCGCCGGGCGATCCGGTCGCCAATGCGTTTTATCAACGCATCGATGACTGCTTCGGGCGGCTCGATGCCTTGGGCGCCGTCGTCGCGCTCACCGCCGATCACGGCATGAACGACAAGTCGAAGCCGGATGGCACGCCGAATGTCATCTTCCTGCAGGACATTCTCGATGCCGAGTTCGGCGCGGGCGACACAAAAGTGATTTGTCCGATCACCGATGCCTTCGTGCGCCACCACGGGGCGCTGGGCGGCTTCGTGCGTGTCTGGTGCCGCGGCGGCCGGGCGACTCCAGCAGCAATCATCGACAGGGTCAAGGAAATTCCCGGTGTGGCGCTCGCGCTCACCCGCGAGGAGGTCTGCGCACGCTTTGAGCTGCCGCCCGATCGCGAGGGCGATGTGGCGGTGATCGGCGACAGCGGCACGGTGATCGGCGCGGCGGCAGCCGAGCATGATCTCTCGAACCTCGCCGATGCGCGGCTGCGCAGCCATGGCGCGCTCACAGAGGCGCGCGTGCCGTTCATCCTGAACCGTCCTGTTAGTGCCGACTTTGTCGCCCGCGCCGCACAGGGGCTCAAGAGTCGCCAGATCTTCGAGTTTGCGATCAACGGGGTCGTCTGACATGCCCGCTTTGCCCAGTCATGGTCGGCTGGCCGTCTATGATGCCTCCAATGCGCCCTTCCGGCTTGTCGATTACCCTCTGCGCCCGCCCGCGGCTGGCGAGGTGCTGGTGAAAGTGCGCATGACGACCATCTGCCGTTCCGACCTTCACACCTGGCAGGGCCATCGCCCCGGCCCTTGCCCGGGGCTGCTCGGCCACGAGATCATTGGCGAGATCGTCGCGCTGGGCGAGGGCGTGACAGCGGACATGCGCGGCGATCCCCTCGCCGTTGGCGATCGCATCACCTGGAGCGAGTATTTCATCCCGCCTGGCGGCGATTATTTCAGCGCGGTACTCGACCTGCCGCAAAAAGCGCTCGGCGTCGATAAATACGGCCATAGGGCGGTGACGACGCCGCCGCATCATCATGGCGGGTTTGGCGAATACTGCTACCTTCTGCCCCGCACGTGGATTCTGCGCCTGCCTGATGAGCTGACGGATGAGGAGGCCACGCCGCTCAATTGCGGTGTGGCGACGATGATCGCCGCCACTGAAGCGGCGGCCATCCGCATCGGCGCGACGGTCATCGTCCAAGGCCTCGGTCTATTGGGGCTGTATGGCGCGGCGCTTGCCAAGGCGCGCGGCGCGCGTTGGGTGATCGGGCTGGATCCGGAACCGGCGCGGCGGGAACGCGCTTGGTACTTTGGCGTCGATCATGCGCTCGATCCAGGCGATGCGGCGGCCGTGCGTGCGCACTGTCCGCGCCACGGCGCCGATGCCGTCATCGAGGTTTGCGGCCAGCCCGAAGTCATTCCAGCCGGACTCGACTGGCTGCGCATCGGCGGCCGCTATGTGCTGGCCGGGGTGGTCAATCCGCAGGCGAGGGTGACGCTCGATGCCAATCTGATCGTGAAAAAGCTCCTCGGCCTCCATGGCGTGCATAACTACCACCCGCGCCATTTGATCGAGGCGCTCGAATTCGTCGCGGCCAACCGCGCGCGTTACCCTTTCCACGACCTCGTCGATGGCAAATATCCGCTCGAAAACGTCAATCAGGCGATGGCCGATGCCGCCGCCCGCCGTGTGCTGCGCGCTGCCATCGTGCCTTGATTACTTGTCAGGAGACTTCGATGCACGATCCCATTTTGCTGACCCCCGGCCCCTTGACGACCACGCCGGCCACCAAACAGGCCATGCTGCGCGACTGGGGCTCCTGGGATGGCGCCTTCAACGAACTGACCGCCTCGGTCTGCCGCGACCTGGCCAACATCGCTGGTGCCGGCGACAGCCACGTCTGTGTGCCCCTGCAAGGCAGCGGCACGTTTGCCGTCGAAGCGGCGCTGGGCACCTTGGTGCCGAAGCACGGCAAGGTGCTGGTGCCCAACAATGGCGCTTATTGCCAGCGTATCCTGCGCATCCTCGGCTATCTGGGGCGGTCTGCGGTGGCGCTCGATTTTCGTGAAGATGAACCCGCCGACCCGGCGCGCATCGATGCGGCGCTCGCCGCCGATGCGACGATCACCCATGTCGCCCAGGTGCATTGCGAGACCGGCACGGGGCTACTCAACCCGTTGGCCGAGATCGCCTATGTCGTTGCCCGCCGCGGGCGGCGCCTGATCGTCGATGCGATGAGTTCGTTTGGCGCCATCGCCATCGATGCCGCAACGATGCCTTTCGATGCCCTGATCGCCGCCTCGGGCAAGTGTCTCGAAGGCGTGCCCGGCATGGGCTTCGTCATTGCCCGCCGTGAGGCGCTCGCGGCGGCGGCGGGGAACTGTCATTCGCTCGCCCTGGATCTCCATGATCAATGGGTTTATATGCAAAAGACCGGCCAGTGGCGCTTCACGCCGCCGACCCATGTCGTCGCGGCCTTGCGCGCCGCGATCGACCAGTATCGCGCGGAAGGCGGCCAACCGGCGCGGCTGGCGCGCTATAGCGAAAACTGCGCCATGCTCGTGGCAGGATTGCGCCAACTGGGACTGCGCACGTTTCTGGACGATTCTGTCCAAGCGCCGATCATCGTCACCTTTCATGCCCCGGCCGATCCGGCCTACGACTTCAAAAGCTTCTACCAGAGGGTGCGGGAGAAGGGCTTCATCCTTTATCCGGGCAAGCTGACGCAGGGGGAAACCTTCCGCGTTGGCTGCATCGGCGCGATCGATGTGACGGCGATCCGGCAAGCGGTATCCGCGATCAAGATGAGCTTTTCTGAGATGGG
>JAOAIO010000071.1 GCA_026414665.1 Azovibrio sp.
TACTTGAAGTCACCCGCTTGCCGGTAGGGTAGCGGCAAAATGATCTGCCGTTCGGCCTCGGTGAGCGGCCGGGTGACGCCATCGACGACGAGGCGCAGGTTGTTGAGGCGCGTCAGCCACACGTGGCGCTCGGCGGTAAAGCTCGCCTTCGGCGCGCGGTATTCGCCCTTGCCATCAGGCCCGCCCGTTCTCTCGAAGGTGCAACGCCCCAGCATCTTGAGCAGCGCCTCGCCCGACAGCGGCGGCTTTTGCTCCCAGAAGAGGCCGCTCTTACGGTCGCCCATGCCGAGAACCTTCGTCTCCAGTCCGGTGTCGGCATACGGGTTGCCAAGCTCGCGCTGGCGTCGGAACAACAGGGCCAACTCGTCGGCGAGCAGGACACGGGAGAGCGACTTGTCATACGAACCGGCCTTGTTGCGCCAGGCGTCCGGGAATTCGGCCAGCACCATCTCGGCGGCGGTCCGATAGTTTTTCTCCTTCATGCGGCGCTGGGTGTTGGCGAGCCCATCTTTGACCTTGCCGCCTTCCTTCTTGTCGCCTTCGGCCTTCTTTTCTTCGGCGCGGCTTAGCCAATGAAAGCCGCGGTGCTTACAGAGGTGGTAGAGTACCCGCGCCCATTCTTCGTTCGTCAAACGGCGGTCCAGCCCTTCGACACGCAGCCGCCAGGGCGAGACGGGCGCGGGGCTGCGCACCTCGTCGATGTGGGCGATCAAGCCCTCGCGCCTGAGCAGGCGGGCGAGCTTGGTCATCCGCCAAGCGCGGCGGCGCAGCCGGCGGCGCATCAAGCGCGCGATGCGCCGCGCCAAATTCAGCGGCTCGCCGTCCTTGGCGGTTTCGGCCTTGTCGAAGCAGCGCACGCCGAGAGCGATGATGCGGTCATCGCCGAGCACGCACCAACCGACCGAAGCGATGCCGATGTCAAAACCAAAAATCCATGCGTTTCGGGTATTGCCGCCCATCCCTTCCTCCTTTATGATTCACCCCGTTGTGGCTATCCGGGGTGAGAGCCGTTGCTACAATAAGCTGGAGTCGCAAGACTCCGAGTCGTATCCAAGGACCCGGCGAGGCAACTCGCCGGGTCTCTTATTTTATGCCTTAAAAATAAGTCCGAAAGCATGAAAGCTACCGCAGCATGGGATCGGCAGCCCCACTCCCGACCGATCACTCGCTCCCGCCATTGACGCTCCTCACCTTGGCGGTAATACTTCGCCCCCTTGGCAACCGCTGCCGGTGCCCGGATACACGGACCCATTCATCAGGAACTCGCCATGCTGCCAAAGCTTTCTCATTTCGCCGGAGTGCCCGGCCCGGTCGTCATCATCGTCATGGACGGCTATGGTCTGCCCAGGACCGATGTGGGTAGCGCCATTGCCGCCGCCAAGAAACCGACGCTAGACAAGCTATTCGCTCACTATCCGCACGTCCGCCTGAAAGCGCACGGCACCGCCGTGGGTATGCCTTCCGATGACGACATGGGCAATTCCGAGGTCGGCCACAACGCCATCGGCGCCGGTCAGGTATATGCTCAGGGCGCTGCCTTGGTAGCCGGCGCCATCGCATCCGGCAGCATCTGGCAGGGATCGGGCTGGCAAGCGATCGTCGCCGGCGCCAAGGCCGGCCGTGGGATGCTCCACTGCATCGGCTTGTTTTCTGATGGCAATGTGCATAGCCATATCGACCATCTCAAGGCCCTGATCGTCCAGGCCAAGGCCGAAGGCATCAAAGCCGTGCGCGTCCATGCCCTGCTCGATGGCCGCGACGTGCCGGAAACCAGCGCGCTCGACTACGTCGAGCCATTCGAGGCGTTTCTCAAGCAAATCTCCGATGCCAGCTTCGATGCCCGCATCGCTTCGGGCGGTGGCCGCCAGGTGATTACCATGGACCGCTATGAAGCCAACTGGGCGATGGTGGAAGCCGGCTGGAGAACGCACGTGCTCGGCGAAGGCCCACAATTCGCCAGCGCCGTGGAAGCGGTCCAAGCCCTACGCGCCGCTCACCCCGGCACCATCGATCAGGACCTACCGGCCTTCGTCATCGCGGACAACGGCCGCCCCGTGGGCTGCATCGAGGATGGCGACGCGGTGGTGTTCTACAACTTCCGCGGCGACCGCGCCATCGAAATCACGCGTGCCTTCGAAGAGGCGGACTTCGACAAGTTCGACCGAGTGCGCGTGCCCCACGTCACTTACGCTGGAATGCTGCAATACGACGGCGACCTGCACTTACCCAAACGCTTCTTGGTGCCGCCGCCGGCGATTGCAAACACCATGGGCGAGTGGTTCGCCAAGAGCGGCATCACCCAGTTCGCCTGCTCCGAAACCCAAAAATACGGCCACGTCACCTACTTCTGGAACGGCAACCGCTCCGGCAAGTTCGAGGGCGAGACCTACCAAGAAATCCCCAGCGACGTCGTGCCCTTCGAGCAACGCCCCTGGATGAAGTCGGCCGAAATCACCGACGCCATGATCGCCGCCGTCAAGAGCGGCCAATACAAAGTGCTACGCTGCAATTTCGCCAATGGCGACATGGTCGGCCACACCGGCAATTTCCGCGCCGCCACCTTGGCTATCGAGGCGGTGGACCTCGCCTTGGAGCGCCTCTTGCCGGTCATCGATGCCGCAGGCGGCGTGGCCTTGATCACGGCCGACCACGGCAATGCCGATGAGATGTTCGAGCTCGACAAGAAGACGCTCGCGCCAGCCCGCAACGCCGATGGTAGCTTCAAGGCCAAGACGGCCCACACGCTCAACCCAGTGCCGCTCATCCTCTACGACAACATCAGCGGCGGCAGGCTCGGCCTCGCGCAGACGGAGAGCGCCGGACTGGCCAACATCGCCGCTACGGTCGCGCATCTGCTCGGGCTGGATAAGCACGCAAGCTGGGCCGATAGCCTGCTGCAAGTCCGCTAATCCACAAAAGCGCATGCAAGCCGACCGCCTAGCTGCCGACTCGGCCAGCGACGCGGCGCTGGCCGCAGCGCGCAATGCGGTGCTGGATCGACTGGTGGCGGACGCGCCCCTCGCCGACATCCTCACCGATGTGGTGCGCCGCCTCGAAGCGCTCGAACCGGAGATGCGCGCCACCGTGCTGCTCGTCGATGCCACGGGTACCCGCCTGATGACCGGCGCCGCGCCGAGTTTTCCCGATTACTACGTGCGTGGCGTCGATGGCATGAGTATCGGCGAAGGTCAAGGTTCGTGCGGCACGGCTGCCTTCCGCCGCGCGCCTGTCATCGTCAGTGATGTCAGCCGCGACCCGCTCTGGGCCGCCTACCCCAAAAGCGGCCCCAAGGTCGGCTTTCGTGCCTGCTGGTCGTTTCCCTTCTATGACAACGCTGGCAAGGTGCTCGGCACCTTTGCCGTGTATTTCGCCGAGCCGCGGGAACGCGATGAGCGCATCGTCCGACTGATCGAAGGCTTCTCCGGGCTTACCGCCCTGGCGGTGCAGAAAGTGCGCGCCAGCACGGCGCTGCGCCAAGCCGCCGCCATCATTGCCAGCACCCGCGACGCCATCGTCATCACCGACCTGACGCAGCGGATCGTCAGCGTAAACCCCGCCTGGTGCACAATCACCGGCTTTGCCGCTGAAGCCAGCCTCGGCCGCGCCTTCACCGATTTTCTGGCTGGCTTACAGCATGGCGAGCACCAGACGGAGATTTGGGGGCACGTTGCGCAAAACGGGCATTGGCAAGGCGAAATCTGGATACGCCGCAAGAATGGTGCGCTGTATCCGCTCTGGAGCAGCATTAGCCCCGTGCATGACGAGCACGGCGCGCCGCACCATTACGTCTTCGTCATGACCGATATCGGCAAGCTCCGCGAATCCGAAGCCCAGCTCGAACGCCTGGCCCACTACGACCCGCTCACCGGCCTGCCCAACCGGCTGCTGGCGCAATCCCGTCTCGCGCACGCCATCGAGCAGGCGGCGCACCACCACAGCCAGGTAGGCGTGCTGTGCATCGACATCGATCACTTCAAGACCATCAATGAAAGCCTCGGCCATTTGGCCGGGGATGAACTGCTGTGCGGCATCGGCCAGCGCCTCGCCGCGGCGCTGCGCCATGAAGACACCTTCGCCCGCTGGGCCGGCGACGAATTTCTCATTGTCATTGAAAACGTCGGCAGCCCTGACGAGCTCGCCCGCCTGGCGCAAACCCTCATCGAACGCACCCAAGCACCCTTTACCCTGGGAAATGGACAAAGCGTTTATCTCGGCGCCAGCATCGGCATCGGCCTTTATCCGCAAGACGCCGATAACGCTGCCTTACTGCTTCAGCACACCGATACCGCGCTGCATCAAGCCAAGGCGCAAGGGCGCAACACCTACTGCTTTTTCACCGAAACCATGGGCCAGCGCGCGCAGCAGCACCTCGAACTCGGCCGGCGCCTGCGTCTGGCGCTGGAGCGCGGCAGCTTCACGCTACATTACCAACCCAAGCTCGATGTGCGCACTGGCCGCCTGATCGGCTGCGAAGCCTTGCTGCGCTGGGACGATCCGACCTGCGGCCTGACCCAGCCGGAACGCTTCATCCCTTTCGCCGAGGAAAGCGGGCTCATCGTGCCGATTGGCGCCTGGGTCCTCGAGACCGCCTGCCGTCAGGCACGCCAATGGCTGGACGAAGGCCGAGCGCCACTCAAGATGGCCGTCAACCTCTCGGCGCGCCAGCTCTGGCAGGCCGACCTACCCGAACGCATCGGCGCCATCCTGGCGCACACCGGGCTACCGCCGGCCATGCTCGAGCTCGAACTCACAGAGAGCATGATCATGGGCCAGGAGGCCGAAGCCGTGGCAAGACTGGGCCAGCTCCGCGCCATGGGCATCAGCCTTGCCATCGATGATTTTGGCACCGGCTATTCATCGCTCTCTTACCTGAAAAGCCTGCCCATCCAGGTCCTCAAGATCGACCGCAGTTTCGTGCGCAACATTCCCACCGATCGGCACGACATGGAAATCTCGGCAGGCATCATCGCGCTGGCGCGCAAGCTCAACCTACAAGTCGTGGCCGAGGGCGTGGAAAGCGCGGCGCAGCTCGCATTTCTCAGCGAACAAGGCTGTGACGCCTACCAAGGCTATCTCTACAGCCCGCCCCTGCCGGCCGAGCGCTTTGCCACCTTGCATCCCCCCGTCGCCGCAGCGGACGGCCATTGAGCCATGCGCCGCCGACGCCCGCCCGGGCGCCCACCCCGGCCACCTGCCAAAGAGGGCGCCCGGGCGATGCGCTTACGCCTTGCTAAAGCGCATCACCCCAGCCTCGCAACTTACCCGGATGGTGTCCTTGGGCGCGAAGCGGCCTTCGAGAATCTGCTTGGCGAGCGGATTCTCGATATGCTGCTGGATGGCACGCTTCAAAGGCCGGGCGCCAAAGACAGGATCGAAGCCGGCCTTGGCCAGCTCGTCGAGCGCGCTGTCTTCGACTTCGAGCCGCATTTCCAGCTGCTGCACCCGCTTTTCCAGATAGCCAAGCTGAATCTTGGCGATATTGCGGATGTGCCGCTCGTCAAGACCATGGAAGACCACCACCTCGTCAATACGGTTGATGAACTCAGGCCGGAAATAGCTCTTTACTTCGCCCATCACGGCAAGCTTCACCACCTGATAATCGTCACCCGCCATCTGCTGGATCATCTGGCTGCCCAGGTTGCTGGTCATAACGATCACCGTGTTCTTGAAATCGACGGTCCGGCCCTGGCCGTCGGTCATGCGGCCATCGTCCAAGACCTGCAAGAGCACGTTGAACACATCCGGGTGGGCTTTCTCCACCTCATCGAGCAAGATGACGCTGTAGGGCTTGCGACGCACGGCTTCGGTGAGGGTGCCGCCCTCCTCGTAGCCGACATAGCCCGGCGGCGCGCCAATCAGACGCGCGACGGAGTGCTTCTCCATGAACTCGCTCATATCGATGCGAATGAGGTGTTCCTCGCTATCGAACAGGAACTCGGCAAGCGCCTTGCACAGTTCTGTCTTGCCTACCCCGGTCGGCCCCAGGAATAGGAAGGAGCCATAAGGCCGATTCGGATCGGACAAGCCGGCGCGCGAGCGGCGGATGGCATCCGACACCAGCCGCACGGCCTCATCCTGGCCGACGACGCGCTGATGCAAGCGCGCCTCCATCTGCAACAGCTTATCGCGCTCGCCCTGCATCATCTTGGACACTGGAATGCCGGTGGCACGCGAGACCACCTCGGCGATTTCCTCAGCGCCGACCTGGGTACGCAGCAACTTGTTTGGCTTATGCCCAGCATCCCCGGCTTTTTCCGCGGCTTTCAACTGCGCTTCGAGCTGCGGCAGCCGACCATATTGGAGCTCGGCCAGCTTGTCGAACTGCCCTTTGCGCTGCAATTCCGCCATCTGTAGGCGCACCTTCTCGATTTCTTCCTTGATATGCGCGGCGCCTTGAATCTGGGCCTTCTCGGCCTTCCAGATTTCCTCCAGATCCGAATATTCCTTTTCGAGCTTGGCGATTTCCTCCTCGATCAACGCCAAGCGCTTTTTCGAGGCTTCGTCGCTTTCCTTCTTCACCGCCTCGCGCTCGATCTTCAGCTGGATGAGGCGCCGGTCGAGCTTATCCATGCCCTCGGGCTTGGAGTCGATCTCCATCTTGATGCGCGCCGCCGCCTCGTCGATCAAGTCGATGGCCTTATCCGGCAAGAAGCGGTCGGTGATGTAGCGGTGCGAGAGCTCCGCCGCCGCGACGATGGCCGGGTCGGTGATCTCGACCCCATGATGCAGCTCGTACTTCTCTTGCAAGCCGCGCAAGATGGCAATCGTCGCCTCGACGGAAGGCTCATCCACCAGCACCTTCTGGAAGCGGCGTTCGAGCGCGGCGTCCTTCTCGATGTACTTGCGATATTCATCCAGCGTCGTCGCGCCGATGCAGTGCAGCTCGCCACGCGCGAGCGCCGGCTTCAGCATGTTGCCGGCATCGATCGCCCCCTCGGCCTTGCCGGCGCCAACCATCGTATGAATCTCGTCGATGAAGAGGATGATGCGCCCTTCTTCCTGGGCGATTTCCTTCAGCACGGCCTTCAAGCGCTCCTCGAACTCGCCGCGGTACTTGGCGCCGGCGAGCAGCCCTGCCATGTCGAGCGCGAGCACTTTCTTGCCCTTCAAAGTTTCCGGCACTTCGTCATTGACGATGCGTTGCGCCAACCCTTCGACGATCGCCGTCTTGCCGACCCCCGGCTCACCGATCAAGACCGGATTGTTCTTGCTGCGCCGCTGCAAGATCTGGATGGCGCGGCGGATTTCATCGTCACGGCCGATCACCGGGTCGAGCTTGCCCTGGCGGGCACGCTCGGTGAGATCGATGCAAAACTTCTTCAATGCTTCGCGCTGGGTTTCGGCATCCTGGCTATCCACGCCTTGGCCACCACGCACGGCATTGATGGCGGCTTCGAGCGGGCGGCGGGCCAAGCCATGCTGCTTGGCCAAGCGAGCCGCCTCGCCCTTGTCTTCACACAAGGCGAGCAGGAACATTTCCGAAGCGATGAACTGGTCGCCACGTTTTTGCGCTTCCTTGTCGGTGAGATTGAGCAAATTGCCCAGCTCGCGGCCGATGCTGACATCCCCCCCATGGCCGGAGACCTGCGGCAGCCGCTTGATAGCCGCCTCCAGATCCTGCTTGAGTCCTGGCACGTTGACCCCAGCGCGCGCCAGCAACGAGGCCGTGCCCCCCTCTTTTTGCTGAATCAGCGCCAACAGCAGATGCAGCGGGTCGATGAACTGCTGGTCATGGCCAACGGCCAGACTTTGAGCATCGGCCAGGGCCTGTTGGAAGATGGTGGTGAATTTATCGAGTCGCATGATGGATTCCTTTTTGGTTGGATTGTCAAGGAGATGGGGGCGGCACGCGACATTTCAACTCAAAACCGCCCCTGCTTTCTCGGCCCGCGCATGTTCGCCCAGCGGGTTTATGAAAATATTTGCACATTGGTGAATTGCGATGAATCACCATAAAATGGCCAGCGATCAAACCCGCGGGAAATATGCATCATGCAAAAAACGGAAATGCCGCTCAAGACCAAATTGACCGCCATCACCCTGGTTACGCTCTTGTCCCTGGTCGCGCTCTTCGGCGTGATCCTGGCCATGGAGCGCAGCAACTTGATGCGCGACCGCGAGGAAAAAGTGCGCAATCTGGTCGAGGCCGCCCACGCCGTGATCGAGCATCATGCCAAGCTGGCCCAGGACGGCCGCATGAGCGAGAGCGAAGCCCAGCACAGGGCCCTCGACACGCTACGCGCGATGCGCTATGACAAGGTCGAATATTTCTGGGTCAATGACTTTCACCCCAAAGTGCTGATGCACCCCATCAAGCCGGAGCTAGAAGGAAAAGACATGTCCGGCCTGAAAGACCCGAACGGCAAGCTGCTCTTCATGGAATTCGTCAAGGTCGTGCAGCAAAACGGCGCCGGCTTCGTCGACTACTATTGGCCCAAGCCCGGCTCCGATGCTCCGGTCGCCAAGGTTTCCTATGTCAAGGGCTATGCGCCGTGGGGTTGGATCGTCGGCTCCGGCATCTATCTCGACGATGTCGATGCCATCTTCCGCAAAAGCGCCCTAACTCTGCTCGGCATCGGCCTGGGCATCGCCCTTGTCATCGCCGTGCCCCTCGCTCTCTTCGCGCGCAGCCTTACCCGTTCGCTCGGCGGCGAGCCCGCTTATGCCCGGGAAATCACACGCCGTATCGCCTCGGGCGACTTGAGCAGCGAAGTGGTATGCGCGCCTGGTGACGAGGAAAGCCTATTGGCGGGCATGAAACACATGCAGGCAACCCTACGCACCATGATCACCGCCGTCATCAAGGATGCGGAACAGGTCTCCAGCGCCGCCGGACAGCTACTTTCGGCCTCGGAAGAAGTGGCGGAGCGCGCCCGTCAGCAATCTGCCGCAGCCTCGTCAATGGCGGCGGCGGTCGAGCAAATGGTGGCGAGCATGGAACAGGTGACGGAAAACGCCCGCGAAGCAAGCAATCTATCGCAAGCGGCCGGCTCCGTATCGCAACAGGGCGCAACGATCATCCACAATGCCGCTACCGAGATGCGTCAAATTTCCGACGCGGTCCAAGCCTCCTCGCGCATCATCGAGGAACTCGGGCAGCAATCCGAGCAAATCACCTCGATCGTCAGGACGATCCGCGAAATTGCCGACCAGACCAATCTTCTCGCGCTCAACGCCGCCATCGAAGCGGCCCGCGCCGGCGAGCAAGGCCGCGGCTTCGCCGTGGTAGCCGACGAGGTGAGGAAGCT
>JAOAIO010000072.1 GCA_026414665.1 Azovibrio sp.
GGGCGACTTCCTGCCGGTGGGTGAGATACCGGCGTAGGGAGCGAGGGATTACCGTGCCGTCGCGCCGGATTCCGCCCGAACCCGCACTGCTTGCAGATGCCGGTTTTCTTCTGGCGGGCCTTCGCGGGTTAATCTCTTGCTCGGGATCGTCCTGAACCGCCGCGTTTTAGCCCTTTTTTGAGCCTCTCTACCGACGTTTTTATCGGTCCACCTCTTCAGTCGTCATCGAAGAGATCGTAGAGATAGCTACCCAGCGCCACGCCGAGCATGATGTCAAAGAATCCTAAGCGCGGCTTTTGGGGGGCCCTGCGATGCCGCAGCCGGCGGGAAAGCGCCCTGTCGATCCTGGCGTTGGCTTCGTTCATGCGTGCGGTCAGTATGTCAAGCTCGGGTGCGCCGGTGAGTTTGAGCGTTACATCCAGTTCGACCTGGCCTTCCAAGGGCAGGCCCTGACGGCGAAGCTCGGTGACAGGATCGAACAAAATGCGGATGAGGCGATCGAGCCACTCTTGGATTTCGTCGAGGTTGTGACGCAAGGCAGCGACGAGAAGCGTCTGCATGTCGCTATAAGATGCTGGAAACACAGCGCCGCGCAACGCATCCCATTCGTCTAGCATCATTCCGAAAAAGGTTTCCAGGCGTCCGATGCCGCGCTGGATCGCCAACTCGTCAGCCGTTTCGTTGGCAAGAATTTCCTGATTGACCCAGGCGAAATGCCGATGCGCTTCGGACAGAAACTGCATCCAGCGATCACTGACTCGCTGTACCCATAACAACGGCTCCACGACATATTCTCCGACTGGTTGCGGAGCAGCCAGTCGCCGGTTGAAGGCATCACGCAACGGCTCCAGCGCTTTCCCAAACAGTAAAAACCGCGCCGGGGGCGTGAATTCGACGGGTGCTTGGTTCATAAGAGGGCCTTTCCCAGAATCTTTGGTCATGATGCCCCACCCTATGGCTCAGTAAGCGAGCCACTGCTATTTTGTGCGCATGAACCGCACCGAACGCTTCTACAAGATCGACCAGATGCTGCACGAGCGGCGGGTAGTGCCGCTGGCCGTGTTCTTGGAGGAATTGGGTGTATCGCGCGCCACCTTCAAGCGGGACATGGAGTACCTGCGCGAGCGGCTCAATGCCCCCATCGTCTGGGATCGGGAAGCCGGCGGCTATCGCTTCAAGAGCGTCACAGCCAACGGCCCTGCCTATGAGTTGCCGGGGTTATGGTTTTCCTCGGGCGAGCTGTATGCGCTCCTTGCGGCACAAAAACTTTTGTCAGACATCGAGCCGGGCATCCTGGCTTCCCATGTCGCGCCTTTGCAGGCACGGCTTGCCGCGCTGCTGGAAGCTTCGGGTCATCCGGCAGCGGAGATCAACAAGCGGGTGCGGCTCTTGTCGATGGCCAAGCGCAAGGTTGAGCCGCGTTTTTTCACCGACATCACGCTGGCCCTGCTGGAAAGGAAGTGCATCGAGATCGATGCTTGGAACCGCGCGCGCGACGAGGTCAATACCCGCATCGTCTCGCCGCAGCGGCTGGTACATTACCGCGACAACTGGTATCTCGATGCCTATTGCCACTGGCGTAAAGCATTGCGGAGTTTTGCGTTGGATACGGTCCGGCGCGTCAAGGCGCTGCCGCAGCGCTCGCGCGACATCGCCGACAAAGCCCTCGATGCCCACTACGCCAGCGCCTATGGCATCTTCTCCGGTCGTCCTCGAGGGCGAGCTGTGCTGCGATTTTCGCCCGAACGGGCACGCTGGGTGGGCAACGAGACCTGGCATCCCGAACAGAAAGGCGAATGGCTACCCGATGGCGGCTATCGGTTGACCGTGCCGTATGCCGACGAACGCGAGCTCGTGATGGACATCCTGCGCCATGGGCGGCATGTCGTGGTGGAGGCGCCCGCCTCACTCAAGCAGCAAGTGGCGGAAGAAGTGGCCGCCCTGCACGCGCTCTACCCAATTCGATGATGCCTGCCGGGTCCCGCTCCGCATGCGTGATCGGGCGCACCGAAGCCCCTCGTCGGACTATCGACCCCGCAGTCAGTCCGCTTCGCGCCGGCGGGCGCAAAACACTATAGCGCCCCCTCTTTTATTCGGAAGACTCGATTACGAACATCACCCGCCGCCAGGCTTCGGCATCGCGGTCGATGTCCGTGATGCGGGCGACGAGCCGCTCGCCGGCATCGAGGCGTGCGGCGATTTCTACGTTGTGCTCCCGCGGCGCATAGCCGAGCTTTTGCCCCTGCCAGTCCAGGCGCACCGCCTGCACATCGTGGGGATTGTCGGGTTCGCGCACAAGTTTGAGCGGCTGGCCGGAGGCAAGCTGTGCTTCGATCTTCGGCCCGGCATGATATTGATAGCCGGCAATCGAGGCGCACAGCAGCACTTCCGGCCCCGGCAGCTGCACGCCCAGCCACGCGAGCACGGCCGCCAGCTGGCATTCGCTTTTGGCATCCAGCCAGGCCTGCCAACGACGCCGGATTTCCAGACGCGCCACTTCGAGCCGTCCGCGCGCTTCGAGCGCCGCCCAGCGCGCCTCCTGCCGCGCAGACTGGTTGAGCTCACAAGCGATGATCTGCCCCCAGGCGAACATCGCATCGCTGACCTCTTGGTTGAACGGGCCGCGCAACTGCGCCAGCCGGTATTCGGTGTCGTAGTCGACATCATCACGGATCGTCGGCTGGTATTGCGCGGTGGCGCGCTCACCATCGGGCAACTGCAAGGCAAAGATGCGATCGCCGGAAACGCACTGCGGCCAGTAATTCGCCACGCAATGGCCCATCGCCTCGCCTTCATCGATCAGGGCATTGGGCGTGAGCAATTCCTCGGCGCGGCGGCCGTGGTCTTGCCAGTGGCCGAGGATGGCCGGCAGCCGAAAGCTCTCCGACACGTTCCACCGACCAAGCGGAGGCCGCAGCCGGTGCCAGCGCCTTGATGCCTCCAACAGCCCCAGCAAGCCGTGGCAAGCGAGCCACCCGGCAGCGAGCCGTCCCAGCGGTGGTCTATGGCGCCGACCTGTGAGCACCGCCGCCCGCTCGCGTGCGGCGTCGAGAAAATCGCGGCAGTCGGCCAAGGCCGGATGCAGGTTGCCGTAACGCCGCGCCGCCGTCTCCCAGGTGCGGCTCCAGCCCAGACGGAAAGCGCCGCGATGTACCACTGGCGGCTGCGGCAAAGGGTGGCCTTGATCGTTTTCACCGAGCAGCGCGAAGTAATTGGCGAGATACAGCTGCCAGCGCTCGAATTCGATGAGACTCGGCCGCTGGTTGGCGGGTAGCGCATCGAGAAGCTTGAGCCAGCCTTGCCGCAGCTTACCATCGCGCACCGGCCACATCTGTGCACAGAGCGGCGAGCGCACGAGGCCCTTGGAGATGCCGTAATGCCGGGCGATGGCCCCTGCGAGATCGCGCCCGGCGTCGATGGCCGCCTCGATCGTTGCGTCTTTTTCCCGCCAGGCATGGCGCTTGCCGTCATGGACATTCGGCGAATGGTGCAGCGTCAATAGAATCGGTGCCACCAAAACGGGAAAACGGGTAATCGCCTGCAGGCGCCGCTCGCGCTGTTCTCCCGACAGGACAGCGAGACGGTTGTAGTTGCGCACAGAGGCGAGATAAAGGCGCGGCAAGGGATGCGGCGCCTCGCCATCGCGCCGCGTGATCGCGGGCGGATGCGGCTCGCGCTCCAGTGACAACAAAAGCTGCATGATCTCTTCATCGAGACAGGCGAGAAAGCGCCGGTAGTCAGGTCCGAAGAGGAACGCAGCATGTTCCTTGCGCGGCGCAGGCAACACCGGCGCGGCATAGAGCACCCGCGCCCAGCCGAAAGCCGGGTGCTCGATCTCCCAACACCGGCCACGCAAATCGTCCGCCACCGCTTCCGTCAATGACGCGATTACCCTGTCGTCGCCGAGTGCAACGCTGGGCAGCCGGAAAGCCAGCACTCGGCCATCAGCAAGGACCAGCCACAACCGCGGCTGATCGTCGGCGGGGCCGAACACACGCCCCGGCAGCCACAACCGCGCGCGCACCATGGACGGCAGTCGTGGGCTTGCAGGCTGACGCAGTGGCGAAAGCGGATCGGCAAGAGCGCTGGGAGATTCCATGCCGGCCATTGTCCGACCGGAGAGGCTCATAGTATGAGCCTGTTAATCCTTGCGCCGAGCATAGACGGCATAAGCCATCGGGCAGAACGGATGAAAACGCAGGCCGACGCGCACCACCCGGATGCGCAGCGGTTTTTGCTCGGAAAATCATTGGCGCATCTGCGCATGAGCCGTGCAGCAGCTCACCATTTTGTGTGCGCAAATGACGCGCGCGCCCCGGCGCTGGAAAGTCCATTTGGGCGCGAAGGCATGGGGGCCCGTCAAGCCCGTGTCTGCCGTGCCGAGTACGTAAGGCAGTTGCTTCACTGATCGTCTCCCCAGGCATGGCCGATCCATAGGCCGATGAGCAAGGGCCAGATCCAGCTCGACTTCTGTGCCGCAGGTGTTGGCGGGCTGGCGACCGTCACGCGTTCGACGGCTTTAACCTGGCGTAGCGTCGCGGCGGCTTCGATCCGTTGCCGCGGCGTCATGCTGGCTGCAAATAGCAAAGTGGAGATAAGCGCGAGCAGCGCCGCCAACAGGGGGATGACGAGCACGACGGAAAAGACGAGCCACATGATGACGGCGACAATGGCCGCCGCCCAGACATTCATGTCTGTTATGAGCCACAGCCACAGGCTAATCCACAGCAGCGAGGAATAGACCCAGAATTTCCAGTGGGCCTCGAATGCCTCGCCGAGGTATTCGCCCACGCCAATCCATGAGGTTTCACCGCGCGCCGGACGTGCACGCATTCGATGTGACAAGGCTGCGGCGTCGAAGGGGGTGACCACCGCCTGCGGTGTCGGAGCCTGAACGGGTGGCGCTACGCGCGGCTTGCGCCGCCGCCGAAGTTGGTGGCCCTGCCAGAGCGTGAAGGGGTTGCTTAAGAAGGGCTCACGCGGCTGCGACTTGCGGCGCCAAGGACGCTTGCAAAGCCGCCGCCCAATCCATTCGAGCGTCATGGAAAGCAAGCACAACGGGGCCAATCCCCACCACGGGAAGCGTAAGATGGCCGCCACCGACACCAGCACGGCAACGACGAAAAAGGCGCCGATGTAGGCGGCCGGCAACACGGCCCACAGCGGTTCATGCGCATAAAGATCGATGTAATACCCCCACAGCAAACCTACCGCTACGGCAAGCCAGACCTCAACATGGATACGATAGCGGTGGCGCAAGAAAGCGCGCCAGATTGAGGCGGACGGGTTACGCATCGTCATCTTTCCCTCCGTTCGACTTCCCAGCGCTTCCAGCGCCACCAGCCTTCTTCCGGCGTGTGGTCGGGATCATGGTTTTCCAGCCAGGCATCCCATTCGGCCATGGTTTCTCGCATCATCCGCTGGCGCTCGGGATCGCGGAAATGACCGAGCCCGACATCCTCGTCCGGCGTTTCCCCTCGGTCGGCGGGCCAGGAAAGCGCCTCTATCCTCCGTCCAGGCGATGGCGTCGCTCAACCGTGCGGGGTCGAAAGAGGAACGCGTGTCCCCGCGCCGGCTGAGCGAGAGGCGCAGGCGGTTTTCCGGCAGCGCTTCGGCCACCCAAAGCACTTCCGTCCCCTCCTCGTCGATGCGTGCGGTCACCAGCAACAACCCCATCGCCACGGCCACCGACCACAGCCACAGATCGGCCAACGGCAAAAGGCGCATACGGACCGGGCGGAAATCGGCGCGCTCGATGTGGCAACGAATCCAGCCTGCATCGGGCGGAGTGAGGCAAAACCCCGATGGCGTGCCCCGCACGCCATCGGCCGAGACGCGCTCGGGGGCGGTGAAATCGGGACGAAATGGCGGCATGTCTTCTCCTGGGGGCCACGGCTCATCGACATGGCCGCATTCTGCGTGACCACAGGCTCAAATCATGAGCCAGCTTGATGCCTCGGCGAGCGTGCGTGCGTCACGCCTTGAGCAATTCCTCCCGACCGCCTAGCCAGCGGTCCAGGTGCAAGGCGGCTTGCTGGGGCGCCTCGGCGAGCATGTCGTGCGCGAGCTGGCGCGCGATTTCGACGAGATCGGCGTCTTTGTCCAAATCGGCATAGCGCAACAATGGCACGCCGCTTTGGCGGCTACCCACGAATTCGCCGGGACCACGCAGGCGTAAGTCCTGGCGGGCGATCTCGAATCCGTCACTGTGTGTGTAGATGATCTTGAGGCGCGCCTTGGCAGTGGCCGACAAGGGCTCGGCATAGAGCAAGATGCAGCTACTCGCATGCGAACCTCGCCCGACCCGGCCGCGCAACTGGTGCAATTGCGCGAGCCCAAAGCGTTCGGCGTGCTCGATCACCATCAAGCTGGCATTGGGCACGTCGACGCCCACCTCGATGACCGTGGTAGCCACTAAGACCTGAGTCTCGCCGGCGGCAAAGGCCGCCATCACGGCCTGTTTTTCCGCGGCCTTGAGCCGGCCATGTACCAGGCCGATGGCCAACCCCGGCAGGACGGCTTGCAGCCAGGCGTGGGTGTCGAGCGCGGTTTGCAGCTGCAGGCTTTCGGATTCCTCGATCAATGGACAAACCCAATAAACCTGGCGGCCTTCGGCCACCTTGCGGCGCACGTAGTCGAGCACCTGCTCGCGCCGCGCGTCACGCACGAGGCGGGTGCGGATGGGGGTACGCCCGGGTGGCAGCTCGTCGAGCACCGACACGTCGAGGTCGGCGTAATAGCTCATGGCCAGGGTGCGCGGAATCGGGGTGGCCGACATCATCAATTGGTGCGGCATCTCACCCTTCTGACGCAAGGCGAGGCGCTGCTGCACGCCAAAGCGGTGTTGCTCGTCGATGATGACCAAGCCCAGACGCTCGAAATCCACCCCGTCTTGAATCAGCGCATGCGTCCCCACCACCAGGTCGGCTTGCCGTGCCGCGCCGCGCTCGGCCTGCTTGGCCCTACCCTTGAGACTACCCGTCAGCCAGGCCAGCCGCACGCCGAGCGGCTCCAGCCAGCTTTTCAGTTTCAAGTAATGCTGCTCGGCAAGGATTTCGGTCGGCGCCATGAAGGCGGCTTGCCAGCCGGAGGCGATGGCCTGGCAGGCCGCCAGCGCTGCCACCAGGGTCTTGCCACTGCCGACATCGCCCTGCAACAAACGCTGCATCGGATGCGGCTGGGCCAGATCGGCGAGGATCTCGGCCACGGCCCGCTCCTGGGCGCCTGTCAGCGCAAAGGGCAGACGGGCGCGCAGCGCTTGCGCCAGAGCGCCGGAACCGGTCAAAGGCGGCGCTCCGACTTCGCGCCGGGCAAGATAGGCCTGACGCAAGGAAAGCTGCTGCGCCAGCAGTTCATCGAGCTTCACCCGGCACCAGGCTGGGTGGTCACGCGCCATCAGCGCATCGAGGCCATCGCCAGGCAAAGGCGCGTGCAGCGTCTTAAGGGCCTGCCAGAGCGTCGGCAAGCCGAGCCGCTCCCGGCATTCCGGCGCCAGCACTTCGGCGAGCGGCGGCCCGGCGAGCGCGCGGCCGATGAGCTTGAGCAAGGCCGACTGCGCCAAGCCCGCCGTGGTCGGATAGACCGGGGTCAAGGTTTGCGGCAAAGGCGTGTCGTCGCGCACCGGGCGGCAGCGCGGATGCACCATCTCCACCCCGAGAAAGCCTTGCCGCACTTCGCCCAGGCAGCGCACCCGGCTACCCGGCGCAAGCACCTGTTGCTGACTCGGATAAAAGCTGAAGAAGCGCAAGGTCAAGCTGCCGCTCGCGTCCGCCAGGCGCGCGATGAGCTGCCGGCGCGGCGCAAACTGCACCTCGCACGAGACGATCTCGCCTTCGACCTGGACGCTCCCCACACCGGCCGCCTCGGCGATGGGGGTGATGCGGGTCGCGTCCTCGTAGCGCAGCGGCAAGTGCAGCAGCAGATCCTCGCGCCGGCGCAGCCCAAGCCGAGCCAAGAGGCGCTGCAAGGCGGAGCCTGCCTTGGCGGGGGGCGCCCCGCCCGCGGTCAAGCGCCGAGGCACATCACCGCATCGGCTTCGACGAGCGCGCCGCGCGGCAGCTCTTTGACGCCCACCGCCGCCCGGGCCGGGAAAGGCTCGCTGAAGTAGCGCGCCATGATCTCATTCACCTTGGCAAAATGGCCCAGATCGGTGAGAAAGACGTTGAGCTTCACGACATCGGCGAGCGAGCCGCCGGCCGCTTCGGCTACCGCCTTGAGGTTCTCGAAGACTTGGACGATCTGGGCGTCGATGCCCTCTACCAGGGTCATGGCCACCGGATCGAGGCCGATCTGGCCGGACAGATACACCGTCTCGCCGACCCGCACGGCCTGCGAATAAGTCCCGATGGCAGCCGGGGCCTTGGGCGTGGAAATGATCGTTTTACGCATGATGAGGTCTCAAGGAGAAATGAACGGAAGAAGGAATGGTAAATGAGCGCCCCCCACATCGAAAACCTGGAAAAACTCTTGGGCGGCCCCCGCGATGGCGCGCTCTTGCGCTACGGTCTGGGCAACGCATGGCTGCAAGCGGGAAATCTGGAGCAGGCCGTGCTGCATCTGCGCGAAGCGGTGCGCCGCGACCCGCGCCATTCAGCGTCCTGGAAACTACTGGGCAAGGCCCTCGCCGCCAATCACCAACCCGAAGCGGCGCTGGTAGCCTACCGCCAGGGCATCGCCACGGCAACCGCCAACGGTGACGTGC
>JAOAIO010000073.1 GCA_026414665.1 Azovibrio sp.
ATCTGGAGCATGTCGCTCTCGGTGCTTTGGCTCGGCGACCGCCTCACGCCGCGGCGCGCTGTCGGCCTGGCGCTGGGCGGCGCCGGGGTGCTGGCGATGATGGGGGTCGAGCTAAGCCAGCTGGCTGGCATGCCGCTCGGCGCGTTGTTGATGCTGGGCGCGGCTTGGAGCTGGGCGCTGGGGGTGGTGTCGCTCAAGCGCTGGAATGTGGGCATGGCGCCCCTGGTATTGAGCGGCTGGCTGATGCTGCTGGGCGGAACGCCGGTCGCGCTCGCGGCGTGCGCGCTCGAGCACTCGGCCTGGCGCTGGCCGGGCTTTTGGCCGGCGCTCGGCCTTGTCTATAACGTGCTCATCGCCTTCATGTTCTGCTACTGGGCCTGGAATCGCATCGTGCTTGCGCTGCCGGTCGTCGTGGCTTCGCTCGCTTCGCTCATGACTCCCTTGATCGGCGTGCTCGGCGGCATGTATCTGCTCGGCGAGCAGCCGGGCGCGAGCGAGTGGATAGGCGCGGCCTGCATCTTGGCCGCGGTAGCTTCGGTGATGCTGCCCGAACACCGTCGTACGCACGTCGGGTCATAGGGGTTCGATGTATTCCACCAGGAGTTGCGGCGCTTGTGTGCCGTTGTATTCGTTGATGCCGAGGCGGTAGGCGAGGCGGGCGCGCTGGCCGGGTGGCGTGCTGAAATTGAACTGAATCGCTTCGAAAATCTGGCCGTCTTTATTTAGACGCAGCTTTAAGTGTTTATCCTTGAGGATGCGCTGTTGTTCGATGCCGAACTCGTCGGCGAACAAGGGGGCGGGGAAGCCTTGGCCCCAGATCTGGCTTTCCAGTAGCTGCGCGGTGGGCAGATTGTAGTGGCCGGTTTCTAGGGCGCCATCGGTTTCGAGGCGGCGGGCGAGATCGGCGGGGTCGAGTAGCTCTGCGGCGACTTCGGCAAAGAGGCGCTGAAAGCGCGCGAAATCTTTTTCCAAGAGCGTCACGCCAGCGGCCGCGGCATGGCCGCCGAAGCGCAGCAGAAGGCCGGGCGCCCGTTTCGAGATGAGATCGAGGGCATCGCGCAGATGCAGACCGGGAATGGAGCGGCCCGAGCCCTTGAGTTCGCCGTTTTCGCCGCGGGCGCAGGCAAATACGGGGCGATGCAGCCTATCCTTGAGGCGGGAGGCGAGGATGCCGACCACGCCCTGGTGCCAGTCGGGCTCGAATAGCACGAGGCCGGGGGGCGTGTCGTCGAGGTCGGTCCGCTCAAGGAGCGCTAAGGCTTGCTCCTGCATGTCGGCCTCGATTTGCCGGCGCTCGCGGTTCAGGCCGTCGAGTGTCTGGGCGTAGGCCAGCGCCTGGGCGGGGTCGTCGGTGAGCAGGCATTCGATGCCGATGCGCATGTCCGCCAGACGCCCGGCGGCATTCAGGCGTGGGCCGAGCACGAAGCCGAGATCGAAGCTGGTAAGCCGGCGCGGCTCGCGGCCGGCCGTTTGCAGCAAGGCGCGGATGCCGGCGCAAAGACGGCCGGCGCGCATACGTTGTAGACCTTGCTCGACCAGGATGCGATTGTTGCGATCGAGCTTGACCACATCGGCGACGGTGCCTAGGGCGACGAGATCGAGGAGCTGGGCGAGATTCGGCTCCGGCCGGGCGGCGAACCAGCCCCGTGCCCGGAGTTCGGCGCGCAGCGCGAGCATCACGTAGAACATCACGCCGACCCCGGCTAAGTGCTTGGAAGGGAACTCGCAGCCGGGTTGATTCGGGTTCACGATGCAATCGGCTTCCGGCAGGGTGTCGCCGGGCAGGTGGTGGTCGGTAATCAGAGTGGCGATGCCCAGGGCTTTGGCCCGGGCCACGCCCGCATGGCTGGCGATGCCGTTATCCACGGTGACGAGCACATCGGGCTGGTATTGCGCCGCCAAGTCGACGATGGCGGGGGAGAGGCCGTAGCCGAGGCTGAAGCGGTCGGGCACTAGGTATTCGACTGTCGCGCCGCTGCCGGCGGCCAAGAGGCGCAAGGCGCGGATGCCGAGGGCGCAGGCGGTAGCGCCGTCGCAATCGTAATCGGCGATGATGAGGATGCGCGCAGCGGCGGCCAAAGCATCGGCGAGCAAGCGGGCGGCATCCTGGGCGCCTTTCAGGGCAACAGGGGGCAGCAGGCCGCTCAAGGCGTAGTCGAGCTCGCTTGCGTGGCGCACGCCGCGGGCGGCATAGAGCCGGGCCAGAAGCGGATGTAGGCCTTGCTGTTCGAGCTGCCATTGCAGCTTGGCGGGAACGGGGCGACGCACGATTCGGGTCATGGCGCGGGGTGCCGAGCGAGGCTGGCGAGTTCGTAGGTGAGATGGGCGAGGCGTTTCCGGCGACGCCAGAACTTCCAGCGATCTGGGCTGCGGATGTGCCAGTGCAGCACACCGAAGACGGTAGGGCTGATGAGTTCGAGGCGGGTGATGCGCTGACCGAGGTGGTCGACGATGGGGGCGAACCAATCGGCTTCGAGCTGCGTCAAGGCGGCCCGCCAGGCATCGCCGTCTTCGATTAGGCTGGCAGCGAGCAGGCAGTCGAGCAGCACGAGCGGCCGCGTCCCAGACGCTTCGACAAGGAGTGCGGCCAAGCTGGCCGGGGGCGCTTGGCTGACGAGCCCGAGGTGCCGCGCCAGCCCCGTGGCCAGGGGGGCTGGGGCGAAGAGCGCGTCATGTGGGCAGACACCGGGCGCGGCCAGCGCCGCGCCGCCCCACAACCAGAGGCCGTTGATGAGCGGCTGGCGGCGGGCTTCGCGGGCGCGGTTGACCGGGTGGGTGTGCAGCCGCATCTGCAATTCGTTCATGAGCCGCGCCAAGTGCGCTGAGTCTGGCAGCACGGCGCCGAGTTGGCGGCCGCTCGCGGCCGACAGCGGCGGCAACGCCGGGAGTTCGAGTCCGGCAGCGGCTTCCAGATACCAGCGTTGGGGATGCGGCGCGTGGAAGCGGCCCAGATCGGCAAAGTGTTGGTTGAGGTCCGCGACCAGGGCTTGGGCTTCATCGGCGGTGAGCGTGAGCCGGCTGACATCGCCGAGGATGATGCGTTCATGGTGAAACTGGAGCTGAATCGGGTCGGCGCAGTACCAGAGCTTTTCGCCCGGGGCCGGGGCCGCCGTTTCGCCGAGCAGGCGGTAGGGGGCGAGGCCGGGCGCGCCTAAGCCTAGCTGTCGGGCGAGCGCCAGCTCGAGCGGTTGGCGCGGGCCGCGTGTCGAGTGACTCTTGCCGATCAGCGTTTCCAGCGCGGGGCAGGTAAGGTGCGTCAGGGTCTCTTGGTCGTCGGGCTCGGGCCAGAGCAAATCGGGAATGAGTAGGGTGAGGTGCATGGCGAAGCGGATCGGGCGGGCGGCAGGCCGAAAGGCGCAGCGCGGTCTGTGCGGCCGCGGCGGCCGGCCAGGCGGGTGTTTTGCCGCAGCGGCGTAAGCGAGTGTACCATAGGCCCCCTTTGGCTTTCCGGGCGCTTCCTTGCCGTGGCTCTTCCTTACGAAATCCGCATCGGTCTGCGCTATACCCGCGCCAAGCGGCGCAATCATTTCATTTCCTTCATTTCTCTCATCTCCATGCTGGGTGTCGCGCTCGGCGTGGCGGCGCTGATCGTGGTGCTGTCGGTGATGAACGGCTTTCAGAAAGAATTGCGCACGCGCATCCTCGGGGTAGCCTCGCACATCCAGATCCACGGCATGGATGGCGATTTGCCCAACTGGAGTCGGGTGGCGCTCGAGGCCGGGGCGCACCCGCAAGTCGTGGCGGCGGCGCCGTTCGTCCAGGCCCAGTCCATGCTGTCCGTGGATCAGGAGGTGCGCGGCGCGGTGGTGCGCGGCATCGAGCCCAGCCTGGAGGCCCAGGTCGCCGATTTCGCCGGCCACATGCAAAGCGGCCGGCTCGATGACTTGAAGCCGGGGGAATTTGGCATCGTGCTGGGCTCCGAGCTGGCGCGCGCCCTGCGCGTGCATCTGGGCGATAAGGTGACGGTGATCGCGCCCCAGGGCGCGGTGACGCCGGCAGGGGTGGTGCCGCGGCTACGCGCCTTTACCGTGGTGGGCATCTTCGAGGTGGGGATGTACGAGTACGATTCCGGCTTGGCCTTGATCGATCTCGGTGACGCCCAAAAGCTGTACCGCCTTGGCGATCGGGTGAGCGGCGTGCGCTTAAAACTCGATGACCTGTTCGCGGCACCCCGGGTGGCGCGGGAGGTGGCCGGCATGATCCATGCCGATGCCTATGTGTCCGACTGGACGCGCAGTCACGCCAACTTCTTTCGCGCCGTGCAGATCGAGAAGAAGATGATGTTCATCATCTTGTCCCTGATCGTTGCCGTGGCTGCCTTCAACATCGTTTCCACTTTGGTGATGGCGGTGACCGACAAGCAGGCCGATATCGCCATTCTGCGCACGTTGGGGGCTCGGCCTAGCAGCATCATGGCAGTGTTCATCATCCAGGGCGCCTTGATTGGTTGCATCGGGCTTTCGCTTGGCGTGCTAGGCGGCGTCAGCCTTGCGCTCAACATCGATGTGGTGGTCCCTTTCATCGAGCGCAGCCTAGGCATCCAGTTCCTGGCCAAGGATGTCTATTACATTTCTGATCTGCCATCCGATTTGCAATGGCGCGATGTCTGGGGCGTGACCTTGATGACCTTCGCGCTCGCGCTGGTGGCGACTCTCTATCCGAGCTGGCGTGCCGCTCGGGTCAATCCGGCGGAGGCCTTGCGCTATGAGTGAGACGGCGATGCCAGCGCGAAGCGTCGGGCCCCTCCCGGCGCCGGATGCGTCCGTGCCCGTGGTGCTCGCCTGCGTCGGCTTGGGCAAGACCTTTGAACAGGCAGCGAGTCCCGTGCGGGTGTTGCGCGATGTGAGCTTGAGCGTGCGTCCTGGCGAGATCCTGGCGATCGTCGGGGCTTCTGGCTCCGGTAAAAGCACGCTCTTGCATCTGCTGGGGGGCCTGGATGCGCCGAGTGCCGGTCGGGTCGAGCTAATGGGGCGTGATTTTTCCCGCTTGAGCGAAGCCGAGCGGGGCGACTGGCGCAATCGGCATTTGGGCTTCGTATATCAGTTCCACCATTTGCTACCGGAGTTCTCCGCGCTCGAAAACGTCGCCATGCCGCTTTGGATTCGCCGTTTGCCGCGCCGTGAGGCGCTGGCGCGCGCGGCAGCGGCGCTGACGGCAGTAGGGCTGGAGCACCGCCTCGAGCATCGTCCGGGCGAGCTTTCCGGCGGCGAGCGCCAGCGTGCCGCCATGGCTCGAGCGCTCGTCGGCGAGCCGGCCTGCATCCTCGCCGACGAGCCCACGGGCAACCTGGATCGTCACACGGCGGATGCGGTATTCGACGTGCTTTTGGAACGCACCCGGTCGGCTGGCATGAGCTTGGTCATCGTGACTCACGATGCCGCGCTCGCGGCGCGTAGCGACCGCACGCTGACCTTGCGCGATGGGCGGCTCGAAGCGCTGTGAATCGAGCCGACCAGCGCCAGAGCGGCGCAACCGGCTTGCCGTGGCATGGCGGATTGTTTTTAGGCCTAGTTTAAAAGGCGCAGAGAAGGCGCGGAGCGGCCTTAGTGCGCCTGGCGAGCGCGTTGCCAGGCTAGCACCGCTTGACCGGAATGGGCGAGGATGCGCTGGTAGGTGGCGGCGGGTAGCGCCTGGCGCAAGGCGGCAAAGAGCGCATGGGTTTGGCGTTGAGCGAGCTCTGAGGGCGGCGTGGCATTGAGCAGGGCGAGCTGGATGCTTGCCAGACTATCGGCGAGGAGACGCCAGCCTAGCGTGGGCATGCGCGCGTGCAAGGCGAGTAGCAGGCTGCCTAGAGCCTGGCTGATGGGCGTGGCCGCCGCGTCACTGTCGCAAGCCGCCATGGCGTGCCAGAGCGCGAGATGAATGTGGCGGCGCAGCGCGATTTTGAAATCGATGGCGGCGCATTCTTCGACTTCGAGTTGCTCGAAAAAACGCTGGAAGCGGGCCTCGGAGCGAGGCTCGAGACCGTTGCGCAGCGCGCCGATGAGTTCGCTCAAGGCCGGCAGGGCGCGGAGCTGGAAAGCCTGGCTATAGGCGAGTCCCCACTGGTCGAGGCCGCTGATCAAGAGGGCCAGGCGCAGAGGCTGTGCCGTTGCCTCGGCGCTCGCCTGGCACCAGTGGTGGCAGCGAGCTTTCAGCGCGGCCTGCGCTTGCCGGTCATCGGTGGCGCGCACGGAGCGTTGAAAAGCGCGACTAAACGCCTCCTGCGCCATGCTGGCCGCGAGTCTTTGGGTGTCCGTGTCAGCGAGGTAGGCAAGCGGGTCGAGGATGGGCTGGGCAGCGTGGGGCATGGCGGTGGCGGGCGGGTTCGGAAGGTGCGATTGTAGTCGTTTCCGGCTGTATGCCAGGCTCGCGCGCGTTTTCTGCGGGCCATCCTTTAACTTTTCCGGCGCGGGTGGCGACGCCGCCAGGCGCGTACCAGATAGATGCGCCAGGCGAGCCGGGCGAGGCAATAGCCGACGACGGCAAGCAAGGTGGCGAGGATGATAAGGCCGATGCCGAGGGGCTTGCCCAGGTTCAATACCCAGGCCGCCATGGCTTCGCCCCACTGGCCAATCTCGGCGAGGGAAAACTCGGGCGGCGCGACGAAGCCATGCGCGGGCGGTTCGAAGCGGCTGCCGATCTCGAAGGCGAGCAGATAGAGGGGAACGAGCGTGAAAGGGTTGGTGTAGAGGGTGGTTAGCATGGCAAGCGGCAGGTTCACCCGAAACACGATGGCCGCGAGCGCGGCGCAAAACATCTGGAACGGCCCGGGCACCAAGCCGCAGAACAGGCCGGCAGCGAAGCCCCCGGCGACCGAGTGACGGTTCAAGTGCCACAGACGCGGGTGGGTGAGCTGTGGGCCGAGATAGCGCAGCCAGCGGTTTTGCTGCAGGGACGAGTGATCGGGCAGATAGCGTTTGAGGTGCTTGCGCATGGTTATGCGTTTGGGTTTTCGCGGGGCTTTTGCTCTAATGCGCCGATGGCGCGGTTGACATCCTTTTTCCTCGTTGGCGGGGTGTTGGGCATCCTGCTCTTACAGCAACAGGCCGAACTGCCTACGGCGGGTGGGCACTGGCTCGTCGCCGGAATTTTCCTCCTTTTTGCCTGTTTTGCCGTGGCGCGGCGCAAATTTTCGCTGCTGCCGCTCTTGCCGCTGGCTTGTCTCGCCGGCCTGGCCGCTGGTTTTGGCTGGGCCGCATGGCGGGCAGAGCTGCGCCTGGCCGATACCTTGGACCCGGCTTGGGAAGGCCGGGATGTGCGCGTCACCGGGGTGGTGGCGTCCTTACCCATCCGCTTCGAGCAGGGCCAGCGCTTCGAATTCCGGGTCGAAGCCGCGCAACCTGACGCGGCGCGCCTGCCAGAACGCTTGTGGTTGAGCGTTTACCGGCGCGCAGGAGAAGAGGCAGAAGCTGCCGCCCCCGTGTTTCAGGCCGGAGAGCGCTGGATGCTCACGCTGCGTTTGAAGCGGCCGCATGGCAGCGCCAACCCCGGCGGCTTCGATTACGAGGCTTGGTTGCTCGAGCGCGGTCTACGCGCTACCGGCTATGTGCGCGCCGAGCCGCCGCCACAGCGGCTCGATGCGGGCCTCGCTTGGCCGCCCATGCATGTCGTGCACCGGCTGCGCCAGCAGGTGCGCGATGCCTTTGTGCGCACACTGGGCGAGACGCCGCATGCCGGTATTCTCATAGCGCTTGCCATCGGCGACCAGCGCGCCATCCCGGCGGCGCAATGGCGCATTTTCAACCGCACCGGCACGACACACCTGATGAGCATTTCCGGTTTGCATGTCACGCTCATGGCGGGTTGGGTTGGCTGGTGTGTGTTGCGCTGCTGGCGCCGCTGGCCGGCGCTCTGCCTGCGTTGGCCAGCGCAGCAGGCGGCCATCTGTGCGGCTTGGCTGACGGCGGTAGCCTACGCGCTGCTGGCCGGGTTCGGCATTCCCGCGCAGCGTACCTGCCTGATGCTCACGGTGGCCGCTTTGGCCGTGCTGACGCGGCGCGACGTGGGGCCCTGGCGCATTCTGCTACTGGCCTTGGTCGGGGTGCTGATCCTGGACCCTTGGGCGGTGTTGGCGCCGGGTTTCTGGCTATCCTTCGCGGCGGTAGCGGCGCTGCTTTGGATCAGCCTGCCGCTTGGGCCGAGCGCCGCGGCTCAAGCGGGCTGGCGGGCCTGGCTGCGCGACTTCGGCCGTACCCAGTGGGCTGCGACCTTGGCGACCTTGCCCATTTTGCTCTGGGTGTTCCAGCAGTTTCCCTGGGTGGCGCCGCTGGCCAACCTATTGGCCATTCCCGTGGTGAGTTTACTCATCACGCCCCTCGTGCTGCTGGCCGCCATGCTCGCTTGGGTGCCGGGGCTGCCGCTGCTCGATCTCGCCCAGGGCTTGTTGATAGGGCTGATGGCTGTCCTCGAAAAGCTGTCCGCCTTGCCGCTCTGGCAGCCGCCGGGCGCGGATATGACGGCGGTTGTGCTGGCGCTAGCCGGGGTTTTTCTACTGCTCTTGCCACGCGGGGTGCCGGGCCGGGGCGTGGGGTTGGTGCTGCTCCTGCCGCTCTTGTTCTGGCCCCGGCCGTCGCTCGAACCGAGCCAGCTGCGTGTCACCGTCCTGGATGTGGGGCAGGGACAGGCGGTGTTGCTGGAAACCGCCGGCCATCGCTTGCTCTACGACGCGGGTCCCGCGTATGGCAG